>DASWGU010000168.1:0-5032 GCA_036393555.1 Gemmatimonadaceae bacterium
GAACCAGCCCGCGGTCCTGGCCGGTGTGCTGGACATCAACGCTTCGGTCAAGGCCGCGCGCTTCGTCCGGTTCTGCGATGCGTTCAACATCCCGCTCGTCACATTCGAGGATGTGCCCGGCTTCCTCCCGGGCGTCGGCCAGGAACACGGGGGCATCATCCGCCACGGTGCCAAGCTGCTCTATGCCTATTGCGAGGCGACCGTTCCCAAACTCACCGTGATCACGCGAAAGGCGTACGGCGGCGCGTATGACGTCATGAGCTCGAAGCACATCCGCGGCGACCTCAACCTCGCGTGGCCGACCGCCGAGATAGCCGTCATGGGTCCCAAGGGCGCGGTCGAGATCCTGTTCAGGAAGGAAATCGGAGAAAGCCCCGACCCTGCCAGGGCCCTGGACGACCGCGTCGCCGAGTACAGCGAGAAGTTCGCGAACCCATACGTCGCCGCCTCACGAGGGTACGTGGACGACATCATCGACCCCCGCGATACCCGGCCCAGACTGATCGATGCCCTCGAGACGCTGGCCGGAAAACGGGACGCGAACCCCAAAAAGAAGCATGGGAACATACCGCTCTAGGTCAGAGGGTGGAGGTCAGAGGGGACCCGCATCCCGGGCTCGGAGCGGCTCCCCTGGTGGTACCGAATTCGCATCCGACGCATTCTCTGACCCCTGATCTCGGCCCCCATGTTCACCAAAGTGCTGATCGCCAATCGCGGCGAGATCGCGGTACGCATCATCAGAGCGTGCCGCGAACTGGGCATCGCGAGCGTGGCGGTCCACTCCGACGCCGACGCGCACGCTCCGCACGTGCGGGAGGCGGACGAGGCGGTGCACATCGGGCCATCCCCATCGTCGGAGAGCTACCTGCAGGGAGAGCGCATCGTCGACGCGGCGCTGAGTGCCGGCGCCGGCGCCATCCACCCCGGCTACGGATTCCTCTCCGAGCGCGAATGGTTCGCGCGGCTGGTGCAGGATCGGGGCCTCACGTGGATCGGCCCGCCGCCCGAGGCCATCGCGGCCATGGGCTCCAAGACCGAGGCGCGGCGGCTGGCCCTGATGGCCGGAGTGCCGGTCGTGCCGGGAACGACGAAACCGGTGGTGGACGTGGCGGACGGACTGGCGGCCGCCGAGTCGATCGGATTCCCGATCCTGGTGAAGGCGGCCGCTGGCGGGGGCGGCAAGGGCATGCGCCTCGTGCGCCAGCCCGGCGAGCTCGAGGGGGCGCTGGCCGCCGCGCGGCGCGAGGCGCTGAACGCGTTCGGGGACGACGCTGTTTACGTCGAGAAGTACCTCGACGGTCCGCGACACGTGGAAATCCAGGTCCTTGCCGACCGCCACGGAACCATTCTGTCGTTAGGTGAGCGCGAGTGCTCCGTCCAGCGCCGGCACCAGAAGATGATCGAGGAGGCGCCCAGCGTGGCGCTCACTCCGGACATCCGCCGGCGCATGGGCCAGACCGCCGTGGCCGCCGCACGCGCCGCGGGTTACGTCAACGCGGGCACCTGCGAGTTCCTCCTCGATCGCGAGGGTAACTTCTACTTCCTGGAGATGAACACCCGACTCCAGGTCGAGCATCCGGTCACCGAATTCGTTACCGGTATCGACTTGGTGTGCTGGCAGATCCGGATCGCCGCCGGTGAACGGCTGAATCTGCCCGCGTCGATGGAACCGCGCGGGTGGGCCATCGAATGCCGGATCACGTCCGAGGATCCAGCGAACGGGTTTCTGCCGTCCACCGGTCGGATCGCCTTCCTGCACGTCCCGTCCGGGCCCGGGGTGCGATGGGACGGTGGAATCGAGCCCGGCAGCGCCATCGGACTGCACTACGATCCGCTGCTTGGCAAACTGATCGTCTGGGCCAGAACACGGCTGGACGCCATTGAGCGAATGCGCCGCGCCCTCCATGAGCTCCGCATCGTCGGCGTGGAGACCTCGCGCGAGTTCCACCTCCGTGTCATGGAGGACGAAGAGTTCCGACGCGGCGACATCAGCATCCAGTGGCTCGAGCAGCGTCTCGCGTCCTTGACGACGCACCCGCCACCTGCTGCGGATCGAATGCTGGCCGCCGTGGCCGCCGCGCTGTTGGCCGAGCGTGACCGGGGCGCACCGCGAGGCACTCGGGCTGCGCCGGCCGGGGCTGTCGATCGGTGGGTCGACACCGCGCGCCGTGAGGCGCTCAGGTAGCCGATGACCAGCCCCCCTGCGCGAATCACCATCGAGTCGATCGCCGGCGGCGGAGACGGGATAGGGCACCTGGACGGTCTGGCGGTTTTCGTGCCGCGCACGGCGCCAGGCGACGTCGTGGAGGCAACCGTGCGGCTGCGGGGTCGACTGGGGCGCGGAGAGGTCGTCCGACTCATCGAGCAGTCACCCGATCGCGTCGCTCCCCGCTGTCGCCACTACCTGGGTGACGATTGTGGCGGGTGCCAGTTGCAGCACCTGTCGTATGAGCCGCAACTCGAGCAGAAGCGACGGATAGTGCAGGATGCCTTCCAGCGCATCGCGCGCCGCGCCGTCGATGTGCCGCCGGTGGTGCCGAGCCCGTCGCAATGGGGGTACCGCTCACGCCTGACGCTGGCGATGCGGTCGCAGCGCGGACAGTGGGTGATTGGCCTCCACGGGCGACTGGATCCGGGGCGCGTCTTTTCGCTCGGTGAATGTCCCATCACCGACGACCGGGTCGTCGCCGCGTGGCGCGAGGTGATCGCCGCCTCGGCACTTCTGCCCGCTGCGCCGGAACTGCGCGGCGTGGTCCGCCTGCTGGGGACCGAGGCCGGATTCGTCGTCGAAGGAGGCAGCACGTGGCCGGGGGCCCGGGACTTTGCAGCGCGGTGCCTGTCGCTGTCCGTCATCCGATGGCGGCCGGCACACGACGCACCGCGCGTTCTCGTGGACCGGCGCTCCGCCGGCACGCCCGAGGAGTCGTTCGAGCAGGTGAATCCCGCCATTGCCGCCATGGCCCGATCGGAACTCGTCGAACGGGCCATGGCGCATGCTCCCCTCACCGCCGTCGATGCCTACGCCGGCCTCGGCGCGACGGCGGGGGAACTCGCCGGTCGCAGTGTGTCGGTGACCGTGATCGAGTCGGACGAAGAGGCGGCCGCATACGTGGCGCGGCGACTACCGGCGGTGCGCGTCGTAGTGGGTCGCGTCGAGGAGCGGCTCGCCGGAGTCCTGCCGGCCGACGTCATCATCCTGAATCCGCCCCGCGCCGGTATCGACCAGCGCGTGTCGGACGTGCTGAACATGGCGCCCCGATTGCGCTGTGTCCTGTACATGAGCTGCGATCCGGCCACGCTTGCTCGCGACGTCGGAAGGCTGACGTCATGGCGAGTGGCGTCGGTGCGGGCGTACGACATGTTTCCCCAGACGGCCCACGTCGAGGTCGTCTGTGAGCTGACCCCGGAGGCGCGCTGAAGTACATCGTGGATGTGAACGGCGAACGAATCGTGGTGGCACTCGGACCGGATGGGATCACCGTCGGTGGCGAACCGGTTCAGGCGCATCTCGAGGCCATTGAGGGAACGCCCATCTACCTGCTCACGCTCGGTCGTACGCTGCATCGCATCGCCGTGTTGGGCGGTGAATCGCGAGGCCGGTACAGCCTCTGGACCGACGGATTCCGATTCGAGGTCGAGGCGCTTGACGAGCGCCGCCGGGCAATCCAGGACCTGACGGGACCGGCCGGCGCGACCGGAGGGCCGGCACCGCTCGTGGCGCCCATGCCCGGCCTCGTCGTTCGTGTGGCCGTGACAGTCGGCGACGCGGTTCAGGCCGGCCAGCCACTGGTGGTGATGGAAGCGATGAAAATGGAGAACGAGCTGCGGGCTACCGGTCCGGGCACCGTGGCCGCTGTTCGCGTGACACCGGGGCAGGCTGTGGAGAAGGGGGCGACGCTCGTCGAGATCGCCTGACGGAAGCATGGATCGCTGAGTGCTCTGAACTGGGTGCTCGAACCGGGTGAACTGCCGGTGCAGGGGTTTGGCTCAGCACCAGCTCCAGGACCAGGAAGCAGGTTGAGCATCCAGCACTCACGACTCAGGCGTCCGGCTCGCGTTGACACGCGCTAAAGCACTGTCTATCTTAGGTTTCTGTCAAAAATCGGCCTTCCCTTGTGGGGTGGCCGGTTTCCTGCTTGAACGATTCCGAATCGCACATGAAGACCTTTTCCGCCACGCCTGCCACCATACAGCACAAGTGGTTCGTCGTCGATGCCGACGGACAGGTGCTGGGGCGCTTGGCGTCCGAGATCGCCAGGATCATTCGAGGCAAGCACAAGCCCGTCTTCACGCCGCACATGGACACCGGTGACTTCGTCATCGTGCTCAACGCGTCCAAGGTCGTCGTCACGGGCCGCAAGGCAGAGCAGAAGAAGTACTTCCGCCACACGGGGTATATGGGTCACGAGCGGTTCACGCCGTTTGCCAGCATGCTCGCGCGGCATCCCGAGCGCGTGATCGAAAAGGCCGTGTACGGCATGCTGCCCAAGTCATCGCTGGCGAAGCAGACGCTGCGCCGCAAGCTGCGGGTCTACGCCGGCAGCGATCATCCGCACGCCGCCCAGCAGCCGACCGCGCTGACCTTCAGCACCACGAGCGAATAGCATGGCCGACAACGAAACGATCCACGCAGTTGGGCGCCGGAAGGAGTCCGTCTGCCGCATCTACCTGCGCCCCGGTTCGGGGAAGTGGGACATCAACGGTCGGACGTTAGGCGATTACTTTCCGCGTCCGGCTCTGGTCTCCGCCATTCAACAGCCCTTTACCGCCACCGACATGCTGGGCCGGTGGGACGTCAAGGCACGGGTGGAAGGCGGTGGGCAGGCGGGACAGGCCGGGGCGCTGCGACTGGCGGCGGCACGGGCCATCGTGAAGATGGATGAGGTCCATCGCCGCAAATTGCGCGACCTGGGCCTGCTGACCCGCGACGCGCGCTCCGTCGAACGCAAGAAGCCCGGACGCCCAGGCGCCCGGAAGCGGTTCCAGTTCAGCAAGCGGTAGTGATGGGTCGTCAGTCGTCAGTCGTCAGTCG
>DASWGU010000169.1:0-2846 GCA_036393555.1 Gemmatimonadaceae bacterium
CGGTAACTCGCGGTTCCCAGTTCCCGGTCCCTATAGAGATGGGAACCGGGAACCGCGTCTCTTCGGATGCACGCACGCCCTCATGGCCGCCCGCGGCCGACTGCCATATCCCTGCGCCTGCTCCCAGCGCGTTGATTCTCCTATTCCATCATTTACCGCGACCGATCACCCATCAAAAAGCCTGGCGTTTCTCACGCGTGGCGAGCCGGTATAGGCCCCATTCGGCAATCCCAAGCCTGTGGGCCATCCGGCGCATCGACCTCAGTCCCCCTCGCCGAGCTGCAACCCCGCCCGCTTCCGCTCCGCCTCGATCTCCTTCACCCGATCGTCGCTCGCGAAGAACCGCCGAACCCGCGCACCAAATCCCTCGAGGTAAGTGTACGCCACGGGCACCACCACCAGCGTGAGCAGCGTCGACGTGATCAGGCCACCGATCACCGCCCGCGCCATCGGGGCCCGGAACGCACCACCATCGCCCAGTGACAGGGCCACCGGCGTCATCCCAGCGATCATCGCCATGGTCGTCATGATGATGGGACGGAGACGCACCGCACCGGCATCGACCAGTGCCTGCGTGCGCTCCGTTCCCTCCCGCCGGCGGGCATTGGCGTTGTCGATCAGCAGGATGGCGTTCTTCGTGACAAGTCCCATGAGCATGATCACACCGATCATCGACATGATGTTCAGCGTCAATCCCGTCAGCAGCAGCGCGAGCAACACACCGACCAGCGAGAGCGGCAGCGACAGCATGATCGCGAACGGCTGCGTGAGCGACTCGAACTGCGAAGCCAGGATCAGGAAGATCAGGATCACGGCCAGCGCCAGCGACTCCAGCGCATAGCCGGCCGTCTCCTCGAGCTGCTGCGTCTCACCACCCAGCACGATGCTGTAGCCCGGCGGCAGCGACACGTCCTGCAGCGCCGTGCGCATCGACGCCGACGCCTCGGAGATGGCGACACCGTCAACGTTCGTCGCACCGATGGCCACGATGCGCTGGAGGTTCTTCCTGTCGATCTGCGCCGGGGCCGTACCCTCAATGATCCGGGCAATGCTCCGCAGCGGCACGGTCTCCACACCGCCGGGACCCCGTGATGCGGTCGGGACCGGAATGGAGCCGAGGTCGCTCACGGTCCGCCGCTCCTCGGGCGCAACCTGCACCACCACGTCGCGCTCCTCACCCGTGGGATCCTCCCAGCGCGTCGCCACCTCACCGGCCATCAGTGGACGGAGTGTCGTGGAGATGGTGCTGAGGTCCACCCCCACCTCGTTGGCAAGGTCGCGATTGACCTCGATTCGGAACTCCGGCCGCGGCGTACCGATCGACGACCGCATGTCGGCGATGCCCGGGACGGCCGCGAGGATCCGCATCGACTCGTCGGAGATGCGCTGCAGCTCGACCACGGCCGACCCGCGAATCTCGACCTGCAGTGGCGCCTGCGCCCCGCCGATCCCCGACGGGACGAGCACCGACGAGCGCACGCCGAACACAGTCGCCAGCTTCGCCCGGGTCACGGCCATCATCTCCTGCTGCGAGCGCTCGCGGTCATCCGTCGGCGTCAGCCGGACGTAGACCTCACCGGCCTTCACCGTGCCCGTGGCGCCAGACCCGATCGTCGTGAAGGTGTATGCGACCTCCTCCTCGGCGCGCAGCAGGGCATCGATGTGCTCCGCCTTCTCGCGCGTGTATTCCAGGCTCGAGCCCTCAGGAGCCTCGAACTGGACGACGAACTCGGACTGGTCCGTGTCCGGCGCGAAGCTGCCGCCGATGAAGGGTGTGAGCATGAGCGCCGCCACAAAGCTCAGCACGGCCAGGCCCAGGGTCGACTTGCGGTGACCCAGCGCCCACGCGATGACGCCCCGATAGCGCGTCGAAAGGCGGTCAAACGACCGATTGAACGCCGCGATCCCGCGCGTCACGGGGTTGCGCGTCGCATGGCCGCCATGGGGATTCACTCCCCACCAGGCGCTCAGCATCGGCGTCAGCGTGAACGACACGAAGAGCGACACCAGCACCGCCCACGCGACAGTGATGCCGAATGCGAAGAAGAACCGCCCGATGATACCGCGCATGAACGCGACCGGCACGAACACCGCCACGATCGAAAGCGTCGTGGCTATCACCGCGAGCACGATCTCGCGTGTCCCCACGGAGGCCGCCGTGAAGTGGTCCTCCCCCATCTCCCGGTGCCTGACGATGTTCTCGATCACCACGATCGCATCGTCGATCAGGATGCCGATCGAGAGCGAGAGCGCCATCAGCGTGAGCACGTTGAGCGTGAAGCCCATCGCGCTCATCACGATGAAGGACGAGATGACCGACACCGGCAGCGCCAGCGACGTGATGGCCGTCGCCTTCCATCCACAGCTACCGCGGGCCACCTTCGCTCGCGACGACTGGTCGAAGCGCACCATGTCGAGGGCGGGATAGTCTATCGTGACGGCGCGGAAGAGTTCAGGGCGCTGCGCGACCATCGCACCAGCGCTTCAGGAACTGCTCGCGCACCGCCGCGCCGTGATGCTGTTCGAGCTTCTGCCATTCCTTCGGTTGCGTGGTGAGCACGAAGTCCACCACGTCGCGAGGCAGGAGGCACACCGAGCGGTCGTAGTCCTCCGGCTTGCGCCTGCGATAGCCGCCCGGCGGCGTGTCACCGTAGGGCGGCGGCGTCTCCCGGACGGCGTTCGTGTCTCCCGCGCAGGTATCCGGCCCGTGCTGGAGCAGCGCGCACTCGATCGCCTCCTCGAACGAGCGCTCGGAGATCTCGGGGCTCATAGGGGTTCCGTCCCCTCATTGAGGATGGCCAGGTAGCGGTCGTAACGGTACACCCGGTTGCGCCGTCTACCGGTCG
>DASWGU010000170.1:0-30068 GCA_036393555.1 Gemmatimonadaceae bacterium
GCCGCTGAAGTTGCCGGGGTCGAGGTGACCCTGTTCACGTCCCTGGCCCCAGACAAGAAAGAGCGTGGACCCGGGACGGTACTCCCAGCGCATCACCAGGTTGGACCGGAACTGTTTGAAGTTGAAGTCCTCGTCGCCCACGTCATCACCCTGCGTGAAGGGGCGGTAGCGATCGGCGTATAGCGGCGCCCGACCGTCGGTGACTTCCCGCCACTCGTCGTACTCGCCCACCGACACGAACGGCGACCCGTAGAACTGGATCGAGAGGTTGGGCGAGGCCGTGTAGTTCAGGCGCGTCGTGAGCGACAGCGTCTTCTGCGACAGGTGGGCTACGGTGTATTGCGTGGTGTCATGCCCCGCGTCTCCGAAGTTCCGGAGCCACTGGCGATCGCTCTTGTTCCCGGAAAAGCTGAGGCCGATGGAACCCGAGAACTGGCTCGCCACGCGGACCCGGACCACCGGGCTCACGTTGTAGTACGATGACCGACCGCCATCACTCCGTCCGAACGAGGTGTTCAGTTCCGGCACGATGCTGCGTCGCGAATCGCCGGAGAATCCGAACCAGCTGTTCAGGGAGGCGTCTTCGCGCAGCAGGGGCCCGCCCCGCAGGCACGAGCTGCAATACGAAGCGCGCTCACCGCCAATACCCGCATACATGAACCACATGTTCCGGAACGTGACGTTAGTGTTGACGTTCCCCCCGACCCCGGTGTTGGTCCCGTCGGTGAGGAACGAATTCCACTGGTTGAAGTTGATCTGCCAGCGACGGTAGAACCACTTCGGTTCCTGGAGCACGATCGCGAACCAGTTGGACCACCCCATGTTGTTCACATTGGTCATGAACCCTGCGTCGTTGATCTCCAGGCCGGGTGACTTGTACCAGCCACCCGTCCAGAAGCGGGTGATACCGCCACCAATCTTGTTCAACCCGAAGTTCAGTCCGTACCCGCTCAGGTCCGTGCGGGTGGGATCGTAGGCCAGGTCGTCGCCCGGGCGCTGGTAGTAGCGCACCGAACTGCGCTGCGTTGCGGCAATCGCCGCTTCCGAGCCCCGGACGACACTCCCGATGACATTGCCGCTCAGTTGCAGGTTGCCGCCCTCGCCGAACCGGTGCCGGAGATCTATTCCGCCAGTGTAGGCGGCGCTCCGGAGGTAGGTCGCGCCCTGATCGTCGAGGTCCCGGTTCACGGCAGTCAGGATCGCGCCGACTCCGCTTCGCCCGCCGCGGAGATCCTGGTTCAGGCGGGCCACGAAGTGATTCGTGCGCGGCTCCACGATGAGGTCTTCACCGACAAGCTCGCGATCGGTGACGGCGTTCAGAATGCCCAGCGAGAGGCCGCTCCCCAGCCGCCCGGTGATCTTCGCCGCACCGAGGATGGTGCTGGACGTGGGTACTGCACCCGGGTCATCGCTCAGGAAACCCATCTGCGGTGCGCGGCCGATGCGACGCGAGTAGAACAGTCCGGTGCACTGGCCGTCGTTGCAGTCCTGATCGAATCGGAGAATCCCCGTCCCCTCGAGGAAGAACGGGCGTCGCTCCTCGTAGAACTGCTCGAAGGCGGACAGGTTGAGCACCGACGGATCCGCCTCCACCTGGCCGAAATCCGGGTTGATCGCGGCGTCCAGCGTGAGGTTCGACGACAGACCGTACTTGACGTCGGCGCCAATGGTGCCGCGCTGCGTGCGGCCGAAGCCGTCCGGACGGGGCACGCTGGAGTTCGTCTGCACGGAGTACGGCATGACCTCCAGGCGTCGCGGACTGCTGATACCCACGATGCCCTGCACTTCGCCCAGTTGCGACGCGATGCCGGCCTGCGAGCGGCGCCACAGCGGCCAGCTGGTCCGTTCGTTGCTGCGCGCCACCTCGCGGTGCACCGCGACACCGAACGTATGCGCATCACGCCGGGGATATCGCAGCTGGCTGAGAGGGATGCGGAACTCCGCTACCCAGCCGAGGCTGTCGATGGACGTCTTGACGTCCCACACGGCATCCCACGAGATGTCTTCCTGCGAATCGTTGTAGAGGTAGAGGTCGCGCTTCACGCCGGCCGGGTTCACCATGAACTGGTAGCCCGTCCGCCGGTCGTGATACGAATCGATGACCAGCCGGATGTAGTCCGACTGGGTGCGCTCGTCGCGGCGCGAGAGCAGCGCCATGATGCTGTCGGGGCTGGGGTCGAAGGCACGCACCAGGACATACAGGTTGCGGTCGTCATAGGCGAACCGCGCCTCGGTGCGGAACGTCGGGTCGCCGTCCTCGACGGGGTCGAACTGGCGGAAGCCATCGACCGGCGGCGCGTTCCGCCAGATGCCGTCGCGATCGAGGCCATCAATGGACGGCGTGGCCTCGGCGCGTACCGCGCGCGCCACGCTGACGGCAGCCGCCCCGGCCGGCCCGGAACCCGCCGGCTGCCTGACGAGTCGCTGTGCCGCCAGGGGATGGGACAGTGCGGCGAGCAGCAGCGGGTAGAACGTGAATCGACGCATATATCGGTTCGGTGAGGGCCTGGGCGCGTCCGTACGGCGCCGCAGTGTATCACGGTTTCATACTGTGCCGCCCGTCGCGCGACGTGAATGCGACACCGGTGCCCCGCGAAGGGTTGGAGGGCGTGACGAGGCGTCCTTGTTGACGCCTGACGACGCCCGTAGACTTGGGGCCGCAGAGACCACCCGCCCCGCAAGTCCCTGGCAGGACGTGACGCATGTCGCCAGCCCAGCACCAACCCGACCGTCCCATAGCGGCGCTGCTCGTACCCGACATACTCGCCATGTTGAGCGAGTCGCCGGGCGACGTGGCGGCGGAGACCGAGGAAATGCACGCCGCAGACCTCGCCGACGTGGTGGAAGCCATGCCCGCCGAGCGGGTGAGCGAGTTCCTGCGCGCCTTGCCGGCCAGTCGCGCCGCCCAGGTAGTGGAATACCTCGACGAAGCGATCCGGACCGAGCTCCTGGAGCACATGTCCAGCGTGCAGGCCGCCGAGATCATCTCGGAGATGACGCCGGACGATCGCGCCGACGTGCTGGACCAGCTCGAGGCGGAGACGGCCGACGAAATCCTGTCGGACCTGCCGGACGAGGCGCGGCAGGAAACTGAACGGCTGTTGCAGTACGAGCCGGACACGGCCGGCGGCATCATGACGACGCAGTTCGTCTCGGTGCCCGAATCCACGACCATCGAAGCGGCCCTCGGCCTCGTGCGCGTGGCGGCCCGGTCGGGGACGCGGGCATCGATGCATGCGATCTACGTCGTTGACGCCGACGGACGGCTGGTCGGGGTGATGTCGCTCCGGGAACTTGTCGCGGCACCGGAGGGGACACAGGTGGCCGACACCATGGTCTCCGAGCTGGTCTCGGTCGCGGCCTCGGCCGATCGCGAGGAAGTGGCGCGGGTGACATCCGAATACGATCTCGTGGCGATCCCCGTGGTCGATGGCTTCGGCCGGCTGGCCGGCGTCGTCACCGTGGACGACGTCATCGACGCGATGGTCGAGGAGCAAACCGAGGACGTACAGCGCCTGGGCGCCGTGCAGCCGCTCGACGATCCGTATTTCGTCTCGGGGTTCTGGGACCTCGCCCGACGCCGGGTCGGCTGGCTCGTGCTGCTCTTCGTCGGCGGGATCTTCACCATCACGGCGATGGACGCCTACATGCGGATCATCGGCCAGTCACTGGTGCTGGCGACGTTCGTGCCCCTGATCATCAGTTCGGGCGGCAACACGGGGTCGCAGTCGGCAACGCTGATCATCCGCGCGCTGGCCGTGGGTGACGTGGCGATTCGCGACGCGCTGCGCGTCCTGCGCCGCGAGCTGGGGCAGGGCCTGGCGTTGGGAGCGTGCCTTGGCGGCATCGGGTTCACGCTGGTGACCTTCGGCTTCGGCCAGGGCGCGAGGGTCGGCAGCGTCATCGCGCTGTCGCTGGTGCTCGTGGTGCTGGTCGGCACCGTCGTGGGCTCCATGCTGCCGCTCCTGCTCCACCGGCTGGGCTTCGATCCGGCGGTCGCGTCGTCGCCCTTCGTCGCGTCCATCGTGGACGTGACCGGCATCGTGGTCTACTTCACCGTCGCGCGTTATCTGCTCGCGCTCACGTGACCCATGCCGCGGAGCGGACGCCGGCGACGCTGGCGCTCATCGGCGCCGCGCTCGGGTTTTCGACAATCACGATCTTCACGGCGCTGGCGACTGACGCAGGGACGCCGCTGTTGACCGTCATGGCGGGCCGCTACGTCTTCGCGACGGTCATCATCGTTCCCGTGGCCGGAGGACTGGCCGCGATCCGACTGCCGTGGATCCGCATCGCACAACTGTCAGGAATCGGCGGACTGGGCCAGGCAACGATCGCCTTCCTCAGTCTCTCCGCCCTGGAGTACATCCCCGCGGCGACCCTGGTGTTCCTGTTCTACACGTTCCCGGCGTGGGTCGCGCTGCGGGCGGCGCTGCTGCGCGCTGAACCGCTCACGCCTGCGCGGCTGTTCTCCCTCGCACTTTCGTTCGGCGGCGTGGCCGTGATGGTCGGCTGGCCGGGCGCGGAGGCGGTGCATCCACTGGGAGCGGGGCTGTCCCTCACCGCTGCAGTCGCCTATGCCCTGTTCATCCCGCTGATCGACCGGTTGCGCGCCGGCATCGGCCCGCTCGTGGCAACGTCCTGGGTCTGCGTCGGCGCGGCGGTGGTGTTCGCCATCGCCGCTGCCATGACCGGTCATCTCGTGCTCCGGGCTCCCCCGATCACCTGGTTGTCGATGCTGGGGCTGGGCCTCGTGAGCACGGTCTTCGCCTTCACGCTCTTCCTGAAGGGGCTCGAGGTCCTCGGACCGGTGCGCACGGCCATCGTGACGACGACGGAGCCGTTCTTCGTTGCCATTCTCGCCGCGCTGGTGCTGGACCAGGCCATCCGCCTGGAGACTGTCGCCGGTGGGATCCTGATCGCCAGCGCGATTCTCGTTCTCCAGCGCCAGCGGCCGGGCGCCAACCGCTAGTCGCCGACTCCCGCGGGCTCCCGGGTCGCGTCCACCCCTGGAGGCTGTCCCGGAGCCACGCGCGCTGCGGCCGACGGCGCCGCCATGATCCCCTCCTCGAGCCACGCGTGCTCGCCCCGCAGCACGGCCTGGGCGAGCCGGTAGTGCGCGCCGTCGTTAGGTCCATGCAGCGCGTCGAACCCGCGCCGGATTCGTTGTCTGGCCTCGCGGCAGAAGACGTCAGCCAGGGCGATCGCCTCTGTCTGCCCCCGCTGGGCCAGCATCCTGGCCCTGACACACGCCGCCGCCATGGCGTAGAGCTCGGCTCCGATGTCCACCGCCCGGAACAGCACCATCTGGCGGCGCTCCAGCTTCGTCCCGTAGCGTACCATGGCGTGAAACAGCGCCCGGCCGAGCTTGTTCGTCGCCCGATCGGCGAACCGCAGGTGACGCGCCAGCGGACCGAACTTCCCGTACGACGCCGGACGCAGCACCCCCAGCCACCGCGACGGATACCACCCGGCGTAAAACGGCGCGGACCTTGCGAACGCCTTCAGTTTCTGCCGCGTGGTGCTCCGCGGATTCACGATCGGAAAGGCCAGGTCGAAGTGGTGGTCCACCGCCTCGCGCGCGATGAACAGCCGCATGATCTCCGACGTTCCCTCGAAGATCAGGTTGATCCGCGCGTCGCGCAGCGCCCGCTCCACCGCGATCGGCGCCTCGCCACGCGCCCTGAGCGAGTCCGCCGTCTCGAATCCCCGCCCCCCCCGGATCTGCAGCGTGTCGTCGATGATCCGCCATCCGTTCTCGGTATTCCACATCTTGGCGATGGCCGCCTCCAGGCGGATGTCGTATCCACCACGTTGGTAGAGCGCCGTCGACAGTTCCGCCACGGCTTCCATGGCGAACGTATCCGCGGCCATGCGCCCAATCCGGTTGGCCACCGCGTCGTGCTTCCCGACGGGCTGGCCCCACTGCACGCGGGTGGACGCCCATTCCCGCGCGATCCGCAGCATCACCTTCGACCCGCCCACGGCGCTGGCCGGCAGCGTCAGCCGCCCGGTGTTCAGGGTGATCAGCGCGAGCTTTAGTCCTTTCCCCTCTCCCCAGAGAACATTTTCGCGCGGCACCGATACGTCGGTGAAGCGGATCACGCCGTTCTCCATCGCGCGCAGGCCCATGAACCGGCAGCGGTGCACGACCTCCACGCCCGGCGACGCGGCATCCACGATGAACGCGGTGATCTGCTTGCGCCGCGTCCCGTCCGCCTGAATCTCGTCAGGCGTGCGGGCCATGACGACGAACAGCTCGGCCCGGGTGCCGTTGGTGCACCAGAGCTTCTCACCATTCAGAATGAAATGACTGCCGTCGGGTGATGGCGCCGCCGTCGTGGACATGTTCGCCGGGTCGGACCCGGCGTCGACCTCGGTGAGTGCGAACGCACTGATGCCGCCCCGGGCCAGCCGCGGGAAGAACAGCTCCTTCTGCGCCTCGGTGCCAAAGAGCGTGAGGGGCTGCGGTACTCCGATGGACTGACTGGCCGAGAGCAGCGCCGTGAGACTTCCGTCCTGCGACGTGACCAGCTCCATCGCACGGATATACGTCATCTGCGACAGTCCCAGGCCGCCATACTCGCGCGGGATCTTGATGCCGAAGGCGCCGATGTCCCGCAGGGCCTGCACCACAGATTCCGGGATTTCACCGGCCCGATCTATCGCGTCCGAGTCGACCGTCTCGAGCACGTTGCGCAGCCGCCCCATGAACTCGGCGGCTCGCGCTTCCTCGTCCGCATCGCGCGACTCCGGATGCGGATGAATCAGGTCCATCCGGAACCGGCCAAGGAACAACTCCCGCACGAAACTCGGGTGGGCCCACTCCGTCTCGCGCGCCGATTCCGCGACGTCGCGGGCCTCGGTCTCCGTGGCCAGTCCCTGCGCGGAATGTGTCATCTCCCGGTGAACTTAACCGCCGGTCGGCCGCCGGTCCCGGGCCAGGACGTACGCGGTCCCCACCACACCGACAAGCGCGAAAGCAAACCACTGCACCGCGTACGCACGATGCGGCCCGTCATTCAGGGGAGGCGGTTCCACCCGCACCGGAATGCCCGCCGTGGTCGCAGCCACCTCGCCGGAATCGAGTCGCTGGACGACGATCAGGTCGGCAACGGGATATGGCAGTCGCGCGGCAATCGAGTCACGGTCCAGCCGGCGCACGCCGCGCGTGACGCTCGACGTGGATACCGGTCCCCGCTCCTCCGGCGCAAACAGGTCGACGTACCCTTCGACCCGTGCGTCTCCGACCTCGTGCCACAGCGGAGTGTCGATCCGCATCCCGTCCGGTGCATACACCCAGCCCCGGTTCACCAGCACCGTGCCGTCGCCCGTCAGCAGCGGCGTGATGAGGTGCACTCCCGGCGCGCCGTTCCGCGAGCGCGACGTCAGCACGAACTCGTTCTCGAAGTCATAATGGCCCTGCAACGCGACACGCTGGAATCGCCTCGCGGAGTCGCTCAGGAAGGCGGCCAGGCCGGTGGGTGGCAACTGCATCATCGCAAGAACTTCCGCGTTGCGCGCACGGCGCTCGTGGAGCCGCGACAGTTGCCAGAAGCCGAGTCGCACGCAACCGGCGGAGACGGCCAGTGCGAAGACCGCAAAGACCACGGTGCCTCGTCCCATGCCCCGCCTGGGAGCCCCACTGACAGTTGACAGGCGCGGCCGACTGCGACTCGAAGAGGCAACTCGCCCGTCCCACCACACCGGTCCAGTCGTCATGGGATGTTGTCAACCGTCGTGTTCTGCAGGGCGGCCAGTCCGCGAAATGGCGCCAGCGCCATCATCACGTTGCACGAGTTGTACTCGATGCGCGGAGCCCCGCGGGCGCTGTCTGGCGCCAGCGCCGGCCCACCGAGCTTCCGGTCCAACCCCGAGACCATCGCCCCATTCACCCGGTTGCCGCCGTGTTCATCGACTCGACCACCCACCAGGATCACGCCGCGCCACCACCGCCCTCCAGTCATGGTGAGATCCCCGGTCACGACCAGCAGGCCGCGGCCGTCACCGGGGAGAACCAGGCTGCCTTGCACCACGATCACCGGCCAGAAGTTCGGGTCGCTCCACTGACCGCCGGCCGGCCATGGGTTCGGCGGTATATCGATCTCGCCGGAAACGAAACCGCCGGCGCGAAGTCGCGCCCAGTCGATTCGCACGGAATCCGGCGCCGATGCCGTCGGACCCAGATCGAGAACATCCGGCGCTCCCGTGGGCACCGGGCCGCCGGAACCCTGCGAGAATCCCGGCGAAGCCGGCACCGCCGTGCCGGCCACAGCAATCGCCGACCCACAGGCGTCGAAACCGGACAACGCTCCACCGGGATTCCGCCAGCGGATACCTCCCAGACTGGTCCACGCGGACAACACCTGCATGGCTGGATCCTGCCAGCGCGCGTATTGCGCAATGGTCCGGAAGGCGATCGGCACGGGTGGCGTGGACCGGTCCGTGCGAGCGCCCCGCGACTTCACCACGTACAGCGCCGGTTCCAGACCCTGGGCATCACGCAACCTGGTGAGCACGACATCCGCGTAGCCGTCGGCGAGCCGGATCCGGGTACTCTCGACCGCAGCCGGCGGGACGGAGGTGAACCCGAGCGCAGACCGCGTCGCCAGAAACACCTCCAGTCCATCGTGCGCCATCGTCCATGCGTCCGCCTGCAGCGCTGCCGACCCGGTGACTCTCCGCTCGACACCGGCAACGGTCAATGTCGCGGCTGCCAGCACGGTGAGCAGCACGATCACGACGAGGACCAGCGGAATGGCGAACCCGCTCCGGGAGAGGCGCAGACTCGTCATCGCGTCACCACGGTGTCGCGTTGGCGAAGTAGATCGCCGAACGTCGCGCCGCTCGCTCAGGTCGTGATGCACCGAAGCGGCGGCGGGAACTCAGGCCGACAAGGTTGAGCTCCAGGCCGCGCAGGTCGTCGAGCACCGCCGGGGGCATGGACTCGGAACTATCGACGCCCTCACGAAAGAACCGGAAATGGGACACGCTGTCCACCGGCGCGGCGAGTTCCTCGGTCCCGGCGTCCAGCGCCCGGGTGCGCAGCAGCGCGACGGCGCCCGGCACGTCGGCTGACGGACCGAACCAGTATCGAAGACGCTGCACCAGGAAGATCGGCGTCCCCGCCGTGGCGGACGCCGGCAGGGGCGGCGACACGGCCACGAGCTGCCCACCGCTCAGTGTCGTCAGTCCGGCGGCTGCGCAGGGGCTGGCGCTTGCTCCCCAGCTCAAGGCGATTGCGGTATCCACGAAGGCATAGCGGCCGTCGTTTCCCCGCCAGGCATACCCGCTGTAAAGAGCGCTCGCCAGCATCGCTGAATCGGCGGGCAGCAGGCTCACGATGGTCGACTGGCCGACGGTGCCGCAGGAGAGTCCCGAGGCGAACGGCGCGAACAGCTCGACGGAGCTGGGCGAGGCGGCCAGGATGCCGCCCTCGGGCACCACCATGCGCAACTCCGACATCAGCAGGGTGATCGACGAACGCGCCACTGCGCGGGCGGATCGCTGCAGCATCAGCCGGTCCACGTTCCGCGTCTCGGCCAGGAAGAGACGCACCATCGCGGCGCCGACGATTGCAAGGATGGTGAGCCCGACCAGCAATTCCGGAAGCGTCAGTCCGCGCCGCGAGCGTCGAACCACGCGCCCGGTCAGAACGGGGTCGGCGGCGGAGTCCGTGAGCGCAGGAGGACCGTCGAAACGCTCGGCACCAGCTCGGACTCGGGATCGACCAGCACGGTCACGGCGCTGAGATTCGTCTCCTCCTCCTCCACACGAACGCACAGGAGATAGGCGAAGTGCCCTTCACCACGCTCGCTGCACCCCGCCAACTCGTTGAGACCGTCGTAGGGCTGGACTGCCACCCGATCGATCGCCGTGTGCAGGGCGGCATCCCGCAGTGCCGACGACTCCGATGCCGCGGACGTGCGGCCGGCCTGGAGCGCCATCGCCGCGAGCCCCGACGTCGCGACACCGAGGATGATGATGGCGACAAGGACCTCGACCAGCGAGCTGCCGGATCGGACAATCGTCCCGCGTTGCACGGTGTCGCGCCGGCGCTTCACGGCAGCACCCTGACAAGGCCGGCGCGCGAGGCGGTCACCGTGCGATGGTGCCCTGCGTCGGTGAGCACGAGTCGCAGCGGCGACGACAGCGTACCGTTGGGAAAGAACGACACGCCGGCCGGCGTGGCCGAGAGTGAGCCCAGCCGCCACTCCGAGTCCGGCCCCAGCGTTCGCCGCAAAACGACCTGGTTCGACCCCCGCACCACGAGCGAGTAGCCCGGCGCCGCGGCGTCCAGGAGGAGGTCCACGGGAGCGTGGCGCTGCGCCGCCATGGCCGCCGCCAGCTCCAGATCCGACGCGACCACGTTGGCGGCATGGTTCACGCGGAGGCTCCGCGACGCGGCCGCATAACGCGGCACCGCAAGCGACGCCATCACCCCCAGGACGACGAGGACGATCGTCACCTCGAGGAGCGTGTAGCCCGTCCAGCGCGCGCGATTGAAAACGGAATTCGACATCCTTCCGGGAGCCCCCAGGCCGCGGTCGCCGCCCACTGACGACCGCTGGCCGTGAACGCTATCACCCGCGTGGGACCGACGTAAGGGTGGGATATCCCCCGGCGCCCGCGGCGGAGGCGGGGAAAGAGAGTGACGCATCCGCTCACGACTCAGGACTGCTCGGTGAGTGCTCACCTACTGGGTGCAGGAACTGCGTGACACGTGCTGGCGCTGGGGTTTGACTCAGCACCAGCTCCAGGACCAGGAAGCAGGTCGAGCATCCAGCACTCACGACTCAGCCAGATCGCTGAGCGCTCAGTACTGGGTGCTGGAACTGGGTGACACGTGCTGGGGTTTGGCTCAGCACCAGTTCCAGGACCAGGAAGCAGGTCGAGCATCCAGCACTCACGACTCAGTCCGCCTTTCAGCTAGAAAAGCGACAGTTGCTCGCCAAGCTGGGTCGGGTCGACCGCCGGAAGGCAAAGTCGGTGCTGCAATTCGCGAGCGGAAGCCGGACTGTGGCCGGCAAAGTGGTTGTTGACGTAGCCGTAGACCGTGCCCACTGCCTTTGCCAGTCTGGGAAGTACCCCGGCCCATGCCTCGATCTCTCGCGACCGATCGACCTGGACGCGCGAATAGTCCACGATTTCCCGGTCCGGTCCCATCCAGCGGATGTAGGCAAAGTCGGCCGTCGGTCGTTCCGCCAGTGCGAGCATGACCTTGCGGGGGAGCCATCGGGCGTCGGTGAGCGCGAGCGCGACGTTATGCTCGGCCAGCAGGGCGATCACCCCGTCATGGATCCACCCGCGGTGGCGGAACTCGACCGCAACATGGATGTCTCGCGGAATGGTCGGCAGGAAACCCGCCAGCGCGGGCAATTCCGACGGACCGAAGTCTGGTCCGAGCTGGACGAGCACGGGTCCCAACCGATCCTCGAGTTCGAGTGCCCGCTCGAAGAACTCAGCGGCGGCTGGGGCATTTCGCAGCCTGCCCTCGTGCGTGATCTCCTGCGGGAGCTTGAGCGCAAACCTGAACCCCGGGGGGACCTTTGCTGCCCAATCCCGCAGCGTTCTGGCCGCCGGCATCGCGTAGAAGGTCGAATCAACCTCGACCGTGTCGAACGCCCGGGCGTAGACGTGAAGGAAATCGACAGGGCGGGTTTCGGGCGGATAGAACGGACCGACCCAGGCCTCGTAGTTCCATCCCTGCGTTCCGATCCGTATAGAGGACATCGAATCGGAATGGGCTCCCCGGGTCAGGCAGTGTCAAGGAATTCGCCTACCGGGGCATCGAGCCTGCTGCTGCCCGGCTGTCCCCCGCCGCCGACCGATCCGTCCGACCTTCCAGGGCAACCTGGTCCTTGACTCACAGATATCGTCATGATATCGTTTTGATACCGTCATCCAAAAGGAGACACGATGTTCCGAGAGAAGGAGCACAAAGCACCGAGCGGACTGCTGGTTCTGGTGTTGAGCCTCGTGATGCTGGTGGTATCGCTGCTGGGGATCGTGAACGCGGCCAACCAGGAACGCGTCGCGGTGGCCCTTGTCTTCACCCTGATCGTGCTTGCGGCGATCTTCGCGATGGCGGGCCTGTTCACGGTGCAACCGAACGAGGCGAAAGCGCTCACCCTCTTCGGCAGGTACATCGGCACCGTCCGCAACGCGGGACTGTGGTTCGCGAATCCCTTCTATCACAAGAAGCCGATTTCTCTTCGCGTGCGGAACTTCGAGACCGGCAAGCTGAAGGTGAACGACAACCACTCGAACCCGATCGAAATCGCCGCCGTGGTGGTCTGGAAGGTGGTCGACTCGGCGGAAGCGCTGTTCGAGGTGGATGATTATCAGCACTACGTGCAGACGCAGAGCGAATCCGCCGTACGGGCACTGGCGCAGTCGTATCCGTACGACTCGCATGGTTCGGACGAGATCGCGCTCAGCACGCATCCGGCGGAGATTGCCAAGGGCCTGCAGGCAGCGACGCAGGAGCGGCTGGACAAGGCCGGCGTGCTCGTCATAGAGGCGCGGATCAGCCATCTGGCATACGCGCCCGAGATCGCTTCGGCGATGCTCCGGCGTCAGCAGGCGAGCGCCATCATTGCGGCCCGGCAGAAGATCGTCGAAGGCGCGGTCGGCATGGTGGAGAATGCGCTGGAGATGATCTCGGCCAAGTCACTGGTGGAGCTGGACAATGAGCGGAAGGCGGCGATGGTCAGCAATCTGCTGGTCGTGCTCTGCTCGGACCGGGACGCCCAGCCCATCGTGAACGCGGGGACGATCTACCAGTGATTTGCCGTTCGGCAGTGACGTTGCATCGGTCGGACGGGCGAACCTCATCCGCCCGAGTGACCGGGAGGAGCCGTGGCTGAGCGGCGATCGTTCCTGTTGCGCGTTGATCCCGATCTGCTCGATGCCGTGCAGCGTTGGGCGAACGACGACCTTCGCAGCCTGAACGGACAGATCGAATTCCTGTTGCGGCGCGCGTTGCGCGACGCAGATCGGGTGGGGAAGCGTGATGAAGGGCAGCAGGCCACATCGGAGGGGCAGTCCGGTTAGTCGGCCGGAACTTTCACGAGGCAGACCAATGATCTTCATACCGATGGGCGGCGACGAGGCGACGCCGACCCAGACCCGTCACTCGCGCGAGCTGGGGAACCGGGTGGAGCAAGTCATCCGGGACTTCCAGCGGGAGCATCCGGAACTGACTGACGACGAAATCCGCGCGGCGCTGGCCGGTTCGTCGCTAGTGACGCGCCACCGGCGGCAGCCCGGCGGCAGGAGCCGCCAGGTGGCGCTGCTGGCGGGCGTGGCCGCGGCGCTCGTCGGTGTCGTTGCGGGAGCGCTGGGTGACTCCGCCGGCGACGGAGCCGGGGGCTCGCTGCCCTGGATGCTGTTCGGCGGCCTGGCCGCTGCAGTCGTGGTCCTTGTCGCCGTTCTCCGGATCGCCAGGCGTTAGGCATCGTGCTTCGTGCCGCCCTCGGGGTGCGTCCCGGTACGGTGACGGAATCCGGTCGCCTCCTCCTTCGCGCGATCGTCGCGTTTGTTACCCTGCCTGGACTGGTGGCGTTCGCCGTTCCCGTCGGGCTGCTTCGGCCCGCTCGTCCCGCGGCGGGCTATTCGCTTCCCGGGTGGATCATCGCGGCGCTGGGGGCCCTGATCCTGTGCTGGTGCGTTGGGGCGTTCTTCCGGACCGGTCAGGGCACCCTGGCGCCGTGGGCGCCGCCACGCCGCCTGGTGGTCATCGGTCTTTACCGTGCGTCACGGAATCCCATGTACGTCGGCGTGATCCTGATTCTCACCGGCTGGGCAGTGGCGTTTCGCTCGGCGGATCTCGGGTTGTACGCCGTCCTGGTCCTGGTGGCGTTTCACCTGCGCGTCGTGTTCGTCGAGGAGCCCTGGCTCGCACGACAATACGGACTGGCGTGGCACGTCTACGTGGCACGCGTGCCTCGCTGGCTGAGCCTTCGGTCACGGCGCGCGGGGACCGCGTGGCGCGTGAGTGGGCACGACCAGCGGTGAGGTTGCCGCGCTTCACCGCGAACGCGAGGCCGCGGAAGCGACGCGCCCTTCGGTCTGACATCAGTCACGGGCCGGGGCAACGAGAACGCGTGCCGCGAGCGACGATCCGACCCGGCAGGTCGCCTGCCCGATGGCCAGGGTGAGCGGGCCGTCGAATGGCGCCCGCTCGGTGAGGGTCACCTCCGCTCCCGGCTTCAGTCCCAGCGAATCGAGGTACCGCAGCATGCCGGGATCCTCGTCGCTCACCCGGACCACGAGCGTGGTGCTGCCGACCGCCGCGTCGGCAAGCGTCCAGCGGGGTGTCTCGGCGATCTTCCCCTCGCGGGTGGGGATGGGCGCTCCGTGCGGATCCGTGACGGGTTCCCCGATGACCTCGGCCATGCGATCGATCAGCTCGTCGCTCGCGGCGTGCTCCAGCCGCTCCGCTTCGTCGTGCACGCGGTCCCAGCCATAGCCTAACGCGCGCACGAGATACGCCTCGATCACCCGGTGGCGACGCAAGGTGCGCAGCGCCGCACGACGTCCCTGGTCGGTGAGTCGTACGCCGCGATACCGCTCGTATTCCACCAGGCCATGGTCCGCCAGCCGCTGGACCATGCCGCTCACCGACGCCGGCGCGATGGCCAGGCGCTGGGCAATGTCGTTGGTCGCCGCCGCCACGCCGTCGAGCTCGATAGCGTAGATCGCCTTGAGGTAGTCCTCGGCGGGCGCCGTCAGCGGTTCCCCGCCCGGCGCGGGCTTCGCCGCATTCCGTTTCCGGCCAGTCATGCGCCCGGGCGCGCTCCGGGCGCACGGACGAGCAGCACCGGCACGAATGTGCGGTGCCGCACGGCGTTGGCGACGCTGCCGTGGATCATGTCGCCGATGAGCCGGTGCCCGTGGGTCGCCATGGCGATGAGGTCGCATCGTTCCCGCTCGGCCGCCGCGTTGATTTCTTCGGCAGGATCGCCGGTGGCCAGCACCGCTTCGGCATTGAGACCGTCGCGCGCGTAGTCGGCGGCGACCTTGTCCAGGTAGGCGCGGTCCTCTCGCATCTCCTCGGACTCGCGCAGGTCGAGCTGCCTGATGTTGCGGGCCGCCCAGCCGTCCGCCACGTGGATCAGCACGAGGGTCGCGCCGGTGTGCCGGGCCAGGTCACGCGCATGGCTCACGATGTGCTGGTCCGTGGGCGAGTTCTCCAGACAGACCAGGATGCGCTTGTACATCAGGACATCCACCCCCGCGCGGTCTGGATCAGGAGCCAGACGTTGAGCGACGCAATCACGACCGCCACAGTGTACGCCATGGCCTTGAGCCAGCGCGGATTCACGAACGATCCCATCTTGTGCGGGTCGGAGGTGAACATCACCAGTGGGAAGACCGCGAACGACAGTTGCAAGCTGAGGATCACCTGACTGAGGATCAGGAGTCGCGCCGTGCCGCTCTCCCCGTACAAGATGGCCGTGATGGCCGCCGGCACAATGGCGATGGCCCTCGTGATGAGGCGGCGCAGCCACGGCCGGATTCGCAGGTTGAGGAAGCCTTCCATCACGATCTGGCCGGCCAGCGTCCCCGTCAGCGTGGAGTTCTGCCCCGAAGCGAGTAACGCCAGCGCGAAGACGGCACTCGCCCAGCCCACGCCAAGCAGGGGCGTGAGCAACTGGTAGGCGTCCTGGATCTCCGCGACCTGCGTGTTGCCGGTGCGGTGGAACGTCGCCGCGGCCACGATGAGAATGGACGCATTGATGAAGAGCGCGAACGAGAGCGCGATGGTCGAATCGATGAACGCGTACCGGACCGCTTCCTTTCTCCCGGCGGGCGTCTCGTCGTACATGCGCGTCTGCACGATGGACGAGTGCAGGTAGAGGTTGTGCGGCATCACCGTCGCGCCCAGGATGCCGATGGCGATGTACAGCATCGCGGGGTTGCGGACGATCTCGGTGTCCGGCACGAAGCCGAGCGCGATTTCGCCGAAGTCGGGCCTCGAGATGATGATCTCGAACAGGAAGCAGGCGCCCACGACGAGCACCAGCGAGATGACCAGCGCCTCGAGCAGCCGGAAGCCCTTGTTCTGCAGGTAGAGCACGATCAGCACGTCGAACGCCGTAATCGCCACGCCCCAGGGTAGCGGGATTCCGAACAGCAGGTTGAGCGCGATGGCAGTTCCGATGACTTCCGCGAGGTCGCACGCGGCAATCGCGATCTCGCACAGCACCCACAGCGCAAAACTGACCGGCGGTGAGTAGTGGTCACGGCACGCCTGGGCCAGGTCCCGGCCCGTGACGATGCCGAGCTTGGAGGCGAGGCCCTGCAGGAGCACCGCCATGAGGTTCGATATGAGGATCACGCTCAGCAGCGTGTATCCGAACTGCGATCCGCCGGCCAGGTCCGTCGCCCAGTTACCCGGATCCATGTAGCCCACCGCCACCAGGTAACCGGGGCCGGCGAAGGCGAGGATCTTCCGGAACCAGTGCCGATGCGATACCGGAATTGTCCGGTAGACCTCGGCGAGGCTGGGCGCGAACCGGGTCCGGCGCCACCCCCGGTCCGGGGCAGACGGCGCGTCGGCGTCAGGCGGCTGGGACGGCTGGGGCGGCTCCGGGACCGGAATCGACATATGTGAAATCGGGGGGCACAGTCAGTTGGTCCAGCGAAACTTTGATTTTAGGATCGCCTAACTTAGCTGCGTACTGCATCCCGGCGCAAGCCCGGTCAGCGCGCGAGGCGCGTCAGGCGTGCGGCCAGTTGCCTGAGCATGCGCTCCGTCATCCCCCAGACCACACGGCTGCCAACCACGTAGCTGTTCACCCGCCACTCCGCCCCGTGGACCAGCACCGTACTCTCCTCGCCGCTCGTGGGATCGGCGAACAGGCTCCACGGCGCCCAGAACGCCTCCGCGACCTCCTCGCTGGACCCGAGAGGTAGATCACTGTCCACGACCGCGACGAACGGCGTCACGATGATGGGAGGGAGGACCGGCGTACGCGGCCGGAGTTCGTCCAGTGCGCCGAGTACGTAGCCGTTCGCGGCGATGTCGATCCCGGTCTCCTCGAACGTCTCGCGAACGGCGGTGTCCTGGAGCGTGGCATCCACCGGATCCTGTCGGCCACCGGGGAGGGCGATCTGGCCACTCCACGGGTCGCCCGGATGCTCGGCGCGCTGGATGAGGAGAACATCGAGCTGTGCGAGCGAGGAACGGAGACTGGCAGAACCGACCTCAGACCTCCGATCGACGACCTCGGCCTGGCCGGCCGGGGACGTGATTTCCGGGACCTGTGACCTCAACACGATCGCCACGGCCGCACGAGCCGGACGGCCGTCGTCAGGCGACGCTTCGCCCGGATGGGAGGCCAGATCGTCCGCCAGCGACGACAACAGCGGATGGGCACGCAGCAGCGGGTGCGGCATCACGACGCCTCTTGGCGCAGACCACACTCAACCGGCAATGTCTCCACCCACCTCCACCCAGGCGCGGAACCCGCCAGCCATGGAGGCGACGTCCGTGTACCCCATTTGCTGCAGGGAGTCGCCGGCCAGGAGCGAACGATTCCCGGTGGCGCAGTAGATGATCACCTTGCGATCCCGGCCGGCTACGCGCTCGATGTTCTGTTCCAGGAGTCCCCGGGGGATGACTACCGCACCCGCCACGATTCCCAGCGCCGCTTCGTTAGGTTCGCGGCAATCCACCACCACGGTTCCTGCACGCTCGCTGAGGAGCCGCATCGTTTCCCGCGCGCTCACCTCGGGTACGCGAGTACGCGCCTCGGCGACCAGATCATGGTAGCTCTTCGGGGTCATAAGGGCCCTCACGACAGCCGCCGCCAACGGCCGTTGGAATGTGAACGACGACTGACGATTGAGGACTGACGACTGACGATTGACGACTGACGACTGACGATTGAGGACTGACGATTGAGGACTGACGACTGACGACTGACGACTGACGACTGACGACTGACGACTGACGATTGAGGATTGAGGATTGAGGATTACCAAAGATCGACAGCCCCCCCGCACCGGGCAACCGCGCCTCCCCGCCGTTCCGCCCGGCCAGTACCTTAGGCGCCCATGTCCCTCACGACGCGGGTACTCATCGCGCTCCTGGCCGGGCTCGCGCTCGGCATCCTGGTGTCCCTGAGCGGGAACGCGTCGCTGGCCCGCGCCGTGACGTGGATCGAGCCGGTTGGCACGCTCTTCATCAACGCCATCCGCATGACCGTGATCCCGCTCGTGGTGGGGAGCCTCGTCGCGGGCATCGCGGCAGCGCCCAGCCTCGGATCCCTCGGTCGCAGCGGGCTGCGCGCCTTCACGCTGTTTCTGACCACGTTGTTCGCCGGTGGCATCTTTGCGGCGCTGGTAGCGCCGGCCGTGTTTTCGCGGTTGCCGATCGATCCGGCGGCCTCCGCGGCGCTTCAGGCAAGCGCCGCAAGCACCGCCGGCGCGACGCAGGAGAGCGTGCAGCGGATTCCCGGATTCGCCGACTGGCTGATCAGTCTGGTGCCGAGCAATCCGGTGAGAGCGGCAGCGGACGGAGCGATGCTGCCGCTCATCGTGTTCGCCCTTGCATTCGGGCTCGCGGTCGCGGGACTCACCGGCGCGTCACGTACCGCGGTCGTGCGCGTGTTCGAGGCGATCCGGGACGCCGCGCTGACCCTGGTGCAGTGGGTCCTGTGGACCGCGCCCGTCGGCGTCTTCGCCCTGGCATTTCCGCTCGCCGCCCGGCTCGGATTGTCCGCCGCCGGCGCCCTCGCCGGCTACATCGGGCTCGTGGCCGTGATGACGGTGGTCTTCGGTGTCGTCGTACTCTATCCGATGGCGACGTTAGGCGGAGTGCCCCTGCGCCAGTTCGCGCGCGCGGCTCTCCCCGCGCAGGCGGTGGCGTTCAGCTCCCGCTCGTCGCTGGCGTCGCTGCCGGCAATGATCGAGGCGGCGCGCGAAAAGCTGCGCCTGCCCGAGGAGGCCCCGGCATTCCTGCTCCCGCTCGGCGCATCGGTGTACCGCGTCGGCGCGGCCGTCGGACAGACCATTGGCGTGCTGTTCATCGCGCGCCTGTACGACGTGCACCTGGGTCCGGCCGCACTGGCGACAGTGGTGCTGACCGTGGTGGCGACGTCCTTCAGCGTACCAGGCATCCCCGGCGGATCCATCGTGATCATGGCGCCGGTCCTGCAGGCCGCCGGGCTACCGATCGAAGGAATCGGAATCCTCCTCGGCGTGGACACCATTCCCGACATGTTCCGGACGACCATCAACGTGACCGGGCACCTGGCAGTAGCGACGGCCGTGGTCGGCCGCCCGCCCGCCGAGCCGGGAGACGCCTGACGATTAAGGACTGACGACTGACGATTTAAGGACTGACGTCTGACGACTGACGACTGACGATTTAAGGACTGACGACTGACGACTGACGACTGACGATTAAGGGCTGACGACTGACGACTGACGATTTAAGGACTGACGACTGACGACTGACGACTGACGATTGACGATTGACGACTGACGACTGACGATTCCGTCCCGGTTCATCATTCCCGCTTCACCCACCCGATTCAGACGCCGGGCACGTTCTTGCAGTTGTCCACGAACATCCATTTCAGGTCGCGGGGCGACTTCAGCATCTTGAACCACTGATTCAGGAACGACGTGGCGTCCTGCCGGTAGCGGCCGTCCAGTCCCGGCGCTCCCTCGTACAGCTTCAGGATCTCGGCTTCCTTCGACAGGTAGGTCGAGAAGATCGGCTCCAGTTCCTCGAGCGGCCGGCATGGGCCGCGGTACAGCCGTTCCTTCACGTTGCGGATGCCCAGCCGGGGATCAGGAGTCGCGTATCGCGTGCCGACCAGGCCGGAGAAGTCGAGGTCATACGCGACGGGCAAAATCGTCCCGTCCTGCCGGCGCACCAGGCGGATGTTGTGCAGCGCCGCAAGCGACCAGTCCGTGTTGCCGATGAACGCCTCGAAGATCGCCACTTCGTTGATCTGCCTCGCGTCCACGTCGTCGAAGAGCGCCTGACGGAGCTCGGCGATCTCGCCTTCCATGCGTCTGGCAACGTCGTCTTCGTGCTCCATGAGTATGCCGTTGCGCGTTTCGACGGCCGTGCCCGTGGCGGAATCGACGTAGGTGACCTTGGCCAGCCTCGACCGGAAGGCGTGGGGCGTGACGATGCTGTGGACCTTCTGCGCCAGGTACTCGCGCACCACGTACTCGTCGTACATCGAGTTGGAATTGCAGTGCGTGACCAGCTTCATCTTGTCCTGGCCGTCGAACACCGTCCCCTTCACTTCCTTCTTCACGAAGTTCAGGCGGAGCGGCACGAACGCGCAGTTCCGCCGGATCAGCCGGTAGTGGCCGCGGGTCCGCAGCTTGACCGCGAACTTGGCCTCGCCGCCCTGGTCGTCGGCCACCCGCAGCTCGCCCCAGTACTCGGTGGTGCTCAGCGTGTCGCGGTCCTTGGCGATTTCCTTGAAGTTCCCGACCAGCGTGACCGCCAGTGGCGCGTCGCCGGTAAACAGCGTCAGTGCCTCCGACTCCTTCTTCCACTCCGCGATTTTCTCCGGCGTGGGAGGTTCCTTGGCTTCCTTCGCCTCCTGGCCCTGGAGCGTGACCGGAGGTACGGCGAGGTACAGCGCCGCGCCCAGCAGGGCGGCCTTGGTGTGTTTCCGGGTCAGACCCATCGTTCTACCTCCACATTGGCGACGAATGGCGCCGCCTCCAGGGTGAGCGACTCCGATATCGACTCGAGCGTACTGCCCTTCTTCGGCCGCACCGCGTAAATGATGCGCCCCTCCCCATTCGTGCGCTCCACGCGCACCAGCTTCCACCGCTTGAGGTGAGCCTCCAGCACCGCTTCCACCGCCGGTTGCGCCTCCTCGGGATCGCTGACGAGCACGGTGATCCGCCCCTCGAACCGTGGTCCCTGAGCGTCCGTCGTCTCCACCGTGTCGATCCCCAGTTTCTCCTTGCGCCTGTCGATGCGCGCCTGCAGCGCCTCGAGCTGCGCCGGCGCCATGGAGTCCAGGATCTCGCGATCCAGTCGGGCCACGAACTGGCTGGTCCGGTTCGCAATCGCCACGGCCCGTTCCATGTGCTTCTGGGCGCGTTCGCCTTCCAGGCCCGGCGGCGTACGGGCGAAGTCCGTGGACCAGAGCACCAGGCTCAACCCGACGAACAACACCGAAAGAACGGCTGCCGCCTCCAACTGAAAGCCGCTCGCCAGTCCCAGCGCCATCACCGCAAACACGAACACGGCATCCTTGCTGTCATCCAGCGCGACCCGGAACCGCACCGCCGCAACCATGCCGGCCAGCCCGAACGCCAGGGCCATGTTGCCGCGAACCACGGTCGTCAGGATGGCGATCACCACCGGCAGCAGCAGCAGCGTATGGACCACTGACTGCTGGAATCCCTTCATCCGTCGCGTGTACATGTAGACCCACGAGACAGGAAGGCAGAAGACAATCGCCGAGAGAGCGGCGATGACTCCCCTGAGGACAACGGCGACGGGATTGAGCGCGTCGCGTCCAGGATCCGGCGTCGTGAACGTCCCTTCCAGCCCCGTCGTTCCGACCAGGTGACCGGTCGCGGCGGATACGTCGTCCTTCAGCCACGATGGAAGATACCGCCACGTCCAGTACCCGACCAGGAAGATCGTGGCGTAATAAATGACCAGCTGCAGCACGATGTTGCGCCGCAGGAAGCCGAACCGCGTGTCCTCGGGTCCGGTGATGTGGGTCGTGGTCGAGGTCATGCCAATTCGGGGCCGGGAGGCCTGCCGGGTTACACGACGATAACGCTTCGGCCGGCCTTTGGCGAGACAAGCCTCGCGCGACGCACCCTGCGTGATTCCGCAACCAGTCGCGCTGGAAGGATGACGGGACCTGGAATGCGCGCTGGCAGGTTGGCGCGTGCGCGCAACCCGATGGACGGCCACGCTGGCCGGCGCCTGCTCCGAAGACGGTCTGACCCGCCTCACCGCGGGCCTGGGGTTCGGCGTCGCCTCCCCGCTAGACACCGCTACGCGGCGGGCGATCGGGCTCACTGTTGACTCCGGCGTGGCTCTGGTTGCCGCGGGACCCGGGACGGCGCGGATCCTGCTTCTGAGGAGCGAGGTGGACTCGCCCGTGCGCGACCAGGCTCGCGCCATCGCGACCGGACTGTGTCGGCGCGCTCCGCATCTCCTCTGGCTGCTGGCGCTGGTCGTTCCTGAACGACAGGAACTGATCATCGCCGCGTGGCGCGCCGGCACCGGTGCGCCCCGGATCGCCGCCCTGGTCGTGGACTGCCGTCGCGTGCTTCCGAGCGATGCCGAGACCATGGAGGCGCTGGCTGATTCCATGGACGCCGGCGACCTGGTCATCCACTCACGCTGGCTCGAAGTGCTGGGGAGGGAGGCGATCTCCCGCCGCTTCTACGACACGCTGCAACGCATCGTGCTTCAGCTCGCGGACGGGGCCGAGGGTCGGGCGGCTGACGGCGACAGACGTGAAGTCGCCCTGCTGCACGTCTCCCGGATGCTCTTTCTCTCGTTCATCGAGTCCCGCGGCTGGCTGGATGGCAACCGACGGTTCCTGTCCCGGCTCTACGATCGCTGCATGGCGAGCGGTGGCGGCTATCAGCGGCGGATTCTCGAACCACTGTTCTTCGGCACCCTCAACACGCCGGCGCCGCGCCGGGCACGGGCGGCGCGGGCGTTCGGAAACGTTCCGTTCCTGAACGGCGGTTTGTTCATGCGCTCTGCCGCCGAGGTACGCGGTCGCGCCCTGGTCCTGCGCGACGCCGACTGGGGGCTGGTCCACGACGCGCTGCTACTGCGTTACCGCTTCAGTGCCGCGGAGGAGACGCCCGAGTGGCAGGAAGCGGCCATTGACCCGGAAATACTGGGGCGCGCGTTCGAGTCCCTGATGGTGGCGCGGGAACGGCGCCTGAGCGGCGCGTACTTCACCCCACTCGTGCTGGTGCAGCGCACGTCCGATACGGCGCTCGAGTCGCTGCTGGAATCGCGCGGCGTGGCGGAGGGCACGCTCGGCCGGGTCATCGAAGGGGTAACGCTAGACTCGGGCTGTGCCGACGGCCTGCGACGGGCGCTTGCGGACCTCCGCATCATCGACCCGGCCTGCGGTTCAGGCGCCTTCCTTGTTCACGCGCTGGAACGCCTGACGCGGCTGCGGATCGCGGCCGGAGACCGGCGAACGCCGTCGCTGGTCCGGCGCGAGATCGTCTCCAGATCGATCTTCGGCGTCGACGTCAATCCCACGGCGGTCTGGCTCTGCGAGCTGCGACTGTGGCTGGCGATCGTGATGGAACATCCCGGGGACGACCCGGCGCGGGTGCCCCCGCTTCCGAACCTGGACCACAACGTGCAATGCGGCGACGCGCTGGCCGGGGGCGACTTCGCGCTCGCCCCGGCAGTCGCCGCTGGTCGCGATCCGGCCACGTTGCGCGCTCGTTATGCACGCGCGACCGGCAGCCGCAAGCGCTCCCTGGGCCGCGAACTCGACCGGCTGGAGCGGGCCCGGGCGCTCGCCTGGCTGGATGCCCGACTGGATCAGGTCGCTGCCAGCCGCTGTTCGCTGGTTTCGGCGGCCCGTGGGAGGGACCTGTTCGGTGTGCGCCGCGGAAGCGTGGCCGGCGAACGGGAAGCGCTGAGGCAGGCGCGGGGAATCGCCCGTGGGCTGCGTCGGCAGCGACGCGCCGTGGCCTCGGGCGGGGCGCTGCCCTTTGCGTTCACGGCACGGTTTCCCGATGCTGCCGCGGCGGGAGGATTCGATCTCGTCGTCGGCAACCCACCGTGGGTCCGCCTGCACAACATCCCACCGGCGCAACGCGCGCAGTGGCGCAGGGAGTTCCGGGTGTATCGCGATGCCGCGTGGGTCAGCGGTGCCCGCGAGGCGCGCGCCGGGACCGGGTTCGGCTCCCAGGTTGACGTGTCAGCGCTGTTCATCGAGCGGGGCGTTCGGCTGCTGTGTCCCGGCGGGGTCCTCTCTTTCCTGGTGCCATCCAAACTCTGGCGCTCGCTGGCCGGCGGCGGCGTTCGGCGATTCCTGTCCGACGAAACCCGGCTCCTGGCGCTCGAGGACTGGTCGGACGCACCGCCCGCCTTCGAGGCGACGACGTACCCGTCGCTCCTGGCCGTGCGACGCGGCACGTCCGATTCCGCCGAGTCGCGGTCGGCCACCGGCCCTGGTGATCCGGGAGTATGCCGCCTGGCGGTGCATCGCGGGCGGCTGCAGGTCGTGTGGCGAGCGTCTCGCCGCAGCATACCGCTGGACGAAAGCCCTGGTGCTCCGTGGATCAGCCTGCCGCCCGACGCCCGGGCGGCGTTCGACCGCGTGACGCGAAGGGGAGTGGCTCTCGCCGACGCGGGGCTGGGCACGGTCACGCTCGGCGCGAAGAGCGGCTGCAACGCCGCTTATCTCGTGCGCGAGGTCGGGAGCGAGACCACGGGGACCATCGTGACTGACGGCGAGCGGCGTGGCGTGCTGGAAGCGCGTTACCTCCGCCCCGTGCTGCGCGGAGAATCGGTGCGCGCCTGGGTGGCGGGCACCAGCGACGAACGCATCGTCTTTCCGCACGGTGCAGACGGAAGGGTCCTGCCACGCCTGCCTGACGATGTGCGAAACTGGCTGCGGCCGTGGAGAGCGCGGCTCGAGGCGCGGAGCGACGCCCGCCCGTCGCGCGCCTGGTGGTCGCTCTTCCGGCTGGAGGGCGCGGGAAGCGGGCGTCCTCGCGTGGTGTGGGCGGACATCGGCCGGTCGCTCCAGGCACTGGTCCTCCCGGCGGGCGACCAATCCGTACCGCTCAACACCTGCTACGTGCTGCCGACTCGCGACGAGACCGATGCCCTGGCCCTTGCCACTCTGCTCAATTCCGCCTTGGCCAATGCGTGGCTTGGTTCCATCTGCGAGCCGGCTCGCGGGGGCTATCGGCGCCATTTCGCGTGGTCCATGGCCCGGCTCCCCGTGCCGGACGATTGGGCGCGCGCGCGGGAACTGCTGGCGCCCGTGGGCGAGCGCGCCGTGCGCGGCGACCGGATCGGACGGAGCGAGTTGCTGACGCTGGTGCTGGACGCCTATCGCCTCACCTTGTCGTCCGTGTCGCCGCTCCTCGCGTGGATGTCAGACTGATCCCGTCGGAGACGGGCGAGGTTCGTCACCTCCTGGCGTCTCGTTTCCTGGCGGGACCGACGTTGCGTGCCGAACTCGGCGACATCACGCTCGTGCCGCATCAGGTGGACGCCGCCTCGCGCCTGGTCGCGATGATCGAACGGCATGGCGGTGCCCTGCTGGCCGACGCGACCGGGATGGGCAAGACCTACGTGGCAATCGCCGTCGCGCGGGCATTCGGCGAAACAGTCGTCATTGCGCCCGCGGCGCTCCGGGCCATGTGGCATGACGCCTTGCGGCGCGCGCACGCGGTGGCCCGCTTCGCGTCGTATGAAGCGCTCTCCCGGGGAACGGTCGGCGACCTGACGGCGCCCTCCCTCCTGATCCTCGACGAGGCACACCACGCGCGCAATCCGGCGGCGCGGCGGTACGAAGTCATCGCGGCGCTCGCGTGGGGCGCCCGCGTCCTCCTGCTGTCAGCGACGCCGATTCACAACCGCCCGAACGATCTCCGCGCCCTGATTGCGCTCTTCGCCGGCTCCCGCGCCTGGTCAATGTCTGCGGACGAGCTGTCGGGATACATCGTTCGCCGCAACAATCCGGGACGCGGGCGGCCCGCCAATTCCCTCGCCGTGTTCGCGCCGGCCCTTCCCTCGCTGGACCGTCCGGTGTGGCTCGATGTCGATACCGATCCGGACACTCTGCACGCCATCGAGGCGCTGCCGCCCGCGGTTCCTGCCGCCGACGGCGGCGCGGCTCATGCTTTGCTCACGCTGGGGTTGCTGCGCGCCTGGTCGTCTTCGGCCGCCGCGCTTCGCGAAACGCTGCGTCGGCGCCTGCTGCGAGCCGCGGGCCTGACTGCTTCGCTCCAGGCCGGCCGGTATCCGACGCGCGCGGAGTTGTCGGCCTGGTCGGTCGTGGATGATGCGGTGCAGCTCGGCTTTGCCGGCCTGCTCGTCGCCGATTCCGCCCCGGCGCACGCGGCTCAACTCAACGACGCCATCGAGCGGCACTGCGTCGGGGTGCGGGCGATTATCGAGTCGATCAATCGCCACGGCCCGGCGCAGGACGCGATCCGTGTGGGCCAGCTCGAGCGAGTGCTGCGACAGCATGCATCCGTGGCGGTGGTCGCCTTCACGCAGTTCGCCGACACGGCGGTGGCTCTGTACCGGGCGCTCGCCGGCCAAGGGGGCGTTGCCCTCGTCACCGGTCGCGGCGCCGTGATCGCTTCCGGCCGCGTGGCGACCGCGGAAGTCGTCAGGCTCTTCGATGAAGTCGGCCCCGTTGCCCGCCGGGACAGCGCGCGGATGCCGGTCCGGCTGCTCATTGCCAGCGACGTGCTCAGTGAGGGAGTGAGCCTCAGACTGGGCGGTGTCCTGGTGCACCTGGATCTGCCCTGGACGATCGCTCGCCTGGAACAGCGGATCGGACGTCTGCGCCGGATGGGATCGCCGCACGCCCGGATCGCGGTGTACGCGATCGGGCCGCCGGTCCAGGCGCGGGTGCTGTCGTCGGTCGTCAGGGCGCTGAGGCGCAAGGCACGCGTCAGTGCCGTTCTTGGCGCCGAGGCGCCGCCCGGACCGGCGCCGCTTCTCGGGAGTCGGCTGCAACGGGTCACTCGCACGGCAGTTGAGCGGGCCGACACCGGCGCGATCGAGGAGCTGCGCGCCCTGCTGACGACCTGGCTCGACCCACGACGCGTCGACATGCGCCTGACGGAAACGCGTGTCGTGACCGCAGCGGTTCGGCAGGCGCCGCTGACGAGCCCCTGGGTGGCACTGGCTCTCGTCAGGCAGGCATCCCGATTCGCCCTGGTGCGCATCACCGAGCACGGGGTCACCGACCGGGCGTACGAGGTACTGCCGATCGTCCGGCTGGTGGACCGGCTGGCCCATGCCGCATCGGACGATTCGGGAACCGCGACCGCGCGGGAAGCAGCTCAGCGCGCTGCTGAGCCGCTGGTCGCGCTGGCGATCGAACGGCTCCGCTCGTGGATGGGTGCGCAGCGGGCGAGCGAGTTGGTGGCGCCCGCAACCGACGTCCCATCGGCCGCGCACGCTGGCGTACTCCGTTTTCTGGACGGCGTGGTCGCGGGAACGCCTCGCGCCAGGTTCGCGTCCGTGATTCCGTTGGTCGAGCGATGCCGCGGGTTGGTCCTGGCGGCGCGCGGGGTGGGCGCGGAGTGGGTGCTGGAGCGGTGGCTCATCCACACGCGCGATTCCTCCGATCTGCCGCCGGTCGAGGCGGTCGAAGCACTCACTGCGATGCTGTCGTCTCGAGGCGTATCGCCGGCCAGCCGGGGCGCGAACGAGGCTTCCATCGTTGGACTGGTACTGATGCTGACCGGCGGACCGTGACGGATTCCTGCTACATTCCGGCGATGCCCATCGACCGGAAGGAGCTCGTCAGGAAGTACAAGGAAACACCGCGTCCCATGGGCGTGGGCATCGTGCGCAATACGACGAACGGAAAGGCGTTCCTCTTCGCCGGGCGTGACGTGCCGGCGCTCATCAACCGGAACCAGGCACAGCTCCGCCTGTCTGCCCATCCCAACAAGGTGCTGCAGTCCGACTGGGACACACTGGGCCGCGACGCATTCGAGTTTGCGGTGCTGGACACCCTACCCGAGCCGGCAGATCCCGCGTATGACGCATTGGAGGACCTGCGCGCTCTGGAGTCCCTGTGGATGGAGAAGCTCGCGCCGTTCGAGCCCGCCGGGTATCACCGCAGCCCGCGTACGAAGTAGTGACGAACCCGGCTCCGCGCCCTTTCCCCGGACGCGGAGCCGATGGGCGAGGTGGTCTGCTCAGGCTTCCTTGTAGACCCAGGCTCCGGCAATCGAACCGGCCATGATCGACACCAGCGCGAAGACGGCGCCCTGCCAGAACAGGTTCACGGGCATCATCCCACCCAGCGTCTGCTGGGACATGACGGACAAGACGGCGATGTAGGGGATCAGGCCGGCCATCGCTGCTGTCTTCGGTCCCGGTCCGAGCCGGGGCCGGATGGCCGCGTAGGTCCATACCACCAGCACGCCCCAGATCAGCTCCATGACTACCCAGGCGACCACGGACGCGGCGCCCGTCATGGCAGCGGGGTCAAGGCCGAGCCTGACCGTGTTGGCGTCGAACGCATCTTTCATCACGACGCCGTAGGTCAAACCGTCGATGACGAAAAACACCACGGCGGCGACCAGTCCACCCACGAACACCTTCCCCATGTTGATCCCGGACATTCAGTCCTCCTTGCGAGGGGATGGGACGACCCGACGAACGCGCTACGCTACGTGCTTCCGGACAGTGGCGCCAGAGTCCGTCAGCTGCTCGACGACATGGAGCGGCAGCGCGGGCCCCGACTTGGTGTTTCCTCTGTGCACCTGGCGCTCCCGGGTCCGCCCTCCGATCGGGGCGGTCGCACCGGTCTTGCGCATCCCGGCTCGGCCGCGTTCTCTCCATCTGACACTCACACCAGCGACACCCTGCGATGGAAGCCATCGAGCAGACCGTCAACACCTTCATCCTGGATTCCTTTCTTCCCGGTGCCGACCAGGCGCAGCCCGACCAGGAGACGCCCTTGATTACCGGCGGCATCCTCGATTCGCTGGCGACCGTTCAGCTCTCGCTGTTCCTCGAACAGCAGTTTCACATCGAGCTCGCAGCCCATGAGACGGGAACGGAACGCCTCAACACACTGTCGCTCATCGGCGCGCTCGTTCGCTCCAGGACCGCCAGCTAGTCGGCACGAGGGATCGGACTGCCACGCGCTTGTTCCACTCCCGGTGCGCATGACTGACGGGCCGGCCGAGGCCCGCCCGCGATCGCTCGGCGCGATGTTCGGCGCCTCGCTCGTGCTCGTCGCGACGGCGTGTATTGCCCCGCGACTCGTCAGGCAGGGGCACGTCATCGAGACCGGGAACCGCCACATCGCCAGGGCCATCCTGGGCCGTCTCATGCCACTCCTCCACGGCAACTCCTAGCCGTCCCCCACCCCACCGCGTCCCGACGGCCCGTGCTGGCACAGCTCAGATGGAACCTGGTGCTCCTGTACGCAGCCGAGATCCTCGGCAAGGTGCTCGGGCTCGTCGTTTTCGGTTATCTGGCCCGCGTCCTGCTGACGGCCCGGTACGGCGACCTGGAGTTCGCCCTGGGCGTTCTATTCCTGCTGAACCTCGTGATCGACGCGGGGCTGGGTCACTACGGGGCGCGCGAGGCGGCGAAGCACCCCGAGGACACCGACCGGCTAGTCGGCCAGGTCGCGCTCGTCCGCGGCTTGCTGGTCCTGGTGTCCCTCGCCCTGCTGGTCTCGGTCGCCCTCGCCCTTCCCCGGGACGGACTGGCGCGCTCCCTCATCATTCTCCAGGGACTCGTGCTGCTGCCGGCACCCTTCATCCTGACCTGGGTCTTCCAGGCCCGCGACCAGATGCACGTGGTGGCCGCGGCCGCCGTGATCCGGCAGGTCCTCCTGGCCATCGGCGTGCTGCTGGTCGTGCGCAGTCCGGCGGACGTGTGGTTGGTCCCGGTCTGGGACGCTGCGGGGCTGGGCGCGGCCGTCGCGCTCCAAGTCGTCCTCTACCGCCGCTCCGGCGGTTTGATCAACCCGTTCCGCTGGCTCTCGGGTCTCCGTCGCGTCGTGATCGAGAGCGCTCCGCTCGCCGGCTCATCGGTCGTATGGGCCGTGCGGCTCTTCTCGCCCCTGCTCGCCCTGGGGGTCTTCCGGACCGCCTCCGATGTGGGGGTCTTCGGCGCCGGTCACCGCCTGGTGATCGCGCTGCACACGTTCGTGTGGCTCTACTTCTTCAACCTGCTCCCGTCGCTGTCCCGTCTGGGCACCGAGCGGGGGCTCGAGCGCTTCGGCGACCTCTTCACCACATCGATGCGGCTGGTGGGATGGGTCGCGATCTGCGGCGCGTCGCTCGGGTCCGTCCTCGCCCCGGTCCTGATTCCCGCCGTCTACGGCGACGGGCTAGTGACG
>DASWGU010000171.1:0-33248 GCA_036393555.1 Gemmatimonadaceae bacterium
CGACTCAGCCCGGCTCGCTCCGCTACCCCGAGTTGCTCACCACCGGGTGCCGAGGCGCTCAGGCCAGTCGCCGGTCCACGACCATGGCGACGAACAGCAGCGCAAGGTACAGCAGCGAGTACTTGTAGACCCACCACGCAGCACCCGTCCACGGCCGGCTCCGACGCATCCGCAGCACGCCCCACAGCAGAAGCCCACCTAACGCGAGCGCGGCCAGCAGGTAGACGACTCCGAAGGCGCCGTAGGCGACCGGAAGGATCGTGAGCGCGATCAGCAGCACCGTGTACCAGAGCATCTGGTCCATGGTCTCGCGCTCACCCCACACCACCGGCGCCATGGGAACGCCAGCACGGCCGTAATCCACCTGCTTGAGCAGCGCCAGCGCCCAGAAGTGTGGTGGCGTCCAGTAGAAGACGATGAGGAACAGGTAGATCGCCGTGAGGTCGATTGCCCCCGTGACGGCGGCCCACCCCACCAGCGGCGGAAAGGCGCCGGCCGCGCCGCCAATCACGATGTTCTGCGGCGTGGCACGCTTGAGCCAGCGGGTATAGACGAAGATGTAGAAGTAGAAGCCCGACAGCGCGAGCGTGGCGGTCAGGACGTTGACGAACGTCGCGAGGAGCCACGTCGCCGCCACAGCCAGCATCACGCCGAAGGCCAGCACCGCTGTGGCCGTCATGCGGCCGCCGGGAATCGGCCGGAGTCGGGTGCGCGCCATGCGGTCGTCGATGTCGCGGTCCAGGTACATGTTGACCGCGTTGGCGCCGCCCGCCATGAGGTAGCCGCCCACCATGACCAGCAGGACCGTGAGCCAGCCGGGACTGCCGGCAATGAACATCGGCGCCGCAGTGGTAACCAACAGGAGCGAGATGATGCGCGGCTTGGTCAGCATCACCAGATCGCTGGCGAAGCTCCGTGCCGCGGTTTCCGGCAGGCTGATGCCGCTCACGCCGGGACTCCGCCTGTGTCGCCTACCTGAACGATCTCCTGAAGGACGCTCCAGGTTGCCAGGAGCACCGCAATCAGCACGAGGGTCGGAAGCACGACCCAGGCAATATCGGCCCACCGCGCCGAGCGTCGTTGGGACGATGCGGGAGCACGTCCGGCGACGACCGCCCAAAGGACAGCGAGCTGGCTCACGAGGGCAATGGCGGCGGCGGGGAGGAAGAGGAAGCGCAAGGACTGAGGGTGAGGGTTGAGGGTCGAGGGTCGAGGGTCAAGGGTTGAGGGTCAAGGGTCAAGGGTTGAGGGTCAAGGGTCAAGGGAGATCAGCGACCTGTGACTTGTGACCTCTGACCTCAGAACTCTCCCCTCTGCAATTTTGGGACATGACATCACCGCGTGCAGGTCTGCCCCGGCGAATCGGCCTCTGGAGCGCCATGGCCGTCGTGGTCGGCTCAACGATCGGCTCCGGCATCTTCCGCTCACCCGCCGGAATTGCGGATCGGATCCCCGGGCCGCTGCCGCTTCTGATCATATGGACCACTGGGGGCCTGTTCGCGCTCTGTGGCGCGCTGACGCTGTCGGAGCTGGCGAGCGCCTATCCTCGAACGGGCGGCTTCTATGCTTTCCTGCGCGAAGGCTGGGGCCGACTGCCGGCTTTTCTTTTCGGGTGGGGCCAACTGACCATCGTCCGGGCCGCCTCACTGGGCGCCATCGCCATCACCTTCGCGGAGTACTTCGTTCGCGTCATCGGCTTCGACCCGACCGTGGCCCCGTACGACCGGTACGCCCAGTACGTGGCGGCCGCCGCCATCGCCGTCACGGCGACGTTCAACATCGTGGGCGTGAAGTGGGGTTCTGCTGCCATCAATATCACGACGCTCGCGAAGTTCGGCGGGCTGGCCTTCATTGTGCTGCTGGCGCTGGCCATCGGCTGGCCGCAGACGGGCGGACACTTCACGCCGATGGTGCCTGAAGGGAGCGTGCAGGCCGGTGCGTTCGGGCTGGCGCTGGTGTCTGTCCTCTGGGCATATGACGGCTGGGCGGACGTGACATACGTCGCCGGAGAGGTGACTGATCCCCAACGCAATCTTCCACGCGCCATCATCGGCGGAACGCTGGCCGTGATGATCATCTACGTCCTGGCCAACATCGGGTACATGGCGGTCCTGCCGATCGAGGAGATCCGGACCTCCCGGCTGGTCGCGGCCGACGTTGCGGAGAAGATCATCGGGCGTCCGGGCGTGGTGTTCGTGTCGACGACCGTGATGATCTCGACGTTCGGGACGCTGAGCGCTGTCCTGCTGACCAGCCCGCGCGTGCTGTTTGCCATGGCCGACGATGGCATGCTCTTCGCCCCCATCGCCAGAATCCACCCGCGCTACCAGACTCCCTGGATTGCCATCGGCCTGGTCGCGGCGCTGGGGCTGATCTTCGTTCTGCTGCTGCGGTTCGAGAAACTCGCGGATACGTTCGTCATCGCCATGATCCCGTTCTACGCACTGGGCGTCGCCGGCGTGTATCGGCTCCGGAGGCGCCCGGGCTATGCGCCCGCATTCAGGACGCCCGGGTATCCCGTCGTTCCCGCGCTGTTCATTCTGTCCGTCGCGTACCTGTTGGTGAATGCTGTCGTCGATCCGGACAGTCGGCTCTGGGTGGTGGGCATCTTCGCCGTCCTGCTGGCCGGCATTCCGGTCTACCGCCTGACGGTGGGGAGGCGGCAACGGTAGCACGGTCCGCAGACCTCAGACCTCACTTTCTGCTTTCTCGTGGTTATCACCATATCGAGAACTTCACGAACTTCCGCGGATTCGCCATGAACTCCAGCAGCAGCGAGTCCACGTGTCCCACCACCCTGCGTACGTCCGCGTAGAGGGCGGAGTCCTTCAGCAGCTTCGACATGGTCCCGCCGCCGCTGTCCACCTGGGCGAGGAGAGAATTGAACTTCACCGATGCGGTGGCCAGCTCGCGGGTGAAGGACTCCAGCGTTCTGGCCGACTGCTGGATCGACCGGAGGGTGGAATCGAGCGCCGCCGAATCGATTGCCGCGATGCGTGTCCTTGCCGTCGTAAGGGTTGCCTCCAGCTCTCTCGATTGTACCTGGGCGACGTCGGTGAAGGTACCCAGGAGCCGGTTCAACGCAGCCGTCGTCCGGCGCATCTCCGCGAGGCCGCCCGAATCCACCATCTGTGTCTTGAGCGACAGCAGCAGGCCGCTGACGGCATTCGTCAGCGTGTCGGCGCGCTGCAGGAGTCCCTGCAACCCCGCGGTGGCTTCCCCCACGGGAATGGTGTCGCCGGGCGCGTAACTCTCCTCGTTGGGTGCTTCCGGCGTGAGCGCGATCGCCTGGTCCCCGAAGAACCCGTTCGGGACGATCGTGGCGGTCGACCTCCTGGGCACACTGTATTGCGACTGGATGCGGTACGTGACGAGCAGCACGCCGCGCGGATCGAGGTCCACCTTGTCCACGGTGCCGATGGCCACCCCCACGAGCCAGACCGGCGCACCCTGCTTCACGCCGGCGCCCCAGGTGAACCGGGAGTGCAGCCGGTAGCCGCTCGACAGGCCGCCACGCACCAGCCAGATGGACGCCAGGGCCAGGATGATGATGCCCACCGTGGTGAACAGGCCTACGAGCACTTCGTCGCGACGTCTCATCCCTGGAGCCTCGGTGCGAAGAGGGCGGCGATGAAGGCATCCAGCACCAGGATCGCCACCGAAGTCATGACCACGGCACGGGCAGTGGACCGGCCGACACCCTCGGCGCCCACGTCCGTCACGAACCCTTCATACGAACAGAAGAACGCGATGGCGCTGCCAAAGATTGTCGCCTTGAGCAGGGAATAGAAGATCTGGAACATGTTGAACGCGATCCGCAATCCGGCGGAGAAGTCGTTCCAGCTGACGTCCGTCGCGAGAATCGCCGTAAACGAGGCGACCGTCACCCCAATCGCATTCGCGAAGATCACCAGGATCGGGAGCATCACCGTCGCCGCAATGAGCCGCGGAACGATCAGATACGCCATGGGATCGTACGCCAGCGTCTCCAGCGCGTCGATCTGCTCGGTCACGCGCATGGTCCCGATCTCGGCCGTCATCCGCGCGCCGACGCGTCCGGTCAGCACCAGCCCGGTGAGGAGCGGCCCCAGCTCCAGTACGATGGTCTGGCGGGAAATGAGGCCCACGACGGAGAGCTGCACGCCCGGAAACAACTGGTAGCGCGTCTGCAGCGCGATGACCGAGCCGATGAACGCGGCAACGATGGCGGTCAGGGCCAGTGACTCCACGCCGATCGACCGCATGTGCGGCATGATGAGCGGGATGTAGGTCCGCGGTTCCCGCCAGAGGGCCGCGATCGCGTTGGACAGGAAGTACGTCCGGGCGCCGATTCCCGAGAAGATCCCGATGCCCAGTCGCGCCATCCGGCGCAGGAATCGAAGCCCGGTCTGCTGCATGACCGGGAAATCGGTGGTCGCGCGGTAGTCATCCTCCGCGCTCACGTGCGCACCCTCGCCAGGAGCACCAGGCCGCCCAGTCCGAACAGAGCGTTAGGCATCCAGGCAGCGAGGTCGGGGTTCATGACGTCCTCGCCGCCGATGGCCTTGGTGAGCTGGATGAAGATCAGGAACGTCACCGTGACCACCAGGCTGAGCCCGATACCCCACGCGGCGCCGCCGCGCTGCGTGCTGGTGGCCAGCGGTGCGCCGAAGATCGCGATGATGATGCAGGTGACGGGCACGGCGATCTTAAGGGCCCGCTCGACCTTGATGGTGTTCACGTCGCTGCCGGAACGCTCCAGCGCGCGGATGTATCGGCCCAGCTCCGCGAAGCGCATCTCCTCGGGCGCCTTGGGCGATGCCATGAGCTGCGTTGGTGTCTCCGTGAAGTGACGGTCCCGCAGTGAGTCGTATCCGATGGACACATCACCGCGTGGTCCGGTGAGCACGTGCATCGTCCCCTGCAGCAGGATCCACCCGTGACCCGGCTGCCAGCGCGCCCGCTGCGACGAGGCGATCCACGTCGGATAGGCGCTGCTGTCCCCCTCCAGCCCGCGCCGCTCGACCTGGACCGCCTCCGCGCTCCCCGTGGCCGTGCGCAACTGTTGCACCTTGTACACGCGTCCCTCGCCCGACGCGAAGGCAAAATTGTACCGCTCCGTGCCGGTGGTGTAGGTCACTTCTTTCCGCAGCTCGTCGCGACGCCGGTTCCCGAGGGGAGCGAGTTCGGACAGCACCAGCGACAAACCGCCGGCCACGGTGGCCGCGACGTAGATCGGGATGGACAGGCGGTAGAAACTGATGCCCGATGCCTTGGCCGCCGTGATCTCCGAATGCCGGGTGAGCGCGCCGATGGAGAACACCGTCGCAAACAGGACCGCCGCGGGCATGACCAGGTACATGCTCTCCGGCAGCTGGTACACGTAGCTGAGCGCGATGTCGCCGCGGGGCAGGTCGCGGCTGAGCCACTTGTCCAGGTTGTCGGTCAGGTCGATGATCGTGATCAGGATGGGGAAGCCGAGCGCCGTAGCGATGAAGATCCTGGTGAACTCGGCGAACACGTACCGGTCCAGCGGGTGCAGGAGTCGGCGGATCACTCGCCCTCCCCGGTCCCCGCCGGGCTGGCGGCGTCCTCGCCGGCCGTCCGCTCCCCGGCGATCCGTGCCCGGTGCCCGGTGACTTCGTTCGCTGTTTCCCGGGGCCGGAGGCCGGAGTCCTCGCCGCGCGGGTGCGCTGTCCGCCGTGGATCGGAAACGGCCACGTGACGAGGCCCGGGCGTGGCCGCCGGGCGCCGCACCCGGTGGCCGCCGAGGAATCCCCGCCAAATCTCGATCATCTCGCCCAGGTCGCCGCCGCGGCTGGTGGCGGTCTCCCGGCCCATGCGCAGCAGAAGCACGATCCCGATCATCGTGAGCAGGATGTTGGCGGCCCACATCGCCCAGAACGGCGTCAACACGTCGCGGTCGGCCAGCGCCTCGCCGGCGATCAGCCCGATATAGTAGATCCCGAAGATCGACAGGCTGACACCGATCACGAGTCCCACACCGCCACGCGGGAAGCGGAGCGCGATGGGAGCGCCGACGAGTACGAATACCGTGCAGGCAACCGAAATGGCGAACTTCTTGTGGAGTTCCACGGCGGCCTGGTTCACGAAGCGCAGGTTGTCGCGCATCCTGCCTCGCGCGTTCTCCAGGGTGGAGCCCAGAACCACCGGCATCTGCTTCAACGGCGTGAAGCGCGTCGCGGTGACCCCGGCCAGCGTGCTGTCCTGCGTCCGCGACACGGAATCGACAGGAGATGCCTGGGTGACGGGCGGCGGGGCCGGGGTGGCCGATGGCAGGACGGGAGGCGCTCCGCCCTGATCCCGCGGGGTCGCGGCGTACAGCACCGGCACGAGCGCCGTGGTCGGCATGCGGAGACGCTTCATCCAGGCGAGCGCGTCGCAGTACGCCCGTCCCAGGGACGCGTTGGGCGAGCGCGGGGCCGCGGAGCCCGGCGAGACGTTCAACAGCGTCATGGACGAGATCTCCGGCGGGTGGGCCGGCACGCCGGAGAGCGCTTCCACGACGACCGCGTGCAATGCGCCCTCCAGGTCCTGCCGCGCCGCCGTGAACTCCCGCTCGTATCGCGCCACCTCGTTCTGCAACTCGCACACCGACATCTCGCGATCGCTCTTGTACGAGTCCGACTGGGTCACCTCGAGCTGATTGGCGACGCCTTCCACGAGGACCACGTTCTGCTCGAAACGGAGCCGCTCGAGGCGTTGCGGCTCGGCGCGCGGCACGGTGAGCGAGCTTCCGTGATACAGCGTGAGCACCAGATCATTGCCGTTTTCGGCGAAGGCCAGCTCACCGCTGTCCGCGTAGATGGTCCGGCGCTGCAGGACGTCGGTGAGGTCGTAGATCGTCACGTCCATCATGCGATTGTCGGTCGTCAGGCGCATGGCCTTCAGGTAGACCTGGCGATCGGCGATCTGGTTGATGATCTGCTGGCGCAGCCCGAACGTGGGCTTCTTGCGGGCGATGTCGCCCTGCAGCGTGCGCAGCCGGTGGTTCGACGCCGGCAGCACGATGTCGTTGAAGGCCACCATGCCGATCGACACGAAGCTCGCGGCGAGCAGCACGGGGACGAGGAGTCGCGAGAGGCTCACTCCATTGGCCTTGAGCGCCGTGATCTCGTTCTCGGCCGCCAGCCGGCTGAAGGCATAGAGCGTGGCCACCAGCACCGACATCGGCGTCGTCATGGCCACCGTGAACGGCAGTGACAGCAGGAAGAACTTCCCGATGACGCCGGCCGCCAGCCCCTTCCCCACCAACTGGCCGATCTGCTTGGCGATGTAATTGAGCAGAAGCAGCGAAGTAAGCGCCGTGAGGGCGAAGACCAACGGCCCCACGTGCTCTCGCAGCACGTATCGGTGAATTATCTTCACGCTCGAAAATTGGGTGGCGGCGGGATGGCCCGACGCAAAGCGGCCTCACGCGCGCTGGCCGACAGGCGAGCGGTGTGGGGCCCGGCCTTGGACGAAGACCCGTGGAATATATGGACTTGCCGGTGACTCCGGACGAGTCGGACCCGGAGCGCTTCGAAACCAGGTGTGGCGCATCCCGGCCTGCCCGCGATCTTCGCGTACGGCAGCGGTCCGGGTCGGGCTCGTACCCGCGAGTCCAGCAATAGTGCGGTTCCCCCCTGCTGTCCCGGTCTGCCTGTCGCTCTGGGTCGCCCTCTCCACAGCGCCGGGAGCCCAGGTCGCGCCCCCGGTCACGCGCGCCGCGCAGGACAGCGCCCGCCGTGCGGGCACGGACACGCTCAGGGCCGATTCCACCCAGGGCGCCGACTCCGTCCTGAACGTCGACCTGCTGGGGCGGCTCGAGTTCAAGGGTGAGCGCACCTCCAACGACCGCTGCTTCGCCAACCAGATCTACAGTCTCACCTTCCGCTGCTCTTCGCAGCTGACTCCGCAGCTCGACTTCCAGTTCTCGCTGCGGTCGTCCGGGATGATGGCCAACCGCGTGCGGGTGGACGTGGACTACGATTCCCAGCGCGAGTTCGACGGGTCCAACAACATCTCCCTGTCCTATCGCGGCAATCCCGGTGACCTGATCGAGCGGATAGAAGTGGGGAACGTATCCCTGCGGGTGCCCGCGTCGCGCTTTCTCACCTCGGGCGTCCCCAGCGGCAACTACGGTGTCCAGGCTTCGGGACGCATCGGCGCGCTGCGGTTCAACGCGATCGCCGCCCAGCAGCGGGGCAATGTCCTCCGGGATACGGTCTTCACGGTGGGCGGCGTCGCCACGCGCATTCCCGAGCGGACCATCCACGACTACCAGGTCGAGTCGCGCCGCTTCTTCTTCACGGTCGACCCCCAGCTCTTCGCGACGCGGTATCCCAACATCGACATCCTGAGCCCGAGCCAGATGTCGGAGCTGTCCCGCGCACTCCCTGACAGCCTGCGCCCCGCGAAGGTGTCGCTGTACCGGCTCATCATCGGCGGCCAGCCTCCCAATCCGAACGGACCTCAGTTCATCCTGCTGGACGACCCGGACTCCCGCCCCGGCCAGGTATACGAACGACTGCGTGAAGGCGTCGACTACTACATCGATCCCTCGCAACTCTGGATTGCCCTGGTCCGTCCGCTCTCGCTCTCCAACGAGCGGCTCGTCGCGGCCTGGACGCTGCGCTTCGCCGGACGCGATACGGTCATCGCGCGCCTGGGCGGCACCCCGGACCTGGAGTTCACCGGCCAGCCGCAGTTCGCCCATCGGCTCTGGGACCCGCGCATAACGCCTGACGATGATGCGTTCCGGCGTGAAATCCGCTCGGTGTACCGCCTCGGCGGCAGCGACATCCGTCGCCAGACCGTCACCCTGCGCATCGTGGCCGGGACCGGTGGCGACCAGGAAAAGCCGCCCGGCCAGCCGAACACCTACCTGGAGCTCTTCCGCCTGGCGCAGCCGACGAATCGCGCGCTCTTCGACGCCGCCAACCGGCTCTGGCCCCGGGTGCACGATCCCAACCTGCTGCTGGGCGTGCCCACGGTTTCACCCGCCGACCTGATCCGCGACCTCTTCATCGTGTTTCCGTCGCTGGAGCCGTTCTCCCGGCGCGGGCTGGCGTTCCCGCCCACGGTCGTTCCCAACGACACGATCTACCGGACGCCGACCGAGTACCTGTACTCCTCGCAGCACCCTCAGTCGTTCTACCGCATCCTGGCGACGTACGAGAGTTCCGGCGCGGCCGGACCGGGCACGATCGCGCTGGCGTCGTCGCAGATCCGGCAGGGCAGCGAGCGGCTCTCCATCGAGGGCAGGCCGCTGACCCGCGGGGTGGATTACGAGATCGACTACGACCTCGGCACCGTCCGATTGCTGACGGCGGATTCGCTCGCGACGCGACCGCGGCGCGTCACCCTCCAGTACGAGGAGAATCCCCTTTTCACCAGTGTTCCGACGTCGGTTGCCGGTCTCACCGCGGAGCTGGAGTTGCCGTTCGGCAGCCTGGCGTTCACCGCCATCACCCAGCGCCAGCGCTCCAACTTCACGCGACCGCCGCTGGGTTTCGAGCCACAGCAATCCCTCGTGGCGGGTCTGAGCGCCGACCTCGGATGGAACCTGCCGGGGCTGTCGCGCACGCTGGCGCGGCTCCTTCCACTGGCCGACAGCGCGGCGCCGTCACGACTGGACCTCACCGCCGAAGTGGCCATGAGCCGCCCGCGCCAGGGTGGCGGGCAGCAGGCGTACATCGAGTCATTCGAGGGAGCCGGGGTGCTGGGCGTGAACCTGCTCGAGTCGCAGTGGCAGGTGTCCAGTCAGCCTGCGTTAGGCGCGCGGCTGCCGGCCACCATCGCGGCGACCACCCTGGACACCACGCGCGCGGCGACAATCGCGTTCCAGAACTACGGGACCGATCGCGACGGACGCGCCGTCGCCTTCACCATCCAGCAGATCGACGCGCAGACGACGCTGGCGGGCGGTACCGTCGCCGGTTACGAGCAGATCCTCTGGATGACCCTCTACCCGCTGACGATCGGCGGGATCGCCGACCCCGCAACCGGTCAGCCCCGCTGGCGGGTCCGCAACGTCCCCACCGGTCGGCGATGGCGCTCGGTACGCACCGCCCTGGGCACCGGCGGCACGGGCGCCGACCTGACACGTGCCGAGTTCCTCCAGGGCTGGACGCTGGTCGACACCGCGACCGCGCGCCGCCAGAACAACGCCCTCCTCATCCTGGACTTCGGCGACGTCTCGGAAAACAGCGTCGCCTTCGCCCCGGAGTCGCTCCGTGTCGTCGAAGGCGATTCGCTCTACACCGGCCGCAGGCTCCAGGGATGGGACCGCCTGGACACCGAGCGCGATCGCTTCAGCCGCGCCTTCTCCGCCGACGTCAACGATCTGGGACTGCCCGGGCACGTCGTGGATCAACTCGAGGTGCTGCGGGAAGGTGTTCCGGTCCGGGCAGTCAACTTCTCGGTCTGCCGGCTGGGGACCGGGCGGCTGCTCCCCCTGGGCGACGAGCGCATCAACTGCACGGTGCGCAACAGCCGGCTGGATGAAGAAGACATCGACCAGGACGCGGTGCTCAATTATCGTTCCGACCAGCGCGAGCAGGAGCGGTTGCGCCGGTTCATCGTGGATCTGTCGCAGCCGCAGAGCTGGAACCGCATCGGCGTCTGCGGCGTCACCGTGAACGACGTCAACCAGGCGGTGCCGCCCGGTGCCCAGCTCTGCTGGGTGCAGATCAAGGTGCCCTTCAGTACCCCGGACGACTCGGTGGCCGGCGGTCCACAGCTCCGCCGCGTGCGTGCCTTGCGGATCACGGTGGTCTCCGGGGCGGCGGCGGCGGATGAGCGGTACACCCTCGTGCCGCTGGCGCGGCTGCGCGTCACCGGGGCGTCCTGGTTCAAGCGCGCGGCGCGGCCGCTTCGCGGCATCGGCGGCGACGAGGAGGCGTTAGGCGGTTTTGTCATTGCCTCGGCCATCGGCACCCAGGACCGGGATTCCCTCCGCGGCCTGGTGTACGAGCCGCCCCCGGGCGTTACCGACGCGCCCGAGCAGGCGCAAACGGGAATCGGGCTGGCGGGCGCGTCGATCAACGAAACGTCCATGCGGCTGCTCGCCGGCGACGTGCCCCGCTACGGTCGCGCCGAGGCGTTCCTGCGCTTTCCGGAAGGCGACCGCAACGTCATGAGCTATCGCGAGCTCCGGGTCTGGGCCCGGGGTCGTGGACGCGGGTGGGGCGCCCAGGGCGACCTGAGGTTCTTCATCAAGCTCGGCCGCGACGCGAACAACTTCTACGCCTATCACACGCCGGTGAACGCCGGCACCGGACGCTTCGTCTGGGAGCCTGAGATCCGGGTTCGCTTCGAGCGCTTCTTTGCGCTGCGCGCCCGGCTGGAAGCCGCGTATCTGGAGGGGAACACCGACTGGCTCGGCTGCACGGCGGCGGACTCCGCGTTCATCGCCGCCTCCGGGCTGCCTCCCACCGCGTCGGCTGCTCGACATGCCGCGTGCGACGGGGGATACGTCGTGTACACGGTCGATCCCGTCGTGACGCCGCCGAACCTGGCCGCCGTGCAGGAGCTGGCCGCCGGTATGCTGCGCGTCGACTCGCTCAGCGGCATCAGCCCGCCCCAGGCCGGCGATACCCTGGAGCTCTGGGTCGACGACATCCGCCTGGCCGACGCGGAGCAGCGGCCCGGTTTCGCCGGCATGATTGGCGCCACCGTGCGTGCCGGTGACGCGGGCACCATCCGGGTGACGGCCACGCGCCGCGATCCCTGGTTCCGGCAGCTGGCGGAACGGCCGTCGTTCCTGGAAACCGACGACCTGGAGATCTTCGCAACCTGGCGGTTGGACAAGCTTTTGCCCAGGAGCGCGGGCCTGGCCATCCCGCTGACGATCACCCATGAAGCGGCGCGCGCCGCCCCGGAGTTCCTGTCCCGCTCCGACCTGCGCGGCAGCGCGATCGACGACCTGCGCGCGCCCCGCAGCGGCATTACGACGGTGACGGTGTCGGCGCGGCGCCTGGCGCCGGCGACCGGCGTCTGGTACGCGCCGCTCATCAACAACCTCGGCGTGACCGCCGTGTGGAACGGGACCGATGCGCGCACGGCGTACCAGGCGGGGCGCACCACCGGCTTCGATGTGGGACTGGACTACCTCTTCGCCGATCCCGTCGGGGATGGAGAGTCGCCCGGCGGCGGACTGATGCCCAGCGTCGTCCGGGTGATCAGCAACCTGGCACGATCCAGCGGATTCGCCAACGCCTTCGTCCGGCCCACGCTGACCGGCGGTGACGAGTCCCGGCGCACCAATGCGGTAGAGCGGCTCTGGGGCAGTTCCACCACGGTGGAGTTCCGCCCGGTGCCGTCCGTCACGGTGCGCTGGGACGCGCGCAGCCTGCGCGACCTGCGTGACTACGGTGACGTGACGCCTAACGCGATTGCCGCGGCTCAGGAACGGGTGAGCCTGGCCGGCGTGGACGTGGGTCTCGAGCGGGAGCGGAACCTGGCATCGTCGGTGCTCTACGCGCCCGCGAGCGGCTGGTTCCGGCCCCGGCTGGAGCTGGCGGCCGGCTACTCGCTGGTGCGCGATCCGAACGCCCCGGGAGTGTCGATCCCCGGCTCCGGCGACCTGCGACTGGCCCGTCGCTTCGGCAACTCCCAGCGGGCCAGCGCGTCGGCGCTCATCGACCTGCCGAGGGCAATGGCGGGCGAATCGGAGGGCAGCTGGATCCGCGCCATGGCGCGTCTCGTCGGTGCGGTCGACGTCAGCGTGGGTCACGACCAGCTAAGTGCCTTCGATGCCGCACCCCTCACACCGGGATGGCGATACCAGTTCGGTCTGAGCGAGTTCGATGCCTACCGGGAGATCGCCGACGTGCTGGCGACCAGCGCCGGCGCCGGCACGCGGTATGCGCTCGCCAACACGTTCACGCTGCCGTTCGGTGCGACTCTGGCGCAGCGGGTGCAGCGCACCGGGTCGCGGCACTGGTCGCGCCGCCTGTCCGACCGTGTGTCTCTGGTGGACGGCGACCAGGTCATTTTTCCCGACGTGACCTTCCGGTGGAGCGGGACACCCATCGCGCTCGGGTCGGTGATCTCGAACGTCGCGGCAACGCTGCGGGCGGTACACACTCGTCAGGCTTTCAGCTCCCCGCCCGACTCACCCGGCGCCGAGGCCGAGTTGCGCGCCACCCGCGTCCGCACCTATCCGGCCTCGTTCACCCTCTTCGGCACGTCCGACGGACTGTCACTCTCGCTCGGCTACTCCCGGTCCGATCGGGTGGACTCCCTGCCGGGCTCGGTGGGTGAATCGCGCTCCAGCGACGCCACGGCCGATGTCACTCGTGCGTTCCCGCTTCCGGCGTCCTGGCAGCTCCCCGGCGGAATGCGTGCCCGCCTGTCCTACCAGCGCACCGAGACCAGGAGCTACGTTTCGAATGTTGCCGCATCGTCACTGCGCAGCCGCCTGACCGACAACGGCCGCACCGCCGTCAGCCTCAACGCCGATACCGACCTGTCCGACAACACGACCTTCAGCCTGCAGGCGTCCCGCGTCGTAACCTTCGACCGGAACTTCAACCGCCGCTTCACACAGACCGTCCTGTCGGCGGTCCTCAACATCCAGTTCTTCGGTGGAGCGCTGTGAGGTGAGAATGCTCACTCTGCTCGGCGTACTCCTGGGCCTCCAGGGCTGCGATCGCAATACCATCCCGCCGGGCCCCTTTGACGGTGAGCGGGCCCTGTCCTACGTGCGGACGTTCATGGAGTTCGGCCCGCGCGTCCCCGGCACCGAGGCGCATCGCAAGGCCGGCGACTGGATCGCCAGCGAAATGCGGCAGCGCGCGGACACCGTCACGGAGCAGGCCTGGTGGCATCGCACCCAGAAGGGCGACTCCATCCCCATGCGGAACATCTTCGCCCGGTTCCGGCCCATGGCCGAGCAGCGCATCCTGTATGTGACCCACTGGGACTCGCGTCCCGTGGCGGAGAAATCGCGTGACCCGGCCCAGGCCGCCCAGCCGACGCCGGGCGCGAACGACGGCGGGTCGGGGGTGGGTCTGTTCATCGAACTGGCCAACCACCTGCAGGCGACGCCACCAACCGTCGGCGTGGACCTGCTCTTCGTCGACGGTGAGGACTATGGAACGTTCGGACCCGATGTGGACGTCCTGATCGGCTCGACGTGGTTCGCCAACAACCTGCCGTCCGCCGACTATCAGCCCCTGTTCGGCGTCGTGTTTGACATGATCGGCGACATGAACCTGCGCATCCCGCAGGAGCCCCATTCGGTGAACCGTGCACCAGAAGTCGTGGACCGCGTCTGGCGCGCGGCCGCGGATCTGGGATATGGCAACGTGTTCGTCCCGACCACGACGTTCGAGATCACCGACGATCACCTCCCGCTGCTGGACAAGGGACTGCGTGTCATTGACGTGATCGACCTGGACTATCCGTACCACCACACGACCGAGGACACCATCGACAAGGTATCGCCGCGGTCGCTGAAGATCGTGGGCGATGTGGCATGGAGGCTGCTGCAGCGGTGACAGCCGCAGAACGCGCCTCCAGCCCGGCACGAGCCGTGGTGAGCGGAGGTGCTGCTCGCGAGCGCCGCGAGTGGGGTAGTGAGGCTGGCGTCACCTCCGCCCGGTGTGCTGCGATGAAACGATCCTCATGCAATGTGGGGGTTTGGTAGTCGGGCCTCTGGACCACCAGTATCGGCAGGTGCCTACGACTGCTGAACGGCGCGCGCTGGTGTTTGCCGCTGCCATCGCGGTACTCGGTGTGGTTGCGCGCATGGCGCGGGCCCGCGACGCGCGCCCGGCGCCGGCGCCGGAGTCCGTTCGTGCGCTTGATGCGCAGATCGCACGGGTCGATAGCGCCCGGCGAGGCGGGCGCGCTTCAACCGCGAAGGCCGGCGCTGCCGTCGGGTCAGGTGGCAGGTCAGCGGGCGCCGTACCTCGTCCTCCTGCGAGCCAGCCGGCAGTGACTCCGGTCGACCTCGACGTGGCCGACGCGAGCGCCATCGAGCGGTTGCCGTGGATCGGGCCGGCGCTGGCCGCGCGCATCGTGGAGAACCGGGAACGCTGTGGCGCATTTGGATCGCTGCCGCAGTTGACGCGGGTGAACGGCATCGGGGAAGGGACGACAAAGCGACTCTCGCCGTACGTGACGTTTTCCGGCCGATCCCGTCCTATGAGTGCGGCGGTGGGATCCGGGTGTCAGGAAGCCGCCAGAGGCGCCGCGCCCCGCCGGCGAGGCCGGTGATGATCGCACCGGACCACTGCCGCGGGGCGCGGTGCCGTCGTCGCTGCACACCGGGTCACCCCTTAACTTCGCGTCCCACCGGAATGGCCACTCCCGTCGCCGCACTGCCCGAGCGGATCACCGAGCTCCTGCTGAGCGAGGGATACGTCACGCGCGAGGCCATCGACGCGGCGCAGCGCGACGCCAAGATGAACGCGACAACCGTCACGCACAGTCTCATCAAGACGGGCGCCATAGCGGAAGTCGACCTCACCAAGATCATCGCCCGCACGTACCGCATGCCGGCGGTGGACCTGTCCAAGTTCGAGGTCGACCCGAAAATCCTGAAGCTGGTGCCGTCCGAGCTGGCCGCCCGGCACGGCCTGCTGCCGCTGAAGCGCGATGGCCGCACGCTCACGGTCGCCGTGGCAGACCCGACGAACCAGGAGATCCTCGAGGATCTCAAGTTCATCACTCGCTATGACATCTTCCCCGTGCTGGCGGGCGAAGCCACGCTCCGCGCGGTCATCGAGAAGGGCTACGACACGGGTGACATGGCACTCGCCATGGATTCCCTGCTCAAGGACATCGCCGGCGCCGAGGGTGACGTCGAGGTCGTGGAGGACGAAGAGGACGAGATGTCGGCCGCGGCGCTGGCCGCGGCGGTCGACGATGCCCCCGTCGTCAAGCTCATCAACGCCATCCTGACGGACGCTGTCAAGCGCGGCGCGTCCGACATCCATTTCGAGAGCTTCGAGCACGAGCTGCGGGTGCGTTATCGTATTGACGGCGCTCTGCAGGAGGTCATGAAACCGCCGCCAAAGCTGAAGGCCGCGCTCATTTCGCGCTTCAAGATCATGTCGCAGCTGAACATCGCGGAGCGGCGCGTGCCGCAGGACGGCCGCATCAAGCTGAAGATCGGCAACAAGGTCATCGACTACCGGGTTTCCACTCTCCCGACGCTGTTCGGCGAGAAGGTCGTGCTCCGGATCCTCGACAAGGGGAACCTCACGCTGGACCTGGAGAAATTCGGCCTCGAGCCGCGCTCCGAAAAGGAGATGATGTCGGCGATCATGAACCCCTACGGCATGGTGCTCGTCACCGGTCCCACGGGTTCCGGCAAGACGACCACGCTTTACTCCGCGCTGTCCAAGATCAATACGATCGACCAGAACATCATGACCGCCGAGGATCCCGTCGAGTACAACCTCTTCGGGATCAACCAGGTGCAGGTCCGCACCGACATCGGGATGACGTTCGCCGCGGCGCTGAAGGCGTTCCTGCGGCAGGACCCGAACATCATCATGGTTGGCGAAATCCGTGACCTGGAGACCGGCAGCATCGCGATCAAGGCGGCGCTGACAGGCCACCTCGTGCTCTCCACGCTCCACACCAACTCGGCGCCTGAAACTGTGACCCGCCTGCTGGACATGGGGCTGGAGCCATTCAACGTTGCCAGCGCCCTGAACCTCGTCGTCGCTCAGCGGCTCGTCCGGCGCATCTGCGGTCGCTGCAAGCAGAAGTACGAGCCGACCGACGAAGAGCTCGCGGGCGCGAAGGTGACGCGCGAAACCACGCTGGGCGAGTTGCGGTTCACCCAGGAGGCCCTCGACAACGCGGTGGCGAATGCGTCCCGCGAAGCGGCGCCGCATCTCAAGACCATCTCGCTGGCAACCCGCATCGACGAGCTGCCGTTCTTCCGAGGACGCGGGTGCGACGAATGCGGCGGCATGGGGCTCAAGGGACGGCAGGGGCTCTATGAAGTGATGCCCATGACGCCGGCCATCCGGAGGCTCATCCTCCAGAATGGCAGCGGTCCTGAACTCCGGGACGCTGCCGTGGCCGACGGCATGCTCACTCTGCGGATGGATGGCTGGCTGAAGGTCATGAAGGGCATCGTGACGGTCGAACACGTGATCCGGGAAACGTCGGCGTCGTGACCCGTGGCACCGCCGGGAGGAGAGACCGGCGCCGGATGACGAGGTGGCCGATGGAACCGATCCGGTGCAAGGCGGCAACCGGCATCGCCGACGCCCGGCGTGACGGTTGGGGCAGGCAGGTAGTCTCGTAAGTGGCCGATCCCGGGCGGGGCGGTGGCCTCGCGTGGGGTTGGCGCAGTGGTCCCTGGCGGCGCGGAGCACGGCGTCCGCTGGCGGGGTCCGCTTCGCGGCGTTGTCGCGCGGCGGCTCCGACCCAATTGAATGCACCCTCCGCCCCACAACAGCGCATGGCGCAAGCGACTCCAGAGACGACCGGAACCGGCAATACATCGGCGGGTGGGGCAATCAGCCTGCGGGCGCTCCTCGAGGAAATGATCGAGCGCGATGCCTCGGACCTGCACGTGACCGCAGGCGAGCGGGCCAAGCTCCGTGTCGACGGCGACATCATCAACTCGAACACCGAGACGGTCCTGAATCCGAAGGACACGCTGCAACTGGCCTATTCGGTCCTGACCGAAAACCAGAAGAAGCGGTTCGAGATGGACGATGAGCTCGACTTCTCATTCGGCATCCAGAATCTGGCCCGGTTCCGCGGCAACGTGTTCAAGCAGCGTGGCTGCGTCTCGATGGCAATCCGCCAGATTCCGTTCAACATCCGGACTTTCGAGGACCTGGGCCTTCCGGTGGTGGTGGCGCGGATGGCGGAGAAGCCGCGCGGCCTGGTCCTGGTGACCGGTCCGACGGGCTCGGGCAAGTCCACGACGCTGGCGGCGATGATCGACAAGGTCAATCGCGAGCGCAAGGGCCACATCATCACGGTGGAAGATCCCATCGAGTTCATCCACCGCCATCACAGCTGCATCGTCAACCAGCGTGAAGTGGGGAGTGATACGCACAGTTTCGCCAACGCACTCAAGTACGCGCTCCGCGAAGACCCCGACGTCATCCTCATCGGCGAAATGCGGGACCTGGAGACCATCCAGGCGGCGCTCACCATCGCCGAGACCGGTCACCTCGTGTTCGCCACGCTGCACACCAATTCGGCGGCCGAGGCGATCAACCGCATCATCGACGTCTTCCCCAGTCACCAGCAGTCGCAGGTACGTGCCCAGCTGGCCTTCGTGCTCGAAGGCATCGTCACGCAGACGCTCCTGCCCCGAGCCCGGGGCCGGGGCCGCGTCATGGCAGCCGAGATCCTGGTGATCACGCCGGCCATGCGCGCCCTGATTCGCGACGACAAGGTGCACCAGATCTACTCGCTGATGCAGTCCGGCAAGAAGTTCGGCATGCAGACGCTGAACGACGCATTGTACCAGCACTACGTGTCGCGCGAAGTCACGGAGGAGGAGTGTCTCCGGGTCTCCAGCGACCAGAACGAGTTCCTGCGGATGATCGGCCGCAGCCCCGTCGAGGAGGAGGAAGCGCGCGGGCGACTGCAGGCCGTCGGAGGCAAGCGGTGAGACGGCACACGGGGGACGGGGACTGGAGGCCGGCGCGGTCCCGCCTCGTCCTCACGTCGCCCGCCGCCTGATCCGTGCTCCCGCGTCTTCTGCTCATCACCGCCACCACCCGTCGCCCGTCTTTCGTCTCCCGTCTCGAGATCTGAGTCTCATGCCTGCATTCACGTACACCGCCCGAACCGCCGCCGGCGAGCTGCGGACCGCGACCGTCGAGGCCGCGACCGCACAGGACGTCGTTGCCCAGCTGCGGCGGCAGCGGATGACCGTCGTCAAGGTCGACGAGAACGCCAAGTCCAGGAAGGTCCGCGGGTCGATCAAGATGCGCGACATCGTGATCTTCACGCGCCAGTTTTCGACCATGATCAACGCGGGCCTGCCGCTGGTGCAGGCGCTCGACATCCTGGCCAAGCAGACCGAAAACAAGGTCCTCGCCGCCGCGACGCGCGATATCGTCTTCGACGTGGAGTCGGGCCATACCGTGGCGGATGCGCTGGCCAAGCACCCCAAGGCCTTCAGCGAGCTCTATGTCAACATGGTCGCCGCGGGCGAGGCAGGTGGTATCCTCGACACCATTCTGATGCGTCTGGCGACGTTCATGGAAAAGAACGATGCCCTGGTGCGGAAAGTGAAAGGTGCGATGATCTACCCGGGTGTCATCATGTCCGTGGCGGTCATTGCCATTGCCGTGCTGCTCATCTTCGTCATTCCGGTCTTCCAGAGCATGTTCGAGGGTGTCGGCATGGCGCTGCCCCTCCCGACCCGCGTCGTCATTGGCTCCTCGGCTTTTCTGCGGAACTTCTGGTGGGCGGTCGCCGGCGGCCTCGGCGTCAGCGTCTGGTTGTTCCGGAAGTACTACGCGACCTCCAGCGGCAAGCTGGTTGTCGACCGCGCGCTGTTGAGGTTCCCGGTACTGGGCGACGTGCTCCGCAAGAGCGCGGTCTCCCGGTTCACCCGCACGCTGGGCACGCTGATCAGCTCCGGCGTCAGCATTCTGGACGGGTTGGAGATCACAGCCAAGACGGCGGGCAACCGCGTGATCCAGGATGCCATCATGCAGTCCCGCGCCAGCATTGCGGGCGGTGACACGATTGCCGCGCCGCTCCAGAAGTCGGCCGTATTCCCGCCCATGGTGATCTCCATGATAGCCGTCGGTGAGCAGACTGGTGGATTGGACGAAATGCTCTCCAAGATCGCCGATTTCTATGATGAGGAAGTGGACGCCGCCGTCAGCGGCCTGCTGTCGCTTCTGGAGCCGATCATGATCGTCTTCCTCGGAGCGGTGGTCGGTGGCATGGTGGTCGCCATGTACCTCCCGATCTTCGACATGATCAACGCGGTGCAGTAAGGGTTGGTGGTGCACCTCGGAGGATGGTGATTGCGGGCGGTGGGTGCCAAAGCGCTCGCCGCCCGTTTCACCTCCACGCGGTTACCGGGAGCGAGACCCACTCGTCTTCTGGACGGCAGACGCGCCCTTCCGCCTTCGTGCTGGGGCAAGTCAACGCCAAACCCCCGGGGGAACCCGGGGGTTCGCTGTTTCCTGGCCCCGCAGATCGCTGATCTGATCGCTGATCGCTGCCCTGTTACCGCGGCATCCAGAAACTCGCCTTCACCAGGAACACGTTGTCCGGGACGTTCTCGAACAATCCGCTGGCGTCGCGACGGAACTGGAAGTCGCCCATGGGGAGCGACGCCGATCGGGAGTGCGCCCACGCCACGTACATCACCGATCCCGGGCGAAACTCCCACCGGAAGACGGCATTGCCCCGGAGCGAGCGGAAATTGAAGTCCGGGTCGTCCAGTGTGATGGCCGCCGCGGGCCCGGTGCCGTCCGGGTCGATCTCGATGGTGGAGGCCTGGCCACCAGTCCCCGGCGTCTGGCTGATCGTTCCCCGGTCGCGGCCGAACACGCTGAAGCCACCCTGCCGCGGAGCGTTGAACTCCTTGAAGTCGAAGAAGTCGCCGCTCGCGAGCAGGGGCTGGGCGTAAAGCTCGAACGACATGGTGGGTGAGAAGGTCCAGTTCAGCCGCGTTTCCAGACTCAGTTGCCTCTGGTCGATGGACGCGATGACGTAGCGCGATCCGTAGAAGGCGGTGCTGGCAGGGTCGTCCACGCGCCGCACGAACTGCAGGATGGACCGGGAATCGTTCCAGCCCGGACCGAGACTGAGGGTCGCATTCGGCGCCGGCCGGTACGTGATCCCGAGATTGAAGTTGCGCCCCCATCCCCCGCGGTCGTTCGTGGCGATCTCGCTGAATCCGTTCCAGATCAGCGAACGACGGTTGTCGCTCGAGATCCCGCCGGCATACACGTCGATCCCCGGTCGCTCCACCAGGGGTCCGCCGCGAAGCAGCCGGTCATCGAGCACGCGCGGACGTTTGATGTAGAACGCGTGCCAGCTCCAGAAGTTGGGCAGCGTCATGGCCGCGAAAAGATGGCCCTGGCGCTCCGTCAGGTCTCCGTCGAAGTTCTGCTGCTGCTGTCCGCCTCCGATCAGGGTCACGTCGCGATACCAGCGCGTCGGCTTCGACCAGTAGCGCATCACGTTGGCGTTGTACCACACGTAGTCGGCCCGCGTGAGGAAGGCGAGGTCGTTCGCCTCGAAGCCGGGCGTACGGACGTTGGCGGCTGTCTCCCACAGCCACGCCCCCGCGTCCTTGCCGATCCGGAGGTACGCCCCCGCGCCGCGCATCGCCGTTGCGTCGGGATCGAGCCGGTTCGTCAGGAATCCGTCGCTCCCGTCCTTGCGGTCGGGACGCTGGAAGTACCGCGCCGGCGCTCGCTGTCGCTCGCTGATCACCGCGGCAGCGCCGGCCACATTGGTCAGCGCCAGGTTGGCGCGGATCGAGTAGGCGCGTTCTCTGAAGGTGTACAGCAGGTCCGTGCCATACAGCTCGGCATGACTCGTCAGGCTCGGGGTGAAGGCATCCTCCATGTCGCGCACCACCGACGTGGCAATCCCGCCGAGGACCAGGTTGCCGCCCATCAGATCCTTCTTGACGCGGGCGACGAGGTAGTTCGTCAGCGGCTCGACCACCTGGTTCACGTCGTCCCCGGCTGGAAGGCGGACCCGCGCGCGCTCGCGCCCGGTGACCGCGTTCAGCAGGCCCATCGTCAGCCCGCTGGAGGTTCGCCCGGTGATTTTAGCCGCACCGAGAATCGTCGTTGCGTCGGGAACGTCGGCATACTCGCCCGCGCCCCGCGCCAGAGCTGCCCCCTGCGGCGAGCGCCCGATCCGTCGCGAATAGAATGCGCTCAGCGACGATACGTTGCTGCAGAAGTAGCAGTTGAAGCCGCCAAAGCTGAACACCCCCGAGCTGGCAATGAAGAATGGCCGCCGCTCCGGGAACGACGTCTCGAACGCCGTGAGATTCACCACCGCGGGGTCGGCCTCGACCTGACCGAAGTCCGGGTTGAACGTGGCGTCCAGCGTGACGTTCGGACTCAGGTGGTATTTCACGTCGAGTCCGGCGCGCAGCGACTGGACATTGCCGCCGTTGAACGGGTCCGTGGCAGGCACGCTGAGGTTCTGGGTTTTCGCCGCGACGTACGGCGTCAGTTCGAGGCGGCTCGTGGAGCCACCAAGGTCGAGTCCCTCGAGATGACCGAACCGGTTGGGTCCGCTGGACTCCGTCTTTCGCCAGAACGACCAGGAGGCAAGTTCGTTCCGGCGGTGGAGCCACCGCCGCACCTGAAGCCCCCAGGTCCGCGACGAACCAGGTTCATACCGCAACTGCGACAGCGGAATGCGGATCTCCGCGGTCCAGCCGCCGTCGTCAATGCTGGTCGCCGCCTCCCAGATCGGATCCCAGCCGTCGTCGCAGCACGAGGACCCGATGCCGAGTGCGTCGAATCTGGATCCCGACGGGTTCACCTCCAGGAAGGCGCGACCGAGATGATCGTGAAAGCCGTCGATCACAATCTGGAAGAAGTCGGAGTTGAACTGGGCATCACGCCGGATGAGTGAGGTGCGAATGCCGGCCCGTCCCTGCGAGTCGTGCATCCGTGCGCCTACGTAGAGTGCGTCCTCGTCGAACAGGAAGCGCACCTCGGTGCGTTCCGATGCCGGCTGGCCCTCATCCGGATCGGATTGCGTGAACTCGGTGACCGGCGGGGCCGCCTGCCACGCCGCGTCGTCGAGCCGGCCGTCGAGCGTGACTGGTGAGTCGCGGCGTACGGCTCTGGCGGATGGAACGGCCGTGGTGTGGCCGCTGCCGCTGCCGGCCGCATTCGGTGCGGATTGCGACTCGCCCCTGTTCGGAACCAGGGCGCACGCCAGCATTGCTGCGCGGACAAGCGAGCGCGTGACGGGAGTTGTCATGGGTCTGGTGGGTGACCGTACGAGCCCGGTGGAGGCCGGGCCACGATGCTCCACCAGCATGGATGCCCGACCGCCGCCCGGGGTTGCGGTCAGGTGACAGCCCGCCATGAAATCGCCGCAGGCCGTCTGCGCAGCGCCACCTGGCGGCGCCCGCCCGCCAGGCTCAGCCGGCCGTCGATCCCTTCACGCGACCAGCCGTCGCTTTCGCTCGTGACAGGTGCTCGAGCAGTTGCAGCACCGCAACCACGTCGGGCACGCGAAAACGGGCACGCGTTGTCCGCATGCCCACGTGAATCGTCACGGCCTTCGCGTCGACCGCGCGGAACATGTCCTCGTCCGTGAGATCGTCGCCAATCGCGACGAATGCCGAACCCTCGGGGACCATCTTCTGCAGCGCCGCGACGGTGGAGCCCTTGTCCACACCGTGGGGGCGTACTTCGATCACGTGATCGCCCACCAGGACGTCAGCAGAGCGGGGAAGTCTCGAGCGCAGTTCGACTGCCAGCGCTTCGGCACGGCGCGCGCCGATCGATGCGGAGACTCCCCGCCAGTGCCAGGCCAGGCCAAGGGACTTCCGCTCGATCCGGGCGCCCGGCGTGCGCTGTTCGAACTGGCGCATGAGGCGCTGCGCCTCGGCACGCCATCGCCGGGTTCTCCGCGTGGGGTCGGCCAGTCGGCGCCAGCGCTTCTGCCCCGGCCGGCGCATCCACGCGCCATGCTCGGCCACCAGCCCTACGCCGGTGTTTCCGACCGCGCGTTCCAGGAACGCCCGGTCGCGACCGCTGAGAATCCATGTCGCCGTTCCCGGGCGATGGCTCAGGCGTCGCAGCAGCGCCCGCACGCCGCGCGTGGGGAGTGCTGCTTCGGGTGGCACGACGAACGGCACCAGCGTTCCGTCGTAGTCCAGCAGCAGTGTCGCGTGCGGCGCCCGTACAACCTCGTCGAGGGCCTTCTGCAGGTCCTCGGCGCTGGCGGGCGCCGGGACACGCCGGCGTCCCAGGCCGGTCAGCAGTTGGCGCGCCCACCAAACGATGTCACGCTGCTGCACGCGCCGGCGCAGGGCCTGCATGCGGGCGCGCCGTTCCCGCGCGGGCATCTTCAGTGCTTCGTGAATCCGGTCCGCCATCGCATCCACGTCGTACGGGTTCACCAGCAGCGCCTCGACAAGTTCGGCGGCCGCTCCCGCCATCTCGCTCAACACCAGCACACCATCCTCGTCGGTGCGCGAGGCGACGAACTCCTTGGCCACGAGGTTCATACCATCGCGGATCGGTGTGACCAGCGCGACCCGGGCGGCTCGGAAGAGCGCGGCCACTTCGGACGGGGCAAAGGATCGATTGAGGTAGCGGATTGGCGTCCATCGCGCGGTACTGAATTCGCCGTTGATCCGGCCGACGAGTTGCTCGGTCGTATGCGCATACGCCTGATATGCGGCCACGTCGCCCCGTGACGGCACGGCGATCTGTACGAGCGCCACACGACCTCGCCACTGCGGATACCGTCGGAGCAGACTCTCGATGGCCAGAAGCCGGCGAGGAATGCCCTTGGTGTAGTCGAGACGGTCCACGCCCGCGAGCAGCAGCATTTCGCGGTCACCTACGAACGAATCGACGGCGCCGTTGGCCGCGCCGCGATCCGCCAGCCGCTCCATGCGACCCACGTCGATCCCCATGGGCGCAACGACGAGTCGCACCATGCGGCCCCGCACGCGCATTGCGTTCTCACCGGTCACCGGAATGCCCAGGTGCATGCGCAGCGCCTGGACGAAATGCGACCGGTAGTCCGCGGTGTGGAACCCGATCTGGTCGGCGCCCAGCACGCCTTCCAGCAATTCGCGCCGCTGTGGCAGCAGACGAAAGAGATCTGCCGGCGGGAACGGGGTATGCAGAAAGAACGCGATCGGTGCGGCGGGCCGCGCTGCCCGAACCAGGTGCGGCACCAGCATGAGCTGGTAATCGTGCACCCAGATCACCTCGTCCGGCCGGGAGTGCTGCAGCACCGCGTTCGCGAACCTGGCGTTGGCCGACGCGTACTGGTCCCACGCTTCGATGCGCAGGGGGAGCCGGCCCGGCATCGAGTGAAAAACCGGCCACAGCACCCGGTTGGCGTACCCGGCGTGAAAACCCGCTGCCTCATTCGGGCTGAGAGGCACGGCGGCGAGTCGCAGCCGCTCGAGATCCTTCTGGATGCGTTCCGTGGCTACCGGGTCCAGCGCCTCAGTCGATCCGGACCAGCCGATCCACCGCCGTCGCGACGGAGGCAGGACCCGCAGCAGCCCGGTCGCGACGCCGCCGACGCTGGGCACGATCGAGGCCTGGCCATCGCGCATCCTGACGCGAACGGGGAGCCGCAGTGCGACGATCGCGACCCGCTGCATTCGCCTACTCCCAGCCACGGGCGCGGCCGTCCCGCGCTTCCCGCAGTTGGCCGATCGTGGTCGCGGCGTGAATCAGTCCGACATGCGTGTAGGCCTGCGGATAATTGCCCAGCGCGACGCCCGTGTCCGGATCGAGATCCTCGGAAAACAGTCCCAGCGGGTTCGCGAACGACATCACTCGATTGAACACGGTCTCGGCGTCGCGCAGCCGGCCCTGCAAGGCCAGCAACTCCGCCCACCAGAACGAACAGATGCTGAAGGCACTGCGGGGAATCCCGAGATCATCGGCGTGGGCGTACCGGAGCATCAGCCCGTTGCGCACCAGCCTTCGCTCGTACACGGCCACTGTCGATATCATGCGCGGGTCCGTCGCGGGCAGCAGTCCCAGGACGGGGAGGAGCAGATTGGACGCGTCGGGGTACTGGCCGTCCAGCGCCTGCGTGAAGCATCCGTGCCGCTCGGAGTAGCCGCGCTGGAGGATCACGTTGCGTTCCTGCTCGGCAGCCTGCGACCAGCGCTCGGCCAGCGTGTGCCGGCCGAAGCGGCGGGCCAGGGTCGAACCGTGGTGCATTGCCGCCCAGCACATGGCCCGCGAGAACGTGTGATGCCGCAGCTGCGTGCGGTACTCCCAGATGCCCATGTCCGGTTCGCCCGCTGCAACGATCGAATCCTCCACCAGTGCAGCAATCAGGTTGAAGGTCTCGGACAGATCGCGGACGGACAGCCGCGGATCCACCAACGCGGCGCCGAGACTCAGCACCAGTTCGCCCATCAGGTCGTTCTGGCGCTGGATCGCGGCCGCGTTCCCGATCCTGACGTGTCCGTTCCCGCCGAAGCCGGCGAGGTGGTCGAGCGATATTTCCGGGATGTCGCGTTCACCGCCCATGCCATACACCGGCTGCAGTGGACCCATGGTCAGGATGCGTTCCAGATAGCCGATGAACCGCTCGCTCTCCCGCAGCTGGCTCAGGCGGCGCAACGCGTCCACCACGAACGCGGCGTCCCGGACCCAGCAGTAGCGATAGTCCCATGTGCGTGCCGTACCCATCTCCTCGGGAATGCTCGTCGTGGCGGCGGCCAGCACGGCCCCGGTATTCTCCGCCACGTGCAGCTTGAGGCAGAGCGCCGAGCGCAGGACGGCGTCTGCGGCGAAGGTGGGAAGCGCGCAGGCTCGTGCCCAGGACCGCCACCCCCGGATCGTCAGGTCCAGATGTTCGCGGACGTTCGCAGCGTCCCGATACGGCGGATCGTCCGCGCTCGTCACGACGAAGAACGTCGGTCCGGTGATGTTTATGGGCGCACGCTCCAGGATCCGGTCAACCGGCGCATTGGTCAGCAGGCGGATGGAACGCTCGCCGCCCTCGACACGAACACCGAGCACGTCGGGTAGCAGGCGCGGCGCGATGGTGGCGTAGTCCGGGCGCGGATCGAAGTCGACGATGACCGATGGCTCGCCGCCGGCTGGCGTCACCAGACGGACGAACTCCGCTGGTGCGTACACCTCATCGAGACCCGCCTGCAGCCGCGGGCAGAAGTCGTGCACGTGAACGCTGCCCCCGGCAACCTCCAGCTCCGTGAGGGCGACGTTGGTGTTCGGGAGATACCGCTGTATGCCCTGCAACGGCCCGTTCATGCCACACAGGCGAAGTGTCCCGCCGTTGTGCTCATCCAGCAGCCGGGCGAAGACGGTGGCGGAGTCCATCCGCGGCAGGCACAGCCACTCCACGGCGCTGCTGGGACTGATGAGGGCAAGGACACGCCCATTGCCCACCGCGGCGTGATCGAGCCGCGGCACCCCATTGGAAAGAGCCATGTTCGGCCGGCGGTGAGAGGAGTCGCGGTGCGGCGCAGCACGGTGCCGCGGTGGATCGGTCTCTGCCGCTGCGAGTGCGAGCACTGTAAAGTAATCGGGCGCACGGACCCCTCCGTGCTCTCGCGCGCTCGCCGTCCCCCCCCGATTGAATGGTCGAGCTCCCCAAGGAATTCCAGTACATCCTGCTGCTGTTCGGGCTCCTGGTACTACCCAAGGCGTTGCAGCGCTTTCGGGTGCCGTCGGCGATCACCTCGCTGCTGCTCGGGCTGGGTTTCGGCGCGGGGCTGGGCTATTTCCTGCAAGACGAAACGGTTCACCTGCTCTCGACGTTCGGCATCGCGGCGCTGTTCCTGTTCGCCGGGCTCGACGTCGACTCGCAATCGTTGCGGCGCGAAGCCCGTATCCTGTCGGAGCACCTGCTGATCGTGGCGCTCACGGTTGCGGGCGCCGCAGTGGCCGTGCAGTGGGTCTTCCCCATGGGCACGCGTCAGGCCGTGCTCGTCGGACTCGCCCTGGTAACCCCGTCCTGTGGTTTCATCCTGGACTCCCTGGCGTCGCTCGGTGTGAGCCGGGAAGAGGCCTACTGGATCCGCACTAAAGCGATCGCCAGCGAGTTGCTGGCGCTCACCGTGCTGTTCGTAACGCTGCAATCGACGTCCGCGGGCCGACTGGGTTTCTCGGCGGTGGCGCTCCTGGCCATGGCTGCCTTCCTGCCGGTGCTGCTCCGATTCCTGGCCTCCCGGATCTCCATCTACGCCCCGAACTCCGAGTTTGCCTTTCTCCTGATGGTCGCGGTGATCTTCGCGTACGCCACGCGACAACTCGGCGTCTACTACCTGGTCGGTGCGTTCCTCGTGGGCATCACGGCGCGCCGGATGCGTGAACAGCTCCCACGGCTGGCATCGGACCAGAACCTGCACGCCGTGGAGGTGTTCGCCTCGTTCTTCGTCCCGTTCTATTTCTTCAACGCGGGACTCAACATCAGCCGCGAGGCGCTCACCTGGAAGGCGCTGATGATCGGGCTCGTGTTCGCGGCAATCTCCATTCCAGTCCGGATCGGCCTGGTGCTGCTGCAGCGCCGCGTGCGCCTCTCGGAGGCGTGGTCGCAGGCGATGCGCGTCGCCGTGCCGATGATCCCCACGCTGGTCTTCACGCTGGTCCTGGCCGAGATCCTCCGGGAGCAGTTCGCACTCGACGACGCGCTCTTCGGCGGCCTGGTGGTGTACGCCGCGTTGACCACCATTCTGCCCGCCATGGTCTTCCGCGTGCCGCGCGCGGTGTTCGAGATCGAGCAGGACATGCTGCTCGTCGGCTCCTCGACCAGGGCCGCCCCCGGTCCCACCCCGGTCGAAGCGGATGGTGGCGTCCTGGACCTGACCGCGGCGGATGGGGCGGAGCCTGTGTGGCCACTGGACCCGGTGGAGCCCGCGAAGGAAGACGATGTCGTGAGCCCGGCCCCGCCCGCGACCCCGCCATGATCGCATGGACACGCGAGGTGCCGTCGTCGATCGCGCATTGCGAGTTGACCCACCTGGCGCGCGAGCCGATTGACGTAATGGTTGCGCGCGTGGAGCACGCGCGGTACGAGGAGGCATTGCGGGTGGCGGGACTGGAGGTGAGGCGGCTGCCCCCGCGCGACGACCTGCCCGATTCGGTGTTCGTGGAAGACAGCGCGGTGATTCTGGACGAACTGGCCGTCATCGCCCGCTCCGGTGCGGCGTCCCGGCGCGCGGAAGTGGAATCGGTTCGCGCTGCGCTCGCCCCACACCGCCCGCTCGCGTCGATCGTGGAGCCGGCCACGCTGGACGGCGGCGACGTCCTCGTCCTGGATCACGACGTACTTGTCGGACTGACCGAACGGACAAACGAGGCGGCTGTCGCGCAGCTGGGCGCGTTGCTCTCGCCTCACGACTTCCGCGTGCGCGGCGTGCCCATCACCGGATGTCTGCACCTCAAGTCGGCAGTCACGCGTGCGGGACCGCGAACCGTGGTGGTGAACCCGGCGTGGATTCGCGCCGCCGAGTTCGCGGGCTGGAACGTGATCAACGTCGATCCTGACGAGCCGTTCGCGGCCAACGTGCTGTGGCTGGGCGCGGTCACCATCGTGGCCGAGGGGTATCCGCGCACACGCAAGCGCCTGACGAAATCGGCTGGCGTGGAGCTGGTCGCTGTGCCAGCGGGCGAGCTGGCGAAGGCGGAGGGCGGCGTGACCTGCTGCAGCCTTCTGCTCAGGGAGTGAGTCGGATGTCGGAGATCGTGACCGATGGCTCCCGCCCGGGAGAGTGCCCCGGACGCCTCCAGCGAGAATCCATGCCCGCGCTACTTGCGCCGCGAGCCAACGCGGGTAGTGTCAACCGCTGAACTGGAACGAAGTCAGTTCATTTCGACATGGCAGGGCCGGTACCGGGTCCATCGACCGACTGGTCCACAGACTCAGAGGCGCGAGGAGCACGGCGAATGCGCATCCCCATCGGCCCCCGGTCATGGACCGTCCTTCTGGTTGGCGCCGTGTTCGGCGCCATCTCGTGCAGCGGGGGAGGGGATCCCGTTGAGCCGCCCGATCCGCCCCGGCCCACGACGATCTCGATCGCCACGCCAAGTTTCTCGTTCGATGCCATCGGCGCCACGGAACAGATCACCGTGACCATTCGAGATCAGAACGGACAGTCGATGTCGGGTGTGTCGGTGACGTACATCAGCAACAACTCGAACGCTGTCTCGGTGAGTGGTTCCGGACTCGTGACGGCGGTCGGCAACGGCACCGCGATGATCAGCGTGCAGGCGGGATCGTTGAGCGCCACGGTCAACGTCACCGTGATGCAGCTCGCCGTGGCGCCGCAGATACTCGGCGGCGATGGACAGTCGGCCGGTGCAGGTGGCCTGCTGCCCGTTGCGCTGCAGGTGAAGGCGCAGGATCGCCTGGGGAATGCGCTTCAGGGCAAGGCCGTGACGTTTGCCGTCACGAAGGGTGGTGGCTCGGTGGCGCCGGCCACGGCAATCACCGGCATCGATGGCGTTGCCTCGGCCGCCTGGACGCTGGGAACCGTGGCGGGTGGTGAACAGGAGGTCAGCGCATCCGTTGAGGGACAGGCTACTCCCACGACCTTCACTGCGACTGTGCTGGCGGGTCCCCCCGCGACCATGGCTGTGCATGCCGGTGACAACCAGACCGCGACCGTCGGTTCGCCGGTCGGGACCCCACCTGCGGTCATCATCAAGGACTTCTTCGGGAATCCGGTCAAGGATGTCGGCGTCTTGTTCGCCGTAACGGGCGGCGGCGGCAGCGTGACAGGCGCTTCCGCGATGACCAACGACGCGGGCGTGGCAACGGTTGGCAGTTGGGTGCTGGGCGACGCGCCGGGAGCGAACGGGTTGTCGGCATCCAGTGGATCGCTTGCGCCCGTCGCCCTGATGGCGACGGCGCTCGTGGGTCCACCCGCCAACGTCACGGTAAGTGGCGGCGATAACCAGACTGCCACAATTGCCTCGCCGGTTACCGTTCCCCCATCCGTGCTCGTCACGGACGCTCTGGGGAACCCGGTCGCCGACGTGACCGTGACGTTTGCGGTCACCGGTGGCGGTGGCAATGTGGCAGGCGCTACGCCACAGACGAACGGCAACGGCATTGCCGCGGTCGGGAGCTGGACGCTGGGTCCCACGGCGGGGCCGAACGCGTTGAGCGCGACGGTGGCGTCGCTGGCGCCCGCGACGTTCAGCGCCACAGCGGTCGCGCCACCGGCAGCGATCGTGGTCTTCGCGGGGAACAACCAGGTTGCCGCTGCGGGAAGCGAGGTACCCGTTCCTCCGGCCGTTCGGGTGACCGACGCCCTCGGGAACCCATCTGTCGGTGTCGCCGTGGCATTCCAGATTACCGGCGGCGGCGGGAGCCTGGAGATGGCCGCTGCCGGCGCTTCGGGTTTCCTGGTGAATGCCACGTTGATTTCGGCGGAGACCGACGGCAACGGTGTTGCGGCCGCGGAAAGCTGGACGCTGGGTACGACGGCGGGACCCAACAGCGTGTCCGCGACCGTGATCGGGCTGCCGCCGGCGAACTTCGCAGCGACCGGAGTTGCGGGACAAGCGGCTGCGGTGGCAATCAACACCGGAAACAACCAGACGGCGACGGTCAGCACGCCCGTGCCGGTGCCACCGTCTGTCATCGTTCGGGACCAGCATTCCAACCCCGTTTCGGGTGCAACGGTGACGTTCCTGGTCGCGTCTGGCGGCGGCTTCGTGACGAGCGGTGTCGTGCAGACCAACCCGCAGGGTGTTGCCGCGGTCGGGGGCTGGACGCTGGGTCCCTCCGCGGGCACGAACACGATGACCGCGACCGTAACTGGCGCCGCCATCGCCGGCAATCCGGTCACGTTCACCGCGACCGGGACCGTAGCTCCGCTTCCCGGTCTCAACATCGAGGTGCGGTTCCTGGTTGGTGCCGATGTGGTGGGTGGGCCACAGGCGTCCGGGCAGGCGCCAACGCCTGCCCAGGAAGCGGCATTCAACAACGCCGCCGCGCGTCTCGCCGCCATTGTCACACACGATCTGCCCAGCGTACCGTTCTCCACCGGTGCGGGATCCTGCGGCGCGAACGCGCCCGCGATCAACGAGACCATCGACGATCTCGTCATCTTCGCCACGCTGGAGCCGATTGACGGCGTCGGGATGATTCTGGGCTCGGCCGGGCCGTGCTGGCTTCGGGGTGGCTCGCTCCTCCCCTTCATCGGACGCATGCGGTTCGACGTTGCCGATCTGGCCGCGCTGGAGTCGTCCGGTCTGCTCGAGCCCGTCATCCTGCATGAGATGCTGCACGTCCTGGGTGTCGGCTCGCTGTGGGACCTCCTCGGCCTGCTGGTGAACCCGTCCTTGACCATGGGGGCGGGTGTGGACACGCACCTCACTGGCGTACAGAGCGTCGCGGCCTTCAACGCCATCGGGGGCACGACGTACACCGGCGGCGCGAAGGTCCCGGTGCATAACGACGCCGTGAGCGGGCGCGCGGACGCGCATTGGCGCGAGTCGGTTCTGCTCTCGGAACTCATGACACCCTTCGTCGACACATCGAACCCGTTGAGCCGCCTCACTATTGCGTCGCTGCAGGACCTGGGGTACGTGGTGGATCTCGATCAGGCCGATCCGTTCGGCATCATGCCGACGTTCGTACTGGGACCAGACAAGGCGGCCCACCGGTTCGAGCTGGTGAAGGACGTCGAGCGGTTGCCGCTGGGCGTGGTGGACTCCAAGGGGCGCGTCATCAGGGTGATACCGCGTTAGGCGCCCATTCGGCGCAGGCGGCGGGGCACGGCTGGCCACGGGCGACGGGTGACCTCGGCATCCGGGTTCGACCGACCCGGGAAACGCCGAGCGCGTGTGGGCCGCACCGGTCGCTTCGGGTGCGGATAGCCCAACCGGTATGCCACCGATTCTAGAAGTCCCGCCGGTTGAACGTCCGCAGTGCGAACAAGCCCGGGACCAGCGCCCACAGCGCCAGTCCGCCCACGGCCGCAACCGTCCCGGTCACACCACCCAGGAACTGGTTGAACACTGCCCCCGTGTAGCCCATCAGCGCCGAGACGTCCAGCCGCAGCACCAGCAGAACCCGCGCCAGGTCAACCGGGTTCGCGAACATCATGGCCAGCAGCGGCCGCTCCAGCGGATACGCCGCGAACGCCACGGTGACCCACAGCACCAGCCCGTCCCAGGCGAGGGTCATCAGCGCCCAGGTACCTAACGCGATCCCCAGCGCCCGCAGCCGGTCATCCACCCGGCTGGCAATGAGCACCGCCAATGCGCCGAAGACCGCCGTCAGGGCCACGCCGGCCACGAGCATCATCAGCAGCAGGTCCACCGACTCGGCTCCGATCGCCCGGTGCAGCAGCAGCGGGACCATCACGCCCACGAGGTAGGCAGCCGAGAGCGGCAGTACCAGACCGGCGAACAGGCCATGAAAGAGCGAACTCCGCTGAACCGGTTGCGCGAGCAGAAGCTCGGTGAATTCCCGGGCCCCGTGCCAGTAGATCGTGCCGAACACGATCGTCACCAGTGGGATCAGCAGCACGACCACGTTGAGCAGCGACAGCAGCGCTCGAGGGCCGCTCCCGCCCAGCCGCAGCATCAGCTCCGTAGCGACCAGGAAAAACAGCGCGTACGACAGCA
>DASWGU010000172.1:0-25142 GCA_036393555.1 Gemmatimonadaceae bacterium
GCGCCCGCCCCAGGTCGGCCGCCGAAGCGAACCGGTCTTCCGGTTCCTTTTCCAGTGCCCGATGGATCGCGCGCTCGACGCTTTCGGGTACCTCGGGACGGAGCGCGACGACCGACGGCGCCAGCTGTCGACAGCGCGACGATACCGGCTACTGCCGCGAGGGTGACGCCGCCGATAACGGCTGACGCTCGTGTCCCAGTACCGCCCCGATAAGAATGACCAGGCCGTCGGCCAGCAGGAGAGCGGTCGGCGGGATGAAGCCGACGTAGAAAAGCTGGAGAGCCGCGCCGGCCAGGGGATTCAGGGCGGCAATGCCAAGCACCACTGCCCTGTTCGGCGCACCAACGCGGGCAACTACCAGAACGAGCGCGGACGACAGGAGAAGAGCCAGCGCGACGTGCACCCACAGAGTTGCCGTGATGGGCCTGAGCGCCGACGACCCCTCGGCGGCCATTGTGGTGACGGAAGCGTAGGCGCTCAGATGCCACACAGCCGTGCCGATCAACATCGCGGCACCGATGTAGGCACTGCCTTCGGCAAAGCGCCGACTGATCATGACATCAGACCCTCAGTTTCTGATTGCGCAGAGGCATGCCAGATGCCCCTCCGCTGCGAGGGGACATACCATCCCGAGGCTCCAGCCGCCAGACTGGAGCCGGGAATATCATCGAGTGAGCAGGTATGCGGATCACCGACATCCTCACCGATGTCGGTCGTGGGACAGGCATCACAGGGCATGGCCTCCGCTCTCGTCGGCGGACTCCCGCCTTGACCCCGGTCAGGTTGGGACCGCGTGGCGTTCTCCGCTGGAAGCGACCGCCACCCGTGCAGATGGCGGAGATGATGATCTGCTGACTGGAGAGACCGCGACCAGACGGCGCTGCCGGCCAGGCGCCGATCCCCCAGTCCGCAACAGCTAGCGGCTTCGCTCGAAGCGGCTCCCCTGGATGATCACCGCGGTCGCTGGTCCCGTCGGTCCGAACTCGAATTGCGCCACCGTTCCTGAACCTGCGAACTCGAAGCGCATCTGGTTGCGTGATGCATCGAAGATCTCGACATCACTCGTGATCGCGCCCCAGCGCAGGTTCAGCCGGTTGCCCCGTTGCGAGAAGGACACCTCGCCGAGCCCGGGACGGGCAAAGGTCCCGGCGAACTGCGTGAGCGGATGCTGGAGCACCTGCTTCTGTCGTTCTGCACGCGTGGAGTCGCTCGCTGCGATGGATCGGCGCGACTGGGCAAGGCGGCCGCCCAGCTGCTCCATGCGCTCCCCGGCACGGGTGACCGCATCCGTGCGTCCGGTGCCGAGATCGAATGCCAGTGTCAGGATGACGTCCGATACCGGACCGGCGAGTCCTCCCGTTGCCATGGCCACCGCGCCGACGCGCCGTGAGGGCAGGAAGCCCAGCCGCGACTGGGTGCCGGCGTAGCTGCCGAACCGGCCGACCATGTGCTCGCCGTCGTAGGCCCCGATGTCCCAGCCGGCTCCCCACCCTGCGCGATCGAAGTACCCGAATCGCTTCGACTGGTCGCGCGTCTGCGGCGCGATCAACCTATGCGACAGTGCCACTGCAGCCGCGGGGAAGACCTGCCGGCCGTCGATGCGACCGGAGTCCATCTGGACAATGGTCCACCGCGCCAGATCGTGCAGCGTGGCCAGGTGTCCACCCGCCGCGTTCATGGTCACGTCGGTCTTGAGGAATGGTGCGGTGGTGTAACGCCCGTCGGCACCAAGTGTGTGCGGTCGCGCGATGCGGCGCGGATCGAAACCGGAGACTCGTGCGTACGTCTCGGTCATGCCCGCGGGACGGTACACGCGGTCCTCGAGGAAGCGCCGCCATCCTTCGGGCCGCGCTGCGTCGATGACCATCGCAGCCACGTTGTATCCAAGGTTGGTGTAGACGAGATCCGTCGACCCCGTGGGATTTGCGTACGCCAGGAGGCCGGGCCATTCCGATTCCGGCACGGCACCGGTGAACGCCGCATTCGTTACGACGACGGCGTCGTTGAGGTGATGCGTATGCGAAAGGAAGTGCCCGAGCGTCAGGCGCGCCGGGTTCGCATCCGGATGCCACCGGGCGGCCGGTATCAAGGGTGCAATCGGAGCATGGAAGCTGATTACCCCATCGTGCGCCAGCAGCGAGACGCCGAACCCGGTGAGCGACTTGCTCGTCGAGGCGAGGTACCAGAGCGTGCGATCGTCCGCTGCAACGCCACCGGTTGCGTCGGCCATGCCGTGGGACCGGGCCAGGAGCGTCCGGCCATTCATCGTCACGGCGACACCCAGGGCAGGCACCAGGCCATCGGCCACGGCGCCCGCGGCGACCGAGTCGACGACGCGGGCGAGCTCGTCAGGCGTCACGCGCCCCTGTGCACTCGCTGCTTCGGCCGACACGAGCATGACGCACGCGGCAAGCGAGCATGCAGTACGTAATCCGGGCATGGGTTGCCTCCAGGCACTGGCTAGCCGGCCTGAGTCGTGAGTGCTGGGTGCTCGACCTGCTTCCTGGGCCTGGAGCTGGGGCTGAGCCAACCCCAGCGCCAGCACGTGTCACCCAGTTCGAGCACCCAGTACTGAGCACTCAGCGATCTGGCCTGAGTGGTGAGTGCTGGGTGCTCGACCTGCTTCCTGGTCCTGGAGCTGGTGCCGAGCCAAAACCCCAGCGCCAGCACGTGTCACCCAGTTCGAGCACCCAGTACTGAGCACTCAGCGATCTGGCCTGAGTGGTGAGTGCTGGATGCTCGACCTGCTTCCTGGTCCTGGAGCTGGGGCTGAGCCAACCCCAGCGCCAGCATTTGTCACCCAGTTCGAGCAGCCAGTACTGAGCACTCAGCTAGCTAGCTAGCTAAGCTAAGCTAGCTAGGGGGTTCTGTCCTGGCGAAACTTGCCCTCTGGCGACGGGTCCCGCTTGAACAGCGCAAACCTCATGCGCTGGTCGTCACGAGGCGCGGCAGTTGTGAAGGAGAGACCGGAAGGCTCCGGGCGGAAGTCCCGTGGCGCGCCGGAAGGTCCTGCACAGGTGGGCTTCGTCGGAGAAGCCGTGGTCATGCGCGAGGTCGGAGACGGTCCGCTCCGTCTCCGCCAGTGCCGCGGCCGCCGCCCGGACGCGGAGCCGGCGCAACTCCTCGGCGACACCGGTTCCGTACCATCGACGGACACACCGTGCCAGGTACACCGGATGGACGCCGGCGCGCCGTGCGACATCGGCCACCTGGATCTGCGGTTGCCAGCTCGAGCGGATCTCGTCCATGACCTGGACGAGCCAGGCTGGAGGGGCGCCCGACGAGTGGGCGACCGGACGGGCGGTGAAGGCAGCCAGGAGGTCGAGCAGGTCCGGATCGGTCGCCGGTATGCTGAGTGCCCGCTGCTCGAACGGCCGAAGCAGCCGGAGGTAGGGGGCGGCAACGGCCGGATCGTGGCTCCAGTGCCAGGCCGGCGCGCCTCGATCGACGAGCTCTCCGATGCTTCCCGCCCGGAGACTCAGGCGTGCGAAGCGCGCGCCCGATGGTCCATACCGGTTCGCGTGCCGGACGCCGGCGTCCTTGGAGACGACACTGAGGGTCTCGCCGACCTCGGAGGATCCACCGACTGTTTCCCCGACCCGGCCCGCGAGGACCATGCTGAAATGGAGCTCGTCGTGGTCGTGGGGCGCCTGCTGCCGGGCTGCGGCGTAGCTGTCGACATGCAGCCGGAGGCCGGTGACGAGGTGGACGTCGGGCATGCCTGAACGTACGCCTGGGGAATCGCGTCGGTTTCCTTCTACGTCCCGCACGGCGCCGGCTCGCCGCGCGATTCCCGGGCACCTCGATGCCGTGGTCGGCTGAGTTCCGCACGATGTGCGTGAGCGTATGCTCGATCGCCTCGATGATGGTCCGGTCCTTGCTTGAAACCTGCGCGGCCAGTAGACTCGTATGGGATTCCCATAGGATACCTACATGGCCGACAAACTCGACGTGAAGCAAGGCACGCTCGCCCTGATGGTACTGAAGACGCTCGACGTTCTGGGGCCGCTCCACGGCTACGGGATCGCGCGGCGTATCGAGGAGACCAGCAGGAACCGACTGAGCCTCAACTACGGGACGCTCTACCCCGCCCTCCTCAAGCTCGAGCAGGAGGGGTGCATCAAGGGCGAATGGCGGCCATCGGAGAACAACCGCCGGGCGAAGTTCTACTCGCTCACGGCATCGGGCCGAAAGCAACTGGCGCGCGAGGCCCGTGAATGGCATGAGACCGCCGAACTGATCGCAGCCTTTCTCGCACCGCGACGGGGGACACCATGAGGTACCTGCGCGTCGCCCTCGCGCGCATCGCGGGGATCTTCACCAGGAACCGCGCTGACGACGATCTCCGCGAGGAGATGCAGGCCCATCTCGAGATGGAGACAGCCGAGTACATCCGGCGCGGCATGCACCCGGACGAGGCACGTCGTCAGGCGCTCGTCGCGTCGGGAGGCCTCACGCAGGCCACCGAGGCGGTCCGCGCGCAGCGCGGCCTCCCATGGCTGCAAAGCACCGGAGCCGACGTCCGGTATGCCTTGCGCACGCTGCGGCGAAGTCCCGCCTTCACCTCCGTTGTCGTGATCACCCTGGGGCTCGGCATCGGCGCCAACACTGCGATCTTCAGCGTCCTCCGAGGCGTGCTCCTCAAGCCGCTGCCTCACCGCGAGGGCGATCGGCTGGTCTACCTTCGGCACTCGATCGGCGGACCGGGAGGCGACAACGTCCTTTTCTCCGTTCCCGAGGTCCGGGACTTCCGCGATGGCGCCAGGTCGCTGGGCGGGATCGCCGAGTATTCGCCGTTCTCTTTCACCCTTCGGGGTGAGGAGGACGCCGTCCGCGTCAGGGCGGGGCTGGTCACGGGAAACTTCTTCGACGTCATGGGACTCTCGCCCGTGCGAGGGAGGGTCACCCGGGCGGCCGACGATGGCGTTGGCGTGCCGCCGGTCATGGTCCTCACGCACGACTTCTGGCGGAAACGCTTCGGCGGCGATTCCACCATCGTCGGCAAGCAGGTCCGGATGGAGGGCAAGTCCGTCACCGTGATCGGGGTGCTGGAGCCTGCACCGTATTTCCCCGACCGGGTGGACGCGTTTCTCAACATGGTCATCAGCGAGCACCACACGAGCGCGATGATGGTGCAGGGCCGCACGCATCGGATGACCGAGATGATCGCCCGGCTGGTACCGGGCGCCACCCTGGAGCAGGCCCGGGCCGAGGTCGCCGCGGTCCACGCGCGCATAACGACGGAGTTCAGGGAGGCGTACGATCCGGGATCGAATTACCGGGTTGCGGTCATCCCGTTCAGGGAGGCCCTGGGAGCGCGCGCGCAGCTGACGCTGTGGTTGCTCATGGGTGCCGCGGCGTTCGTCATGATCATTGCCGCGGCCAATGTCGCCAACCTGACGCTGATGCGTGGCGTGCGGCGAGAGCCGGAGCTCGTGGCGCGCGCGGCACTCGGGGCCGGCGCGCCACGGCTGCGGCGGTTGCTTCTGGCCGAGAATCTCATACTGAGCCTGATGGGCGCCTTCCTCGGCGTGGTCGTCGCGCGCGGCGGGGTCGGCCTCCTCATCTCGCTCGCCGAGCGGTATTCGGCGCGCGCGAACGAAATCAGCCTCGATCTCGTCGCACTCGGCTTCACACTCGGGCTCTCCCTCACCCTCGCCCTGCTGCTGTCCTTCACAGTGTCGCTGCCCAGGGAGGGCGCGTTCGCCTCACTGATCTCGGCAGGCGGGCGCCGTACGAGCGGCAGCCTCCGGAAGCAGCGTCTCCAGCGCGGACTGGTCGTCGCGCAGATCTCGGTGTCGGTCGTGCTGCTGGCCGGTGCGGGGTTGCTCACCCGGACGATGCTCCAGTTGTCACAGGTGCAAACGGGCCTCAGGACCGAGGAGGTGCTCACCATGGAGGTGCCGCTCCTGGAATTGGCGGCGGCCTTCGTCCCCGGAGCAGACGCCGCGGCAAAAGAGCGTTACGGTCGCATGCTGCGGGAAGTACGCGCCCTGCCGGGCGTTCTCGACGTTGGGCTGGGCTCTCCTGTGCCTCTCCGTCGCTCGCAGGTCCGGTTCGACGTGAAGGCGGAGGGCAAGGCGCTGGCGACCGGTGAGGCCATGCCAAGCGCCGAGTTGCGGACGGCAAATCCCGAGTACTTCCGCGCAGCGGGTATTCCACTCCTCAGGGGACGACCGTTCGCGTCGACCGATGAGCGCGGCTCCGCCCCGGTTGTCATCATCAACCGGACGCTGGCGGAGCGGTACTTCCTCAACGTGGACCCGGTCGGAAAGCGGATTGCCTGGACCGGTGACGTGCTGCGGTTCACGCCAATCAGCGACGAGTGGCGCACCGTGGTCGGCGTCGTCGGCGATACGCAGGACGGAGGACTGGACGCATCGCCGGGACCCGTCGTATTCATGCCCTTCACGCAGATGCTCGCGATCGGAGGCGGGCTGGTGATCCGTGCCGACAGCAACGTGGCACGCCTGACGCCCGTGGTGATGCGCGTTGTCCGGGGCATCGCGCCCACGGCTCTGATCGAGAACGTCATGACGGTGGCTCAGATCAAGGACCAGAGTGTCTCTCCCCGGCGCCTGAACGCCGTGCTCATCTCGCTCTTCGGCGCCCTGGCGCTGATCATCGCCGCGGTGGGAATCGCCGGCGTACTCGCCTTCTCGGTGAGTGCGCGCACGAACGAGATCGGCATCCGCATGAGTCTTGGCGCCGATCGCGGCCGGGTGCAGCGGATGATCCTCCGGGAAGGCGGCGTGTTGCTGGCGAGCGGGCTCGTGCTGGGCATTGCCGGCGCGTTCTTCGCCACGCGTCTCATTCGCGGGTTGCTCTTCGGGGTGGAGCCACACGACCCTGTCACGCTCATTGCCGTGGCGGGGCTGATGACGGCCATCGGCATCGTTGCCTGCTGGATTCCTGCCGTGCGCGCCGCACGGATCGACCCGGCGATCACGATGCGCTCGCCGTAGGGCGCCGGGGGGGAGCGGGATCCCCGTGCGCCCGGCGCCACGTCGCCATAGCTTCGTACGTCCGCGATTGGCGACCCTGGCGCGCCGGGGTGCAGGCGGCAGGCGGACCGTGACCTGACAGGCTGACCGAGGCGGTGTGGTGAAGATCGCGACGTGGAACGTGAACGGGGTGCGGGCTCGCGAGGCGCAGCTTCGGGAGTTCATCGAGACGGAACGACCCGACGTGCTGTGCCTCCAGGAGATCAAGGCATCGATCGACCAGCTTCCGATGTGGCTGTGCGAGATCGAGGGCTACTGGTGCTACTGGCACGGCGCCAAAGGCTATTCGGGTGTAGCGCTTCATGTGCGGAAGGCCCGGGTCCCCGAACGCCCTGCCTTCCACCATCCCGAGTTCGACTACGAGCACCGTATCGTGACGGCGCGACTGCCGGGGTTCACCGTGGCCTCGATCTACGTGCCGAATGGCGGCAAGGACTTCGCCGCGAAGATGCAGTTCCTCCAGTCGCTGGACGCGTTCGCGGCTGGCCACGAGACGGCAGGCCAGCCGCTGGTGCTCTGCGGCGACATGAACGTCGCGCGTACCGACATGGACGTGCACCCGAAGGAGCGCAAGCCGAACGTCATCGGTCAGCGTCCGGACGAGCGCGCCCTGCTGGAACAGATCATTGGCCGCGGCCTCGTCGACGTCCATCGTGAGCTGCAACCCGACAACGCCGATCTGTTCACGTGGTGGGCGCCCTGGAGGAACCTGCGCGCCCGCAACATCGGCTGGCGACTCGACCTGATCCTGGCCAGCCGTGCGATCGCCCAACGAACCGTGTCGTGCGTCGTGCAGCGGGAGTTCGGCACGAGCGACCACGGGCCGGTCATTGCGGTGTTCGGATTGGGATAAGCGGCTCGGGGTGTCCGGACCTGGCTTTCGGATGCCCTCCAGACGTCCTTGCGCCTGTCGATCGCGCGGCAGACATTCGCCGACCTGAGTGACCGAGGTTTGACAATCATGCCCATGGAAGCTGCACTGGGTGAGCGTCCCACTCTCACCGCGTTGGACGAGCTGGTGGACCTGCGACAGCGGCTGCGGGTCGCGCTTCAGGAGGTGACACCAACACTCCTGTGGTTCGCGCGTCAGCAGACGGCTGGTGGCATGCCGGCGAACATCTGGAAGAACCTCGACCGGCTTCCGTCGCCCCGGATGTGGGGGCTGGCTCCGGCGTTCGATCTTGTGCATGCCCTGCAGCGGCAGGAGAGGACGCTGCGCCAGTTCGACGCTGACCTCGCTGGGGATGTGCGGCTGTGTCTGACCGAACTGGTTGACTCCCTGAGCCGCTCAATAAATGAGGACAGGCCCAGGCCCGGAGCCACGGTTGATCCTGGACTGGTTCGTCTCCTCACGGATGACCGGACTGGAACGCTATCGATGGACAGTGCGGCGCGAATCCTGCGATGTGGCTGCTTCCCGATTCGCATCGCTGCTCTACCCACGTACGCCGCTGGTCACGTCATCTTCAGCGAACTGCGACGAACGCGCATCGAATTCGAGACGACCGGTGTTGCCGGCGGCACCGGACGAGTCCCGGGTGCGGCCTTCGTTGCTCAGGGCGTGGCAGCCGTGCGGGCATTCCTCAGCATGGTACGCACGCGTGCCGATGCGTGCGCCAGCATCGCTGGCGACTTGTCGGAGATCCGCGACCTGCGGCGACTGGCGGTGGAGCACCTCGCGGCCAACCACGAAGTTGAGATCACGTATGCCCAGGCGCTGAGGCAGGCACAACGCGCACAGGAGCACATCCACTTCTCTCGACTCGCGGCGAACTTCCGAGAGATGGGTGTCTCCACTCTTGGACTCCGGAGCGTTTTTCAGTCTGCGGCCTTGAAGGCTAATGAGGCGGCGGCGGCGCCTGATGAGAAGGAACTCGCGTGGCTGTTTCAACATCTCAGCGATGCCAAGGCGGAGACCAAAGCAGAGCACACCGATGGCCAGGAGCGCGCGCGGGAATTCGTGAGATCCTGCCGCGAACTGCTGACCGGAGTCCTGGAGGCCGTCGCGAGTCTCGACGCTCCCGACGTGAAGCTCGAGCCAGGGGAGGCGCTAAAGAAGGTCAAGGCGCTCGAGGCTTTCCACCGCGGCGGCCGTGAAGCCGAAGCAGGCGGCGGAGACAACTGGAGTCCATCGATTGCGCACTCCGTCAGGGCCAAGCTGCTCAAAGACATCCTGCGTGAGCGCGTGGCCGGGTTGCCGCCAGGAACCCACGCGGGAACCGAAGTCATGCTCTCGTGGACGTCGACCCAGGCTGGCGACGAAACTGCACTCAAGCGACTGTCCAGCCAACTGAAGGCGGCGTGGAAGGCTCAGCTCGATTCCTTCGTCGACGACGGTGAGGAGTGGATCGCGTTGCGAACGGAGGTGTTCGGGGTCGCGGAACAACTCGCCGAGAAGCTGCTCGCTTCAAGCCATACGAGCGAGACTGGAACAGACACCTTGACGGACGGATCGATCTCGGCGTTCGACCAAGCCTCGACGGCGTATCGTGAGCTCGAGAGAAAGATCCGCGACAAGCTGGACGGCGTGACGCGATGGTTGCCGAGTTTCGCCGAAAGACTGCTGCTGGGATGTCTGATCGAGGCACCTGATCGTCACGACCCGCTCGATCTGCTCGCCGCGCTCTGGCTGTGCGATCGGATGGGGCACGGGTGGACGGAGGATCTGGAGGATCGAGCAGCGATTGCGCTGGGTCGTCTGCAGCGTCGGGATGGGAGCTTCGAGGCCGGCCGACCCCCGATCAAATGGGTACACGGGTTCGTGATGGCCGCCCCCTCAGCCGCATCACTGGAGGTGCTCGCCGGATACCTGGCAAGTCGCGCTCATACCGACAAGCGCCCCGATGTGCGCGCCGACATGCACCAGCGACGTTGGCAGCGATGGTGCTCAATCTGCCTCAAGGCCACTCGGTACCTGCTCGACTCCCGCGTCGGCGAACACCGCACGGAGGCGGAGTTCACGGGTTGGCATTCAGATCGCCAGCCTGAGGACGGACGCATTGATCTTGCGACAACGTGCATTGCGTTACGCGCGCTCGCGCACATGGACGAGTTGCTGTCAAAGGCCATCAACTTCCATGCGTTCGAAGGTCTGCTGGTGACGCATCCCGTCCGCAAGAAGCCGGCGGACCTGTTCGCCTTCGATGCGAAATCGACGGATCCGTCGCAGTCGCAGATACCGGTCGTCGTGTCCGCCCTGCAGGCCTCGGAGTGGATGCGGTACCACGCCAGGAGCTTCGCGCTGCCCGATCCTCTGCCGCCGCCTACCTACAAACCACGAACGACGCTGTACTACGGCCCGCCCGGCACCGGGAAGACCTACGTCTCGCAGATCATCGCGGGAGAGCTGGGTTGGCCGCTCGTCACGGTCAATCCGTACCACTTCCTGCGCGAAGGAGAACACTTCGTCGGCAAGGTGGCAGCACAGATCTTCAGACAACTCGAGTTTGCGTCCAACTGCTGCGTCATCTTCGACGAGTTCGACCAGCTCGTTGTCGACCGGAACGTCCAGGCGATTCCGTCCGGATTCGCCATGGTAACGACGACGATGCTGCCCCTGTTGGCCGATCTGCACGAACGCGCCGGACGAAACAACTGTCTCATCGCGTTCGCCACCAATTATCGCGGTCTGCTGGATGCCGCCGCGATTCGCCACGGTCGTATCGATCTCCAGTCGTGCGTGGTGTACCCTGATTTCGGCTCACGCTGCCTGCTCATGCTGCTCAAGGCGGGCAATCGGGAAAGGGACGCGGTGGACGTGCAGCAGGCGGCCCGAGCCAGTGCGATGCGCGCGGTCTCCGACGTGATCAAGGTTGCGTCCACGCAGCCACCAGTGCCGCCGCAGTCGTACTCACCGGCGCTGGGCCCGGGCCATTACCTAGACATGCTGCGGAAGATCCGTGATCTGCGCCGCGGTGCCGATGACGCCGGCCAGGCTCCTTTGGATGACGCCGCCGAAGAGCCCTGGAGGGAAATCGACCGCTTCCTGGATTCGCTGGACCTCAAGGTGCCGAATAGCCAGGAGGATTTCATGAAGCTGGACCTGACTCAGCTCGAAGCGAGTCGATGGTCCCGGCTGATTCAGGACCGCCGCCAGTGACGAATTACCTGCCTGCATTCGTCGATGCCGAGGTAACCATCCGCGAGGCACTTTGCGCCGTTGGCGTCGCGGCAGGCCTGAACAGCGCGTGGTGGCACGGTCGCGACGCGCTGCGGCGCCACTTGCCCGAGCGGGCGCTCGGCAGCCTCATTGAGTCAGTTCACCTGCACCTTCAACGGGGGAGCGGTGCCGTCGTGGTGCGGCTCGGGCCTGCGGTGTCGCCCGATTCCGTTCGTCTACTGCAGCTGGTGCTCGGGGAATCGCTCGGATCCATCCTCACCATCGCGCCGGACGAACCCGGCCGACCGCTCTTCCGGATCTCGGCGGTGGAGGGAGCCGACCGAACGGGCGAGTATGTCGGAAACGCCAAGAAACGGTCTCCGATCGGATTCCACACCGACGGCAGCGGTGTCGCTTCACCCATCGGAACGCTCAGCATGGCGTGTATCCGTCCGGCCTCGCGAGGAGGCGAAACGCGTCTCAGCGATGCGAAGCGGGTTCATGCCCGGCTGAGCGACCCGGCCCGACGAGTCCTTGAAGCACCACAGCCACGTGAAAACCCGTATCGCCGTCTCCCGCCTGACGAGCTCGTCGTGCTTCCGGTCTTCGATCCGCTGGCTGATCTGGCGTTCAGCTATCACCCGTCCAGACTTCGCAACGGGATACAGGCAGTGCGAGGCGGGCTGTCAGAACCGGAAACTGCGGCGCTTGCCGAGCTTGAAGGTCTGCTGGAAGCCGCTGCCATCGAGCTCTTGTTGCTGGCCGGTGACATCCTGATGATCGACAATCGCCGGCTCGCCCACGATCGCCGCCTGTTCATTGACGATCCTGCCTCGCCCAGATTGCTCGAACGGCTCTGGATCGGACTCGCGGTGTGAATGGCACCGAACCGACCAAACGAACTGTTCAAGCCATGAGCGCTCATTGAAGAGGCGGCCATCACACCTCGACGGCTCGACGGCTCGTTCGATCTCGCCGAGCGCACCGAGGCGCATCACCCGTGGATGGCGGCCCGGGAACGCTGTCTGTCGCTACTCCGTGGTAACGGCTCACACCTGACTCGTCCCCCGGCACCGTACCTCGCTCCCCCGAGTGAGCCCCAGCGAGTCGGCCGCCGAACCGTTCCGCACCGCAATTTCCAGCAGACCCGACGATCCCACCAGGGCTATCGCCTCGCCCGGCGTCCCATCGCCGTACGTCCGGACCATCGGTACGGGGCGCGTCCCGATCCGCACCTGTCCTGCCGTTCGGCACATCAGGTTCGTCACCGCGTTGCCGAAGCGATCGATTGCGATCACCTCACCGCGAATCCAGCCGTCCGCCTCGCGGACCGGCTCGGGTGTGCGCCTGATTGTCGGCTCGGCGAGGCGGGCGCCCAGCGACTCGAATGCCGCTCCGCGCGCCAGTGCTGCCGCCGCGGGCGCAAAGACATCGCGGCCGTGAAAGGTCGGTGCCGCATCGGGTGACACCGGGAGTTCCACGACCTGCGCACCAGGGCGCAGCAGCGCGGGTGACAGGACGCCGTTGTCGGGACCGACGAGGAACCGACGCTCGCTGCTGACCGCGACCGCGGCGCGTCCGGTGCCGACGCCGGGGTCGATCACTACCAGGTGAACGACGCCCTCCGGGAACCGGTGCCAGTAACGCGCCACGGCCAAACGCGCCGCATCGACGTCGTGCGGCGCCACCTCGTGCGAGAGATCGATCACCTCCGTTCCGGGCGCCGCGCTGAGCAGCACTCCCTTCATCTCGGCGACGTAGCCATCCGCCGTGCCGAAGTCGGTGAGCAGGGTGATGACGGGGCGCATACCGGTCAGCGATACCCCTCACGACTCAGCCGGGTGGCCGGAGGCTCAACGTCTCCACCCGTTCCGCCAGCGCGGCAAGCGCCTTTGCCGCAGCGGACGCGGGCTCCGCCACGACGATCGGTATGCCCGAGTCACCGCCTTCCTGGACTCGCGGGTACAGCGGGATCTGGCCCAGCAGCGGAAGTTCCAGCTCGTCGGCCAGACGCTGGCCTCCACCCGCGCCGAAGATGGGTGTGGGCTTGCCGCAGTGCGGGCACTCGAACCAGCTCATGTTCTCCACGATCCCCAGCACCGGCACGCCCACGCGCATGAACATCTTCGCCCCCCGCAACGCGTCACCCGTGGCGACGTCCTGGGGGGTGGTCACGATGATCGCGCCGCGCACCTGCGTCGCCTGCACCAGCGACAACTGCGCATCACCGGTACCGGGCGGCATGTCCACGATGAGGAAATCCAGGCCGCCCCAGTTCACATCACGCAGGAACTGGGTGACGATCTTCATCACGATGGGACCGCGCCAGATGGCGGGCTGATCGCGCTCGATGAGAAACCCGAGACTGATGAGCCGGACGCCGTGTGCCTCCAATGGCATGATCTTCTCGTCCACCACGGGCGGCGGGGCATTCACGCCCATCATGCGAGGCACATTGGGGCCGTAGACGTCCGCGTCCATGAGGCCGACGCGCGCACCGCGAGCCGCGAGAGTCACGGCGAGGTTGACCGCGACCGTGGACTTGCCGACTCCTCCCTTGCCGCTGGAGACCGCGATGATACTCCCCAGGCCAGGGTAGGTCACGGGAGGTGGAACCGAAGGACGCGGCGCAGCGGGACGATCGTCCATGACCGGCAGCGCTCGCGCCACGGCCGTTTTCGCCGCTGGTTTCTCTCGCTCCCGCGGATCGCGCACGTCGATGGTCACCGCCGTGACGCCCGACACCCGTCCCATTGCCTGACGCACATCTCGCACCAGCGCCGCATCGTCCCCCGCGCCGATCAGCATCGTGAGGCGCACTTTGCCGTCCAGCGTGGTTCCCACGTCGTGGATCATGTCCGACGCGACGACGTCCCTGCCCGTCCGCGGATTGATCACGGTGCCGAGGGCAGAGGCGATGCGTTCCTGCAGGGTCTGGCCCATCTACTGGTCCCCTTCCAGCGACCGGCCGTTCGACGCAGTTCGCACCGGTCCCATGTGCTCACGGGCCGCCGACACGACGCGCGTCTGGACGTCCGAGAGCGATCCCGGAATCAGAGCGCCGGCTGCCTTCTCGTGTCCGCCGCCCCCGAACCGACGTGCCAGCCGGTTCACGTCCACATCCCCGGTGCTCCGGAACGAGACCTTCACCTTCCCATAGCCCAGGTCGCGGAAAAAGAGGGCAACGCGCGTTCCCGCAATGGAGCGTGGATGCTCGACGATGCCATCCAGGTCGTCGGAACTCACGCCGTGGCGATCGAGCGCTTCGTTGGTAATGGAGACCCAGGCCAGGCCGTACTCGCTATCCACGCCCAGAGAGTCGAGGGCCTCGCGCAGCAGACTCAACCGGCCCAGCGACAGCGAGGCGTAGATGCCCCGGTACATGCCCTCCGGGTCCACACCCAGCTCGATGAGCGCCGCCGCGATCCGATGCGACCGCGGTGAGGTATTGCTGTACCGCCAACCGCCGGTGTCGGTGAGGATGGCGGCGTACAGGGCGTCCGCGATGGCCAGGTCGATCTCGAGTCCCAGCTCCACGGCGAAGTCGAACATCAGCTCACCGGTGGCGCACGCGGCGGTGTCCGCCAGCAGGATTTCGCCGGCCGGTTCCTCCGTCGGCACGTGATGGTCGATGACCACACGGGGAACCTCGAGCGTGCGCGCGGCCGCGGAGAGCTGGCCCAGCCTCCTGATGTCACTGACGTCGAGTGCCACCAGGCAGTCGACGCCCGTGAGCGCGGCCGCACCTTCGGCGCTCCGGTCCACAAGACCCTCGCGGAGGAATCCGAACAGCGCCGGCCACGGTGTGGGATTCACGATGATCGCCTTCGGTCCCAGTTGAGGGAGGAGACGAGCCATCGCCGACACAGAGCCGCAGGCGTCCCCATCCGCGTTGATGTGCGTCGTGACCGCAACCGTCCCGGCCGTGCGGAGGATGCCGGCGATGCGGTGAATCGACTCGGCGCGAGCGGCAGAGATGGATGGGAACGACGGGACGGGCATTGTGAACCGGGGGGGCATTACACGTACGATGAAACCGCGGAGAGGAAGCTAACGACGGAGACGGCAGACGGCACACGGCAGACGGCAGACCGCGACGGGGACGGGGGACGGGGACGGTCAGACGACAAGGGAGCGGGAACGGCCTCCGGGGCGGCGCGCGCGGCCCATCCGCATTGATGCGTCGCCGCTGCAGCGAACCGCGCCGTAGCGCGGCCGCGCCCCTCCAGCCGTCGCTCGCCTGCCGATCAGAGGCTGTAGTTAGGCGCTTCGCGGGTGATGGTCACGTCGTGCGGATGCGACTCACGCAGCCCCGCCGTCGTGATCCGGACGAACTCCGAATCGGTCCGGAGTTCCGCCACGGTACCGCACCCCACGTAGCCCATGCCGCTGCGCAGTCCGCCAACCATCTGGTAGAGCACGTCGGAAACGGGACCCTTGTACGGGACGCGACCTTCGATCCCTTCGGGCACCAGCTTCCTGACCGACATCTCCCCTTCCTGGAAGTACCGGTCGGCGCTGCCATCCTGCATGGCGGAGAGGGATCCCATGCCGCGAATCATCTTGAACCGGCGGCCTTCCAGGAGGAACGACTCACCGGGGCTCTCCTCGGTACCGGCCAGCATCGAACCCATCATGACCGACGACGCGCCGGCCGCGAGCGCTTTCACGATGTCGCCGGAGTACTTGATCCCGCCGTCCGCAATGACCGGTACATCGCCGGCGCCTTCCACCGCTTCCATCACGGCGGTCAACTGCGGTACGCCCACACCCGTCACAACGCGCGTGGTGCAAATGGAGCCGGGGCCGACGCCGACTTTCACCGCGTCCACGCCGCACTCCACCAGGGCGGCGGCTCCTTCGCGAGTGGCGACGTTCCCGGCCACGAGCTGAATGTCGGGCAGCGCGTCACGAACCTGTCGCGTCGCTGCGAGCACACCGTCGGAGTGGCCGTGTGCCGTGTCGATGACCAGGACGTCGGCCCCAGCGTCGGCCAGTGCCCGGGCGCGTTCCAGGAAGTCACCGCCCGAGCCGATGGCTGCGGCGACACGCAACCGCCCATGCTGGTCCTTGTTCGCGGCGGGGTACTGCCGGCGCTTGTGAATGTCCTTTACGGTGATCAGCCCCCGCAGGGTCCCATGCTCGTCGACCACGGGGAGCTTCTCGATGCGATGTTGGCCGAGTATCCGCTCCGCCTCGTCCAGCGTGGTCCCCACGGGCGCCGTGACCAGCCCCTCCGACGTCATGACTTCGCGCAACGGCCGCAACAGGTCGCGCTCGAACTGCAGGTCACGATTGGTGATGATGCCTACCAGCCGTCCGCCGGCGTCGACGATGGGAACGCCGGAGATCTTGAACCGGGTCATCAAAGCCACGGCCTCTCGCAGCATCGCGTCGGGGGCCAGCGTGATCGGATTGAGGATCATACCGCTTTCCGATCGTTTCACGCGATCCACCTCCGCGGCCTGCCGGTCGACCGACATGTTCTTGTGCAGCACGCCAATGCCACCGGCGCGTGCCATCGCCATCGCCATTTCGGATTCGGTAACCGTATCCATGGCGGCGGACACCAGCGGCACGTTCAGCAGAATGCCCCGGGTGAACCGGCTTGCCGTGTCCACGTCGCGCGGATGCGTCCTGGAGCGGCGCGGCTGCAGCAGGACATCGTCGAACGTGAGGGCAACCGCGTCGCGAACGCGGATGGGTGCGCCGGCGCCGTTGGCGTCAATGCGCGACGGCCCGCTTCCCGGCTGAGGGGTCGCGGGCCGGATCGATTCCTGTCGACTTCTGGTAGCCATGGGTAAAGGTAAGCGGTCCAGGCCGAAGGGTGAAGGGTGACCGCCGCCGGTGACCCTTATCCGTCAGCTTTCCCCGGACTCACTGGAGCACTCTGGGGCTTTTCGGCGGGCTGCTTGGCCGCGTCGGCTGACTCCACCGCTCCCGTGGGTCTCGTGGTCGTCCCGACGAAGTCGGAAGCCACGGATTTCCCCGCCGCCGCCACACCGCCCAGCACTCCCATGGCCTTGTTGAGCAGCCCCATGGTCTCAGCGATGGCCGTCGTGGAGACCTTGCCGGCCCTGAGGGTGTCCTCGATCCCCTCCGTAAACCGCGTCAGCAGACTCGGCGACGGCGCCGTGCTGCCGGCGTACTTGGATTCCAGAAACTCGATGTAGTCGAGCACCTGATAGCCGCGCTCGTCGCTGAGCGGCTCGATGTGACGGACGATCCGGTCGCGAAGATTGGGATTCATCGGAGAAGCGGGAAGGCGGGAAGCGAACGGCGGACGCGCGGAGGTCTCCGCGGGTGTCGCCTGCTGCCCTACGGCGGCAGGGCACGCCGGGTTGCCGCGGAACGGCTCGTGCCGGGTCCCCTAACCGCGCCAGCGGACCCGGGCGCCGCGAGCGTCGATGTGCACGTACGACAGACCAGTGCGCGTGTAGATCCCCATCCCGCCCACCAGGTCGGGGTGCTGTCGCTCGACGATTTCCACCGCCATGCCGACGAGCCTGGTGTCCCTGGAGTTCACGCGGCCGTCGCGATTGGCATCGACGGCAAGGTCGATGGCATCGCCCAGTTGATGCCGGCTGTCGCGCGCCGCAGTGGGTACCAGGCGATTGTGCAGCGGGGTGCGGAAGGCGGATCGGACATCGAACGTCAGGTCGGCCGGGGTTGGACCGCCCGTCCACGTGGAGATCTCCGCGAGCACCAGCTCCACCTTGTCGAGCAGCCGGGGATCCAGTGCCACGTAGCGCGGCCAGGTGGACTGGTTGTCCCGGGTAATGAAATCCCCGAGCCGGAAGTGCTGCGAAACCGGCAGCAGGACATGCGCCGTGTCGATCTCCACGAACCCGACCGGCGCCTCGGGGTCGCTCGGTCTGGCGCGATCGCCCCGATAGAACCCCATGCGGTAGCCGTTGAGCGTCGACCCTTTCTTCTCGGAACGCGGCACCAGGACGGCGAGCGACAGGCCATCGACCGTTTTCCGCTCCTGGTCGACGCTCAGCTCCAGCCGATAGAAGCCCGGCCGGCCGGGAGCCGTCAGCCCGTCGAGTAACAGGCGCTCCTCGCCGATCGCGATCGTGTCGTTGACCGGCACCCAGCTGTAGCGGAGGTCTTCCAGCCCGGTCTGCACCTCCAGGGGATAGTCCACCGGTTCCAAGGGCAGGGCGAACCTCATCCGGACCTGGCCACTGCGTCCGAAAGCGTCAGCGGCCGGCCGCGCGACGACCGCGGAGAGGCGAACGGAGCGCGCGCCGAGACCCGCCGCGGGACGGAGGAACGCGATGTACCCGAGGGCTGCAAGAAGGGAGATGACCACTGTTGCGTGCCGCGGGCGGCGCGCGATGCGTCGAGAGGCTCTCCCGATCACAGACCTGCCTCGTGCCACCCGATTGCCGGTGTCTTTTCCAGGTATCGCATCTGCCCCAAGCCGCTGCCATCGAACCAACGACCCCGGACCGAGAAAGAACGGGGCACGAGAGCGCTAAAGATGAGGCCCGCGGCCGCGATGGGGAACCCCTGACTCCCCCCGTATCTCACCCGACCAGCAAGCCGGCCTGAGTCGTGAGTGCTGGATGCTCGACCTGCTTCCTGGTCCTGGAGCCGGTGCTGAGCCAAACCCCAGCGCCGGCACTTGTCACCCAGTTCCAGCACCCGGTTCCGACCACTCAGCGATCTGGCCTGAGTGCTGAGTGGATGCGTTGCTCTCCCGCCCCTCCCCGTCCATCACGCTCCCGAGTTTCAGGATGGACACTCACTAACTTCATGCATCTCGGAACAGCATTTCACCCCGCCTCATCCCGTCCGGACCACGGGCCTTCATGAGTCGCCCCAAATCTCCCGTCGTTCTGGTCGTACTGGATGGATTCGGGTATCGCGAAGAGCGCGAGGGCAACGCGATCGCGTTGTCCCGCACGCCGACCTGGTCACAACTCTGGGACCGGCAACCGCGCACACTGCTGCAGGCGTCCGGACTCGCGGTCGGGCTGCCGGTCGGTCAGATGGGAAACAGCGAGGTTGGCCACCTCAACCTCGGTGCCGGGCGCGTGGTGAAACAGGACCTCGTGCGGATTTCCGGGGCAATAGAGGACGGCTCTTTCTTCGAGAATCCGGCGCTGATCGATGCCTGTGATCTGGTGAAGGAGAGCGGCGGCACGCTCCACCTCATGGGCCTCCTCGGTAACGGCGGCGTGCATGCTCTGGATGAGCACCTGCTCGCGCTGGTGTCCCTGGCGACGCGCCGCAGTGTGGGCCGAGTCGCCCTGCATGCCCTCCTCGACGGACGAGATACGCTGCCGACCTCGGCACAGGAGTTCCTCCGCAGGACGCTGGAGCGGATCGCAGGGCGCGCCCGAATCGCGAGTCTCGGTGGCCGTTATTTCGGCATGGACCGCGATCGCCGATGGGACAGGGTGAAGAAATGGTACGATGCCTCCGTTCGCGGCATCGGACCGACCGCGACCGATCCGGTTCAAGCCATCGTGGACGCGTACCACCGTGGGGAGACCGACGAGTTCATCCCACCGGTGGTGATTGTGGAAAACGGAGAGCCGGTGGCTCCGTTGCGTGATGGCGACAGCCTGATCTGCTTCAACTTCCGGTCCGATCGAATGCGACAGATGGTGAGGGCCCTGACGGAGCAGTCGTTCGACGGGTTCGAGACCGGACCGCGACCGCAGGTCGCCCTGTCGACCATGACGTCCTACGACCGCACGTTCAGCTTTCCGGTGGCATTCCCTCCTTTTTCCATGGCCCGGATCATGGCGGAGGTCGTGTCCGGTGTCGGCATGACGATGTTCCGGACAGCGGAAACGGAGAAGTACCCGCACGTGACCTACTTCTTCAACGGCGGCATTGAGGCACCGTTCGCGGGGGAGGAGCGCGAACTCGTACCCAGTCCAAAGGTGGCCACGTACGACCTGCAACCGGAGATGTCGGCGCATGGGGTCACCGAGGTGCTGTGTCGCGCCATTGCCACCGGATCATACGACTTCACACTGTGTAACTATGCGAATTGCGACATGGTGGGGCATACCGGCGTCCTGCCCGCGGTGATCAGGGCGGTCGAGACGGTGGATGAGTGCTTGACCCGTGTGGTCGACGCCGCGGAGCGAGCTGGCGCCTGTCTGCTCGTCACCGCAGACCACGGCAACTGTGAGCTGATGATCGATCCCGGAGGGGGTGGACCCCACACCGCTCACACCACCAATCCAGTACCTTTGGTGGTGGTGGATCCGGCCGGCGCTGGCCCACTGCGTGATGGCGGGGCCCTGTGCGACGTGGGGCCCACCATCCTGTCCATGCTCGGCCTGGAGCAGCCGGAGGAAATGACGGGACGCGACTTGCGGGTCGCCACGAAATGAAGGAGATGACGTGAGGGCTTTTCTTGTCGGAACGCTGTTGGCGACGGCGCTCAGCTCGGCGCAGGCGCAGGTAGGCCATCCCCCGAACCGCAGTCCGTATCGCGACCGCGACTACAACCGCGACTGGACGCTGTTTTTCGGCCAGTTCAGTGCCCAGAGGGACCCGGCCGGTGTCGCGCCGACTGACGGACCGCTTGCCGGCGTGCGGTGGCAGATGCACATGACCGGCCCGCTGTACATCGCGGCGCGTCTCGCCGGCGGATCCGTCGAGCGAACCGAAATCGATCCCAGCAAGACCATCGCGGAGCGCGTGATCGGCACCGAGAAGGTCCCTATGTTCCTGGCCGATATCGCCCTCGAGTTGAGCCTGACCGGCCACAAGACCTGGCACGGGATCGCACCCGTCCTGAACGGCGGTGTGGGATTCTCCGGTGACCTCCGCGGCCGAACCGATGTGGGCGACTACCGCTTTGGTGTGCCGTTCACGATGACCTTCGGCAGCGGAATCAACTGGAGCATCAATGACGCGTGGGCGCTGCGCTTCGATTGGGCGAACTACATTTATCGCATCGGATACCCCAACAGTTACTACCTGAAGACGACGGAGGACCCTCCGGTGCTTGCTGCCGGCGCATCCCAGTCGCATTGGCGACGTAACCGGGCGCTGAGCATCGGCGTGTCGTTGCTGTTCCCGCGGCGCTGATCATCCCCGGACGCATGCCGTCGGCCCAGCTTACCCGGCGAGTCGGGTTCGCCGCGGCGCATCGGTACCGGCGCCCGGAGTGGACTGACGACGAGAATATGCGGGTCTTCGGATCCTGCGCGAGGCCCAATTACCATGGGCACACGTATCGCTGTTCCGTGACGGTCGAGGGCGAAATCGACCCGCGCACCGGAATGATCATCGACCTCGTTCGACTGGACGCCGTCCTGGCAACCGAAATCGTGGAACGGTTCGACCATCGCAACATCAACCTCGACGTCCCGGAGTTCGCCGACGGAGGGCTGATTCCCACCGGGGAGAATCTCGCCCGCTACCTCCTGGACCGGCTGCAATCGGTGCTGGACGTGAGCGTTGCGTCCGTGACGATCGAAGAAGACGAAACGCTGGCGGCGACGGTGAGTCGCGCCTCGTGATTCCTGATCCCGGGGAGCAGCATGACTGAGCACCCCTCTCGACTCTCGGCAGTCGACTCCCAACTGGATGCGGTTGACGAGTCCCCGGTCTGGCTGGAGCTGAACGGCAGCCCGGTGGTCACCTGGATGTGCACGCCGGATCAGCTGGACGAGCTCGTCGTCGGATGGCTATTCGGCGAAGGCTACATCGACCGACTGGACGACATCGTGAAGATGCGGCCGTGCGCGCGGGAGCCGGGCTTCTGGGTGGACATTGCCCCGGAGCGCGTGACCGCCGTGGACTCATCGAGCCGGCGGCGCATCCTCGCCTCCGGGTGTGGTTCTGTCACTGCGTTCCTGGGCAGTCTCGCCGACGTACCCCGTCACCGCGGTGTCATTCCCGAGCTGGACACACCGCAGCTTCGCGGCCTGTTCAAGGCGATGTTCGGTCGCGGCAGCCGATACAAGGAAACGGGTGGCGTCCACGCCGCCGCCCTCACGGACGGTCGTGAGCTTTTCTTCCACGCCGAGGACATCGGGCGGCACAATGCCGTGGACAAGGTCCTGGGGGCAGCGCTGCAGGCTGGCCGCCGTCCCGACGGACTCGTGCTCCTGGTGACGGGACGGATCTCGGGTGAATTGGCCTACAAGGCGGCTCGCGCCAACCTGGCCGCAATCGCCACCCCGTCGGTGCCATCCACCATTGCCGTGGAGATCGCGCGGGCATCCGGCATGACGATGATCGGGCGCGCAGTGAGCGGCCAGCCGCAGATTCACCGCAACTGAGTTGCATGCGCCAGCCATGCGCGGGCGTCATCCTGGCCGGCGGGGCGGCATCGCGGTACGGCGGCCTGCCAAAGGGCCTGGAGCGCGTCGGCGGGGTCCGCATCGTCGATCGCGTAGCCGGCGTGCTGCGTGAGGTCACGGACGACTTGTGGATCATCGCCAACACCAGCGCGGCCACGGACTGGCTGCCGGACGCCCATGTCGGAGCAGACGTGGTGCCCAACGCGGGCGGACTTGGCGGACTGCACGCCGCGCTCCATCACACGCGGTCAGCGGTTCTCGCCGTCGCGTGGGACATGCCGTTCGTTCCGGCGGCGCTGCTGCTGCGTCTTCGCGGACTCGGCGACCACGCCGATATCGCCGTCCCCGAGAGCGATTCACGACGCGGCGTGGAACCCCTGTGCGCATACTACGGATCCGCCTGCCTGCCCGCGATTCAGGCCAGCCTCGACGCCAACGACCGGCGGATGGTGGGATTTCATGACAGCGTACGGGTCGCTCGCCTTCCCGCGTCCGAAGTGGCAGAATTCGGCGACCCGGCGCTGCTGTTCATGAACGTGAACACGCCGGAGGATCTCGCGCGCGCGGAGGAGCATGCTGCGTCCCCCCATGCTGGCCGTCGTCGGTCGGAAAAACAGCGGCAAGACGACCCTGGTGGTTCGTCTGGCTGCTGAGCTGCACCGTCGCGGCCATCGTGTCATGACCATCAAGCACGGGACGCACACCTTCAGCATCGACCCGGTTGCCACGGATACTTATCGGCACGTCCACGAGGGAAACGCGGAACGGGTGGCCATGGCGGCGCCGGATCGGTTCGCGCTCATCATGAAATGGAGCCAGGAGCTTGCGCCCGAGGAGATCGCGGCGCGGTACATGGCCGATGCCGACGTCGTGCTCTGCGAGGGTTTCAAGACGTCGACGCTGCGCAAGGTCGAGATCCACCGGCGAGCGGCACACGACACGCCGCTCCTGGGCTCCCCCCTGGTTGATGCGCGCACCTATTGCGCCGTCGTGACCGACGACGAGACCCTGGTCGCCGACGTGCCAATCATCCCACTTCATTCCGATGATTGGCTCGACAGGCTGGCCTCCCTGGTGGAACAAGACATCATGCAGCGCTAGACAATGCGAAATGCCATGATCGCACTGACGCGCCTGACGACGGACGCTGGCGGAAACCGCCGCAGACCCGGCGCCGCATGCTGACGGTGGCGGAGGCGGCCGCGCAGATCACCGCCGGGATTGCGCCACGTTCGGCCGAACGCCTGCCCCTGCTCGAGGCCCTGGGTCGGGTGCTCGCCGAGTCCGCCGTAGCGTCGTACACGCTGCCGCAGTGGGACAACTCCGCCATGGACGGGTACGCCGTTCGCGCCGACGACGTGGCGTCCGCCTCACTGGACGATCCTGTCGAGCTGCCGGTGCTCGAGACCGTGGCAGCGGGCGGATTCGCCACCCAACCAGTGGAGCCTGGCCGGGCGATCCGCATCATGACCGGCGCGCCGATTCCCGCGGGCGCGGACACGGTCGTCCGCGTCGAGGACACGGACGGCGGCACCGGGGTGGTGCGCATCAGGAACAGCCGGGACGCGCGCAAGAACATCCGCTACCGTGGCGAGGACTTCCGGGAAGGAAACGTCGTCATCGAACGCGGCACACCGATCGCGGCGGCGCAGTTGGGCGTATTGGCCAGCCTGGGCTACGCCTCCGCGCTGGTTCACCGACGACCCGTGGTGGCCATTGCCGGTTCCGGCGACGAGTTGGTGGATCTCGACCGGTTCGACGAGGTGACGGCCGGTCGCAAGATCGTGGGTTCGAACCGGTACACGCTTGATGCGCTCGTCAGGCAGGCAGGCGGGATTCCCCTCGACCTTGGCAACGCCAGCGACAGTCCGGAGTCATTGCGAGCCGTGCTGGAGCGCTCGCGGGGCGCCGATCTGCTGGTTACCTCGGCCGGTGCATCGGTAGGCGAGTTCGACTACACCCGCCAGGTCCTGGAGTCGATGGGCGCCGAGCTCCGGTTCTGGCGCGTGCGCATGCGGCCGGGGGCACCCCTGGGATTCGGCGCACTGGACGGCATGCCGTGGATCGGCCTGCCCGGGAACCCGGTGTCGGCCATGGTGACGTTCGAGCTGTTCGCGCGGCCGGTCGTGCGACGCATGCTGGGACAGGTGAGGGTGCACAGGAGGCCAGTACCGGTCGTCCTCGAGGAACCCGTGTCGATCGGGGCGGCGCTCACCCACTTCTTCCGCGCGATCCTCTCGGTCCGTGACGACGGCGTTCTGACCGCGCGCCTGACGGGACCCCAGGGATCGGGGATCCTGACATCAATGGCCCGCGCGAACGCGCTGCTGATCGTGCCGGAGGACCGTCCACGAGTCCAGGCCGGCGAGCGTCTGAACGCCCTGCCCCTGGCCGAAGAGGCTGTCCTGAGCGACACGTTCGCGCTCTGAATGGACCGAACTGCGTCGGGCCGGTGCGGACGACCGGTCGCCGGAGTGAAACACGCTTTCCTGACGGCATGAACCACAGGGGACGCTGGGAACGCCGGAACTTCCCAAGGCGCTGACTGCCGAAGGGCGCGAACTGCCGAAGGGCGTGAACTGCCGAAGGGGCGCGAACTGCCGAAGGGGCGCGAACTGCCGAGGGGCGCGAACTCCCGAAGGACGCGAACTCCCGAAGGGCGCGAACTCCCGAAGGGCGCTAACTGCCGAGGGGCGCTAACTGCCGAGGGGCGCGAACTGCCGAAGGGCGCGAACTGCCGAGGGGCGCGAACTG
>DASWGU010000173.1:0-3211 GCA_036393555.1 Gemmatimonadaceae bacterium
GGGCGCCATGTCGTCACTTGTCGATCTGATCCGCCAGCCACGTGCCCGCATCCACTGTCGTTGCTCGATGCGCATTGCCAGACTCCGGGGGGGTGAAAGCGTCGTTCAGCCGAGCGCAGAACGCGCTGATACTCACGGGAATTGACGCGCGAGCCGCGCATCGGTATCGGGATTGGTCATGAGCGCCGGCTAACATTAGGCGTCACCAATACTGCGTCGTTAGGCAGACCGTTCGCGAACCGGCTCGATCCCCGGCTGCTCGTGATCGTTCGGCGGATCTTTGTGCCGCCACCATGAGCCGCATCTCATGAAACGGGCGCTCCACCAGCCGCGCCCTTCGTGGACCAGGCGCGCTACCACCATTGACTGAGCCACTCACTCACCCGCCGCCGAAGGCCCTCAGATCCCGGCTGCCTCCGCCTCGCCTCCCCGCAGGTGGCTCGCGACCATGCCGGGATCCGCCGACGACCCGGTCCACCTCGGCCCCCGCCGGTATTCCAGCGGTCTCGCACCGAGGAAGCGACGCGTCTCGCGCGTGAAGTGGCTCTGGTCCGAGTAGCCGGCCGCGACGGCAATCGCGGAGAGCGGCTGGTCCGTTGTACGGAGCTGCTCCGCAGCCCACGTCACCCGCACGGTCCGAACATACTCGCCGACCGTCGTCCCGAAGTGCGCCTTGAACGCGTGGCAGACGTGCGTCGGAGTCACTCCGGCAACCGCAGAAAGCGCGGTGATCGACGGCGGCGTCCGGAACTCGTCGTGCAGCAACTCCCGCACACGAGCCAGCCACGCCGGGGCCCGCCGCACGCGGATGGTCCGGTCCGCTCGCGACACGCGGACGAGCATCCCCACCATGAATGCATCGATGGCCAGGCGGGACATGTCATCGACGTGGTCCATCTCACCGAGCATGCGCCGGGCGTCAAGGCTCACGAACGGGTCACGGACGTGCGCGATTCCCTCGATGAGCGGACCGACCGAGTCGAAGACTCCGGCACAGCCCGGATCAGGCTGGATGACGAGCACCCGCGCGCCCTTCCGGCCGATGTAGTTCGCGTGCCGCTCCTCGCACGGTTCAGTCCAAGCGTGGTCCGGGAGGCACTCGAACCGCTTCCCGGCAATCGCCGTGTCGAAGGAACCGCTCAGCATCACGGCCATGATCGGCCGGTCGTGTGAATGGGCGTGCAGAATGTCACCGGCGCTGAAACGCGCTTCGGTTACTCGACACGCCCGCGTCTCCACATCGCGAAACCACGGACTGCCCAGAGTGACCGGCACGGTGACCTGACGCATCACAAGTCCTGGCGAGGATCCGTCAAGATACGGCCCGTCATCCCGCTCATCGACCGACGAGACGACGCAGCGTCGTCGGTTTGTGCCCAACCGACGTGCCGCGCCGGCGCAAACGCATTCAAAGAACCATATCCGCGTGCAAGACCGCGTCGCCGGAGACTCGTACACTCCCCGCTCCTCCTCGAGCGGCCGGGCGGAGCCGCGGCGAGGCCGATTCCACGTATCCGCGGAGGATGTTATGCGCAGATTCACGTCAGCGATCGCAGCGGTAGTGGCGGTGACCACACTGGGCTGCTCGCACGATCCGGTCTCGGCAGTGAGACTGGTCCCGGAAGGACCGATGGCCGGACTCGGCGCCCTGAACGGCTCGGTCACGGGACGCGGCCGGGCAAACCTCTCCGTCGGCCCGATGGACATCGAGGTGATGGCCAAGCAGCACGACGATGGAACCGCCAAGGGCACCTTCCGACACTTCATCGTCACCTCGACCGGCACCATCGACTTCACCTCGGAAGTCACCTGCCTGGCGGTCGACGCGGCCCTGGGTCGCGCGTGGCTTGGTGGGAAGGTGCTGACCAACAACTCCACTCGCCCCGACTTCATTACGTCGATCACCGAACCGGGCGATGAGATCTGGTTCCGCCTGGCAGACCTCGGCGAAGGAGGAAACGCGAGTGCTCCCGATCGCTCAACTGGCCCCGGCTTCGAGGGGTCGCTCGGCTTCATCACGTCGGCGGAGTATTGCGCCGCAAGGGTCTGGCCGAACGAGCCGGTGCTACTCGTCAGCGGCAACCTGCAGGTGCACGACTGATCTGACAGCCTGTCCGCAAGGAGGGCGGTCGCGAGGCCGCCCCCCTCCGCGGCGGGCAGACCGATCATCGGAAGTCGAAGACCGCCAGGCGCAGTGCACAAATGCTGGGCGCGGAGGCCCGGGAAATGCGCCGAATCAGGATACGCGCGGTTTCTGGCGACGTGACACGGCCCGGGAGGCGTTCCCTGCGAGAGCCCACTGACGCGGCCGCCGACCCACTCGAGAGTGCGCTCCGCCGCCTCCGAGTATATGTTCCCGCCTTCCTGGATGACCGGAGGTCAACGTGACTGCTACCGCCCATCACTCATCGACCGAGAAGAACCAGTTCCTCGACACGTTCGAGCGAGAGCACGCCACTACCGTCAAGGTGTTGCGCGCCTATCCGAAGGGAAAAGAATCGTTGCAGCCGCATGAGAAGCTCAAGTCGGCCGCAGGACTCGCCTGGATTTTCGTTGGTGAAATGGGAATGCTGGAGAAGGCACTGACGACGGGATTCGACTGGTCAAAGCCTCCCGAGATGCCGGCGGCACCGGCCACATTGGATGAGGTCATCGCAGCGTTTGACCATCTGCACAAGCAAGTTGTCGAGACGGTCACGGCAATGAGCCCGGCGCAACTGCACGACGAGACGGTGACGTTCCCGAGTGGGCCGGGACAGATGGGCACGCCCACGAAGATGCAGTTCCTCTGGTTCGTGCTTTCCGACCAGATCCATCATCGCGGCCAGTTCTCGGTGTATCTGCGCATGGCCGGCGGGAAAGTGCCGTCGATCTACGGCCCGACAGCAGACGAGCCCTGGATGTAGCGCGCACGACAACCGGAGTCACGCGGCGTGTCCGGGACGGCTTGCCCATCGGCAGGCCGTCCCGTTCAGGGAGCACGGCGCGCCGTCATCACCGACCTCGATGCAGTTGCGGCACCTCCGGACCGCTCGACCGTCGCGAATCGAACCTGCGAAGCCATCGATCCGTAAGCATCCGGTCATCCCATGTTTTGCGGCGAGCGACCATTGATGATCGTTCGGACGTTCCAGTCCGGAGGATCTCTTGGCGGATGCATCGGAAGGGCGCGCGATCGCGCGGATCGTGCGGGGTTCGTACTGGCGGGCGG
>DASWGU010000174.1:0-5306 GCA_036393555.1 Gemmatimonadaceae bacterium
CGGCTCCGGCCAGCAGAGCCGCCGCTGTGCCAATGAGCAGAACCCGCCAATGCAGCGGATCGTCGGCCCACGCGACCTCAGGCATCAGCAGTTTTCTGAGCAGTGCCCCGCCCCACCAGGCGCCGAAGAGCGCTGCCACCGCCGCCCCGATCGACAGCAGGACGCTCTCGGTAACGAGCAGCCGCACCAGGCGGGACGCGGAGATGCCCAGCGCGAGCCGCACGGCGATCTCACGACGGCGCCTTACCGCGCGCGCCAGCAGGAGGTTGACGACGTTGGCGAAGGCGACGAGCAGGACTATCACCGCCACTCCTCCGGCCCGCTCCGCCACCTGTACGGAATCGCTGAGATCGCCCGGCCCACGCGCCTTCACGATGGAGCCCAACCGCGCGACCGTAGCCGTGTCCCGTCGAAGTCCGCTGCCAGTCTGGCGGAGAGTCAGCGTTGCACGTTGCTCGATCTCCGGCTCCGACGTCCCCGGTCGAAGGCGCATCACGATCTGGAACCCGTTGATGTTCGGGTTCCGGTACCACTCCGTCTGCGTCCTCGCGCTGTAGCTCGGATCGCTGCCCATCGGCAACCAGGCATCGGCCGCATCCAGGTCGACGCCGCTGAAGCCTGGCGGGGCCACGCCGATGATTGTATATGGCCGTCCCCTGAACTCGATCTCCCGCCCAACCGCGTCGCGATCGGAGCCGAACTCACGCCGCCAGAGCCGGTCGCTGATCACGACCACGGGTGCGCCAGCCTCCAGTCGGTCCTCATCGGCGGCATAGAACCGCCCGTGTGCGGGCCGGATGCCCAGCACGTCGAAGTAGGACGCGCTTGCGGTGACGACGTTGGCCCGCGGCGCGTTCTCTTCCCCGCCGAGGGCGAATAGGTACGGCCCGCTGTAGATCGCCAGGTCGGCCCTTCCCGCCAGCGATTGCTCGACGGCGGCATATCGGCTGTAGTCATAGCCGGACCAGAACTGCCCTCCGCTGTGAAAAACAACGTGCGACCAGAGACGGCGCAGCTCACCGGGGCTGGCGACGCCCTCCGGGGAACGAAGGAAAATGACGTCGAGGAGCGAGAACATTGCGGCGTTGACGCCCAGACCCAGCGCGAGAGTGAGGATGATCGTGAACGCCACACCGGGCGTGCGCCGCAGCGATCGAGCAGCGTACCGGATGTCCTGTCGCCAGGCGTCGAACACCTCGCCTCGCTGCCGCCGACGCGCCAGGCGGTCATCTATGACCTGGAGGTCCGAGCGCACCAGGTCCACGTCTCCGAACTGGGCCACGGCCTGCGCGCGGGCGTCATCGTGCGACGCGCCCCTCGCAACCAGCTCGGCGATCCGGGCGTCGAAGTGGAACCGCAGTTCCTCGTCGATGTCGCCCTTGACGTCGTGCTTCCAGAATCGGAAAACGCTCATGACGACCTCGCGGACGGTTCGGGAGACGCGGCCATGACGCGGGCCACGGCCGCGACGTAGTCGTTCCAGGATCGGACCTCGGCCTGCAGGGCACGCCGGCCGGCGGGTGTGAGGCGATAGAACTTCGCGCGTCGTTTCTTGTCCGAATTGCCCCACTCGGACTCGACCCACGCACGCTCTTCCATACGGTGCAACGCGGTGTACAGGGCGCCGTCCAGCACCGTGAAGCTCCCCGTGGAACCCTGGCGGATGAAGTTGGCGACGCCGTACCCGTGCATGGGCCCCCAGGTGAGGGCGCGCAGAATCAGGACGTCGAGCGTGCCCTGAAGAAACTCGAGTTCACGCGTGGCCATGGTCGCGAACATAGCCTCACGAGTTGATTACATCAAGTGTTGAGGGGAACGCGCACCACTCATGCAAGATCGCTGAGCGCTCAGTACTGGGTGCTGGAACTGGCTGACACGTGCTGGTGCTGGGGTTTGACCGCACCAGCACCAGCTCCAGGACCAGGAAGCAGGTCGAGCATCCAGCACTCACCACTCAGGCCGGCCAGCGGAGTGCTCAGAACTGGGTGCTGGAACTGGCTGACACGTGCTGGCGCTGGGGTTTGAGCAAGCACCAGCTCCAGGACCAGGAAGCAGGTCGAGCGTCCAGCGCTCACCACTCAGGCCTGACAGCCGAGTGCTCAGTACTGGGGTGCTGGAACCGGGTGACACGTGCTTCGACTGGAGCACCGGACTCGCGCTGGCCGTGCCGGTCAGAACAGTAATGGACCGGGCAAGCCCTGCTGAAGTGCGCGTGAGTCCGCATCGACGATCAGAGCGGCGAGCGCACGAGGGACCTCACACGGAGGGACGGGTAGAAAACCGTCGATTGCCCGCGGCGTTCTGCGCAGGCATACGGCTGGCTCCCCACGTTTGTCGATGCGTACCGCCGCGCGGGCGCGACAGTCCTCACGCGGAGGTAACGATGAAGGTTCGAGTTGCACTCACGGCCCTGATGACGCTGGCGGCTCTCGGCTGCGACGGAGAGAGCGATGGTATCGTGGGCGGCGGAAACGCTCCGCTTCGCTTCGACGCCACACTTACCGGCGACGCGGAGCGTCCGGACCCGGTCGTGACGAGCGCGACCGGGACGGCGGACTTCACCGTGACGACCGGTACGTCGAGCGTCTACGACCCCAATTCGACAGACGTGACGCTAGTGACGTACTCGGTCAGTGTGTCCGGATTGAGCGGCGCAGCCACCATGGCGCACATCCACGGGCCCGCTGACGAAGCTGTCGCGACCGGTGTCATCGTGCCGCTGACGGTGACGAGCACGGAGACAAGCGGCGTGATCATATCGGGTTCGTTCTCGTCCACCGGGAACGCGACCGTCTCCATGGACTCCCTGCTCACGCTCCTTCAGAACGGCAACAGCTACGTCAACGTGCACACGGACGTGAATCAGCCCGGAGAAATCCGCGGACAGATTCGACCACGGTAGCCCCGGCGCGTGCTGGCGACGGAGCCGGTCGTTCGACTCCGTTGCCAACTCCCCGCGGCCGTGTTGTTCGGGTCGCGCCAGCGGTCGCGAAGTGCGCCGCTCCGTTTCCCGCACCGTATGGGCCGACTCGCACTCGGAACAGGACTCCGGTATCCGTACTGCAAGTCGGATCGGCTCTCCACGGCTCCCCGGCGGAGGCGGGCCCGTGGGGAGGGTGCATCCCGGCTCTGACCCATGTAAGATGGTGGGTCTGAAACCTGCTCATGCACCGGGCGTACGGGAGCGTCGAATGGCTGACGGCCGCAAGCAGGACCACAGCACGAGCGACGCGCTCCACGAGCGGGTCATCGCCGCGCTCGGGGAGCAGTATGGCCTCGAGGGAGAGATCGGGCGAGGGGGCATGTCGGTGGTATACCACGCCCGCGACCTTCGCCTGAACCGGCCGGTTGCCATCAAGGTTCTGCCTCCCGAATTGGCGCACGATCCCGCCATCCGGGCGCGCTTCACCCGGGAGGCGCAGACCGCGGCGCAGCTGTCGCACGCCCACATCGTGCCTATCTTCGACGTGGGCGAGCGCGACGGCATTGCCTGGCTCGTAATGGCGATGCTCACCGGTGGCAACCTCGCCGCTCTCCTCGATCACGAGCCGCGGTTGCCGATCGAGGAATCGCGGCGGCTGCTGACCGAGATCGCCGATGCGCTCGACTACGCGCACGCGCGGGGTGTGATCCATCGCGACATCAAGCCTGACAACATCCTGCTCGACCGCGAAAGCGGACGGGCAATGGTCACCGACTTCGGCATCGCGTGGGCCATGGAGGCGGCGTCGCGGCTCACGATCACCGGCATAGCAGTCGGGACGCCGACGTACATGTCACCGGAGCAGGCGGTCGGCGAGCGCGCCCTCGACGGTCGCAGCGACATCTATTCGCTGGGCGTCGTGGCCTACCAGATGCTCACCGGTCGGCTGCCGTTCACGGCCAGCAACTCCATGGCGTTGCTCCTCAAACACGTCACCGAGCGGCCGCGGCCGATTGCGGACCTCCGGCCGGACACGCCGAAAGCGATGTGCGAGGCGATCGAAAGGGCGCTCATGAAATCGCCGGAAGACCGCTGGCCGACGGCGGCCACGCTTCGGGACGCGCTCCGGTCCGACGAACGCCCGGTCCTTTCGTGGCGAACGGAGCGCGGCGGACCGGTCCGCTACACGTCGCCGATCCCCCGGAGTGGCGGGCGCGATCGTCAGGCGCGGCCGGACGCAGCGACCGCGCCGCCATCATGGCCGCCGGATCCGTCGCCCGGGCATGAGGCGACGGCCCGGCGTCTCGTGGCTCCCATGCCGGGGGCGATCGTCATGGAGCAGGAACACCTCGCGTCCCTTACGCCAGAGCAGCGGAAGGACCTCCGGCTCTGGCACGGCCGCGTCAATCTGATGGACCGCATCAAGACCATGCGGAGCTACACGCTGGTCACGGCGATGGCGGCGGTTGCCGGCTTCGGGGGCTTCGTGGGCGGCGCCAGCGACGAAGATCTCTTCATCTTCATCCTGTCGCCCATCATTCCCGCGGTCATGAGCGTCAAGCTCTGGCGGCGTGGCAAGTCGCTCCGCGACGCTGGCCTCAAACTTCGCCGGGTCCTGCTGTCGCCGCGGGCCAGGTGGGTGCTGCCGTCACCGTCCGTTCCCTCCGAGAAGCAGCTCGAGAAAGTCGCACCGCGGGAGGTCCTCGAGGGGCGGGAAGGGGCAGCGATCCGGCGCGCGGCGGAGGATCGAGCCGCCATCCATGCCATCATCATCGCTCTCCCCAGGGCCGATCGCGCCCAGCTGCCGGAAGTGGAGCCCGCGGTCAACGCGCTGGTCGAGCGGATCGGTCACCTCGCGCAGATGCTGCATCGTCTGGACGACGGGTTCGACCCGGCGGCTATCGACGAGCTGGATGCGCGGATAACCCGGTTCGAGCGCGAGCCGGGGACGACGGAGGGCGCCCGGCGCCTGGTGCTCCTCCGGCGCCAGCGCGGATCGCTCCTGGAACTCGCCGAGAACCGCGCCGCGCTGGCTCAGCAGCTCGAGAGCGCGGGCCTCATGCTCGGGAATCTCCGCCTGGACATGGTCAAGCTTCGGTCGTCGGGGCTCCATACCGGAGTCGGGGACGTGGCCACGGCCACACAGGAGGTTCGGGCGCTGTCACGCGAGATCGGTGTTATGCTGGAGGCCGCGGCGGAAGCCCGGAGTATCTAGGGTCGCGCTGCACCGGTGCGAGACGGCCCGTCCGGCGAATGCGCCGAACGGGCCGTCCTCACCCCCCCCCCGCCCCCACCACCCGTTACCTGAGATGCCGGGCTGAGTCGTGAGTGCTGGGTGCTCGACCTGCTTCCTGGTCCTGGAGCTGGTGCTGAGCCAAACCCC
>DASWGU010000175.1:0-7845 GCA_036393555.1 Gemmatimonadaceae bacterium
GTCGATCGGCCGCTGATGATCTCTATCGCTCGACCGCGGCCATCGCACGGGACGCCGGTGAGTCAGCGACAGCGAGCGAACGATCCGCCATCCTGGCCACGGAACACCGCGAGACGGTTGGCACCGCCCTCGAGCGACTCATCGCCGCGAAGGGCATCGTCGCCGAGTCGTCCAGCATGATGGGCGACCTGCAGCAGGGCGCCGGCCGCATGACGGAGTTCATCCGCGTAATCCGCGACCTGGCGGACCAGACCAACCTCCTCGCTCTGAACGCGGGGATCGAGGCCGCTCGCGCCGGGGAGGAAGGACGCGGCTTCGCTGTGGTCGCCGAGGAGATCCGGCGCCTGGCCACGCAGAGCGCGCGTGCGTCGGAGGATGCCAACGCCATCCTGGCCGGGTTCGCCACGCAGATGGATCGCGCCACTCGCCAGATGGACCGCGGTCGCGACATGGTGGGAGACGTCGAGACTCTCTCGGCGTCGGCGATGAAAGCGCTTGCGGCGATCCTCGAGGCCAGCGAGTCGGCGGCCGCCTGGTCGCGCCGGATCGCCCGCGTTTCCCACGAGCAGGAAGGTCTCGTCGGAGCGATGCGCGATCGCGCCGAGCGGATCGACCAGATTTCCCGGCGCAATCAGGACGGTTCCGATCGGATCGCCCGTTCTACGGCGGATCAGGCTGGCGCTCTGCAGGATCTCGAATCGGCGACACGTGAACTCCGCGAGCTGGTTACCTACCTGTCGGATCTGACTCGACGGCTGACCCGGATCGATCGCATATGACCTCGCTGCGGTTGCCGAGCTGGGCGTGCGTCAGCGACCGAAGGCTGGCGCACATCGAGCGCGTCACCGCGTTGCTCGATCGGTGGAGCGTTGCGCTGGCGCTGCCTGACGCGGAACGGCAGGCGTGGCACGACGTCGGCGCATGGCATGACGCGCTGCGTGATGCCGATGAGGAGGAGCTGCGAAGGTGGGCCGGCGATGGGGCCTGGCCTGCCAAGGTGCTGCACGGTCCCGCGGCGGCCGCGCGTCTGGCGCACGACGGCGAGGAGCGGCGCGAGGTCCTGGAGGCCGTGCGATGGCATACCCTGGGCCATGCCGCATGGGCGAGGACCGGGCGCGCCCTGTACATGGCGGACTTCCTGGAGCCGGGCCGCCAGTTTGCGCGCGCTGAGCGCGCCTTCCTGGCACGCGCCGTCCCGGCGGATTTCGACGGAGTGTTCCGTCAGGTGGTTCAGCTCCGACTGGAGTGGACGCTACGCGAAGGCAAACCGGTCTTTCCCGAGACGGCGGCGCTGTGGAACGAAGTCGCCTGAATCGGCTGGCCGTGGCAGGAGCCGCCGTCCTGATTGGCCTGTCCGCCATCCTGTGGTGGAGCCGGAGCGAGGGGTTGGATCCGCCGTCCCGGGTGGCGGTGCTGGTACCGGACGGCGTGCGCATCAAGGTCGAGGTACTCAACGCGTCCGGGGTACGCGGCCTGGCACGCCGCGCCACGTTCGCGCTTCGCGACGCAGGGTTCGACGTGGTGCGCTACGGAAATGACCCCGGCCGCCGCGATAGTACCCTGGTTCTGGCGAGGTCCGGACGGGAGGACTGGGCCGGCCTCGTGGCGAAGGCGTTAGGTGGAGCGCGCGTGGAGCTGCGCCCCGATTCGTCACGCTACCTGGACGTCACCGTGCTGCTCGGGACCGACTGGCGGGCGCCGTCGAAGCCGTTCCACCCGTAGTTGTCCGCAGGCCGCGGCGATGTCGAGGCCGCGGCTCTTTCGAACCGCCACCTCCACTCCCGCCCGCCGCAACTCGGCGCTGAACTGGCGGGTCTCGGTGGGTCCGGACGGCTGGAACGGTCCGGCGCCGCCGGGGTGCAGCGGAATCAGGTTCACGAACGCACCGCAGTCACGCGCCAATCGCGCCAGGGCAATGGCGTGTTCCACCGCATCGTTCACACCGCCCAGCAGTACGTATTCGAAGGTCACGCGCCGGGCGAACGCTTCGGCGGCGCCAATGACGTCGGCCAGCGGATATTTCACGTTGATCGGCATCAGCGAGCGACGCAGGTCGTCGGACGGCGCGTGTATCGAAATCGCCAGCCGGAACTGTTCGGGACGTTCTCCCAGCGCCACGATGCCCGGAAGCACGCCGACGGTGGACACTGTGATATGGCGCGCTCCGATCCCGAATCCGTCGGGGTGATTCAGAATTGTCAGGGCTTTCTCCACCGCCCCCCAGTTCATCAGCGGTTCTCCCATCCCCATGAAGACGATATTCGTCGCCTTCATGGGAAGGTCGAGCAGGGCCAGTTCGCGTACCTGCGCGGCGATCTCGAATGCTTCCAGGTTGCGCGCAAAGCCCATCGCGCCGGTCGCGCAGAACGCGCACTGCAGCGCGCAACCTGCCTGCGATGACAGGCAGAGAGTGAGTCGCTTCCCTTCGGGTATTGCCACGGTCTCGATCGCCTGGCCGTCGGCCAGCCGGAAGAGGAACTTGCGCGTGCCATCCGATGAGCGCTGCTCCGTCTCGATCTCCAGCCGGGGCAATTCAAAGCGGTCTGACAGGTCGTCCCGCAGCGCCTGCGAGAGGGTCGTTATTTCATGGAAGTCCCGTACCGGTTTCTGCCAGAGGTGGTGAACTACCTGACGCGCCCTGTAGGCCGGCTCACCCCGATCAGTCAGGAACTCCACCAGCGCATCGTTGGCCTCGTCAGGCGTGATGTTGAGCAGGTTCACCTTCATGGCCCGGCCCGCTCCGGCCCCGGACGTTGGACCGGCATCTGGCGGCGAGCGCGGACCCCCGACGGCAGAGCTCCCTCAGAACCGACCCGCGGTAAACGGCAAAACTCGTTGTGCGGCATTGACTTGAGCTTACCCACCTGCCCAGCCACGGTCAATGTGATCGCTACCCGTCCAGCCAGGCGCCCCTTAGATTGTTCAGGCCACGATGAGTCTCCCCGAGATACTCCCTTCGGCGCGCCGCCGGCCGGTCGCATGAAGGACGAACCTCCCCCCGCACCGCGATGGTGCGGCGCACGTTGCGAGGTCGCCCCGGAGCCAATTGGCGTCCGGGCCGTCTGGGCAGGGGAGCTGCCGCGTGACACTGCGTTGACGCCAGCCCGCCATCTTCTCCCGAGTCGGTGATGGCGCTGCCCCGGTCATCGAGGGTCGCCCCACGAGCGGCGGCCGATTCCCGATTCATCCCCGGAGGATGCAATTGAAGGAGGCCAGTCCGCTGTCGACGGGCTTGCGCACGCACCTGTGCGGCGCACTGCGCATGGACCACGTGGGTGAGGGCGTCAAGCTGGGCGGCTGGGTACATCGGACCAGGAATCTCGGTGGCCTGGTCTTTCTCGACCTCCGCGATCGCGCCGGCATCGTTCAGGTGTCATTCGACCCGCAGTCGGCCGGTGAGGAAGCCATGCGCGTCGCCGAAGGGCTGGCCGTGGAGTCTGTCGTCCTGGTGGAGGGCCAGGTCGTTGCCCGGCCGGCGGACGTGCGGAATGCGGAGCTGGAAACGGGCGACGTCGAGGTTCGCGCGCGGACCGTTCTCGTGGTCGGTCCGGCTGTTACGCCGGCCATCCCGGTGGCGCGCGGCAAGGGAGAGAAGCTCGCCGCCGAGGAGCTGCGGCTCAAGTACCGGGTGCTCGACCTTCGCCGGCCGGAGTTGCAGCGGAACCTGATCATGCGGCACCGGCTGCTGCAGCGCGCACGGGCAACCATGACATCGCTGGGCTTCCTGGAAATCGAGACGCCGATTCTCACCAAGCCGACTCCGGAGGGTGCGCGGGACTACCTCGTTCCCAGTCGCGTCCACGCGGGCGAGTTCTATGCGCTGCCGCAGAGTCCCCAGATCTACAAGCAGCTGCTCATGATGGCCGGCATGGACCGGTACTTCCAGATCGCCCGGTGCTTCCGCGACGAGGACCTGCGCGCCGACCGCCAGCCCGAGTTCACGCAGATCGACGTCGAGGCCAGCTTCGTCACCCAGGACGACGTGCTCCGAACGATCGAGACGCTTCTCGTCGCACTATGGGACGAAGCCGGACACACGGTGGCCTCACCGTTCCCGCGGATGAAGTGGCGTGAGGCGATGGAGCGGTACGGCATCGACAAGCCCGACCTGCGCTACTCGCTCGAGATCGAGGATCTCACGGCCTTCCTCGGCGAGGACGCCGCACCCTTCGTGCGCGACGCGATTGGCGGCGGCGGGCGGCTGCGCGGACTGCGCGTCGCCGGCTCCGCAGACGCCTCTCGCAAGGAAATCGACGGCCTCACGGCAGCCGCGAAGGACGCTGGTGCGGGCGGATTGCTCTGGGCGCGCCGGGCGGATACGGGCTGGGAAGGGCAGGGCGTGAAACCCATCGGCACCGCCGCCCTGGAAAGCCTGGGCGGCACCGCCGGCGACCTGTTGCTCGCCGTGGTCGGACCCGACCACGTGACTTCGCCCGCACTCCACGCCGTGCGTTCGCAGGTCGTCCGCCGACCCGGGGCGACTCGTCTCGTCGACCACGCCTTCACCTGGATCGTGGACTTCCCGTTGTTCGAGACCGATCCGGTTTCGGGGAAGCGTGTGTTTGCCCACCACCCGTTCACGTCTCCACACCCGGACGACATCGATCACCTCGAGTCCGACCCTGACCGCTGCCGCGCGCTGCACTACGACGCAGTCTACAACGGCAACGAACTCGGCAGCGGGTCGATCCGCATCACCGATCCGTCGGTCCAGCAGACGGTGTTCCGGCTGCTCGGCATTCCCGGAGAGGAGCAGCAGCGACGCTTCGGGTTCCTGCTGGAGGCGCTGGCCGGTGGCGCCCCCCCGCACGGCGGGTTCGCGCTGGGATTCGACCGCCTCGCCATGCTCCTGATGGGCGCACCCTCTCTGCGCGATGTGATCGCCTTCCCGAAGACCACGGCGGCGCGGGCCCTGTTCGAGGGAGCGCCGGTGCCCGTCAGCGACGCGGATCTGGCCGACCTGCACATTGCCGTCCGATGAGAAACGCCCTGCCTGACGAGTCCACCACCCAGCGCCTCAACGTGGAGGGCGCCGACCCGCTGACGCTGGCCGGCGTGAACGACGCGAACCTCGTGGAACTCGCGCGGCAGACCGGCACGCGGGTCGCGCTGCGAGGCGACCTGCTCACCCTGTCCGGCGCGCCGGACGCGGTGGAGCGCGCGTCGGCGATAGCCCAGCGGATGATCGACGCCGCCCGTCAGCGACTGGATCTCGGGGCCGATGACGTGTTGCGCATGAGCCTGGAGGTCAATCGCGACGGCACCGAGGCGGGGGACCGCATCGTGCTGCCCGGCGTTCGTCGCGTCATCCAGCCCAAGACGCCCGGCCAGGCCGAGTACCTCCGACTCATCGCCGACAACGACATCGTCGTCGGCATCGGGCCCGCGGGCACGGGCAAGACATACCTCGCCGTGGCCGCCGCCGTGGACAGCCTCATGCGGAAGCGCGTGCGCCGCATCATCCTCGCGCGACCGGCGGTGGAAGCGGGCGAGAGCCTGGGCTTTCTCCCGGGCGACATGCAGGCCAAGGTCGACCCGTACCTCCGTCCCCTGTACGACGCGCTCGAGGACATGATGCCGCCCGACCGGATGCAGCGGGCGCTGGAAACACGGGTGATCGAGATCGCGCCGCTTGCCTACATGCGGGGACGCACATTGAGCGATGCCTTCGTCATCCTGGACGAGGCCCAGAACGCCACCACAGCGCAGATGAAGATGTTCCTGACGCGCCTGGGCGTGAACTCACGCACCGTCATCACCGGCGACAAGACCCAGATCGATCTCCCGGCACGGGAGGAATCGGGGCTCATCCAGATCGAACGGATCCTCACCGGAATCGACGGCATCGCGTTCCAGTACCTGACCGACGTGGACGTCGTGCGGCATCGGCTGGTCCGCGAAATCATCAAGGCCTATGCGTCCGATCTCGGTGCCTGACGCGGCCGTGGAGGTGGACGCCGGTGGGCATCGACTCCCCGTGGGCGTGCCTGCACTGCGCAGACTGGCTCACTTCGTCCTCCAGCGTGAGCGGGTTCGACACGCCATGTTGTCCATCGCGTTCATTTCCCGGCGCGGGATGGCCGCGATGAACCGCGCGCACCTCAATCGCCGCGGCGCGACCGACGTCATCGCGTTCTCGCTGGACCGTCCCACGCCCGGTGCGCTCCTCGTCGGCGACGTGTACATCGCGCCCGATGTGGTGCGCGCACAGGCGCGCCGGCTGCGCGTGCCGATCCGCGAGGAGTTGGCCAGGGTGGTCGTTCACGGCGTGCTGCACGCGGTGGGCTACGATCATCCCGACACCGATGGCCGGGAGTCCTCACCGATGTGGCGCCGTCAGGAGCGGCTGCTGAACGCCGCGCGAACGGGTGGCATATGGTGACGTTCCTGGCTGCCGTCCTCGCCACGCTCGCCGCACTGCTCGCGGCCGTGTGCGCCGCAGCGGACGGCGCGCTGCTGTCGCTCGATCCCGACGAGGCGGCCCCGCCGGAGATCCAGGGGCTGCGCGACCGGCGCGAGCGGATCCATCGCGCGCTGGCCTTCGCGCGGGTCATCGGGCAACTCGGCGGCGGGATCGGTGCCGCCCTGCTGCTGCTGAAGGCGGGCTCCACGGCAACAGGCGTATTCCTCGGGGCAGTTGCGGCCGCCGTCGTACTCGTGGGTGTGTCGGAGAGCATCGCGCGGTCGGTCGGCGACACGCGCGCGATCGGGACGCTGATCCGTCTCAAACCGGTCGTCGGGCTGCTCGAGGGCGTGCTGGCGCCCATCGTGGCGCTGGGAGAGTTCCTGGATCGCGGACTGAACTCGCTCCTTCCACCTCCCGAAGTGGATGAGGAGGACCGCGAGGCGATGGCCGAGCAATTCAAGCAGGTCGTGGCCGCGGAGGCCGAAGTGAGCGCCGACGAGCAGGTGCTGCTCAATGGCGTGTTCCGGCTCGCGCAGGCGGAGGTCCATGAGATCATGGTGCCGCGCATCGACATGGTCGCCATTGATCAGGCGGCGACCTGGCAGGAAGTCGTCGAGCGCGTCCGCACGGCCGAACACTCCCGCCTGCCCGTGTTCGCCCGATCGATCGACAACGTGGTTGGCGTGCTGTACGCCAAGGACCTGCTCCCCGCGGTGCTCGCCGGCGTGGAACCCCCGGGAGGCTGGACGGCCCTGGTCCGCACCGCGGTGTTCATTCCGCGCGCCAAGTCAGCGGACCGGCAGCTGCGCGACTTCCAGTCGACGCGCACACACCTGGCGGTCGTGGTGGACGAGTTCGGCGGCACCGCCGGGATCATCACGATCGAAGACGTGCTCGAGGAGATCGTGGGCGACATCCGCGACGAGTACGACGTGGAGGAGCCTCCCATCGAACACCTCGACGGAGGCCGCCTGCGCGTGTCGGCGCGTCTGACGCTGAATGAGCTGTCCGACCTGCTGCGGCACGACTTCGAGCGGGACGATATCTCCACCGTGGGGGGTCTCGTCTACGAGCAGTTCGGTCGCGCCCCCAAGGCGGGCGAGTCGTTCGTCCTGGCCGGATACCGCGTGGTGGTCGACCGCGCGGAGCGCCGCCGGGTGCAGCGTGTCGTGTTCGAGCGGATCCATTCGGGATCGGAGCACGCGGCGTGACGACGACCACCATGCTGATCCTGACCGTCGGCATCGTCGCCTGGCTCACGGCGGCGGCGACCGCGGTACGCTCCGTGAGCCGTATCTGGCTGCGACACTGGGCCGAGCAACAACTGAGCGGAGCCGGCGCGGCCCATCTGTATCTCGAGCGACCGCAACGGCTGCTGCTGGCTTCCGCGACGGGCGTAGCGTTGACGGTCTTCGCCGGCGGCATCATCCTCGGCCTGG
>DASWGU010000176.1:0-34825 GCA_036393555.1 Gemmatimonadaceae bacterium
GCAGTAACCCAGGGGTGTTGACGGCCCCAACGCAGCATCGAGCTGGCCGCTCCACCGCTCCGGATCACCCCCCTCCGCGGGCCTGATCTCCTTCACAATCGGCTGATTCCGCGCGAACCGGGCGACTTCCGCCCGGACGCCGTCAGCCTCATGCGACCGGTCCCACGCGGGCCGCGCACACCGAAGGAGCTCAGCAAACATGACTGCGCCCATGGCGCGGCGAGCCCATCCGGCTCATCGCCTGGCTTTCACCCTTGCGGCGGCTTTCGCGCCGGCGCTGGTCCTCGCCCCGCCGCTGTCCGCTCAGGCGTCGAACGCGACGCTGAACCCGGCACCTCCGGCCACTCTCACGCCCCCGACGAACGCCGTCGCGACCATACGCCTTGGCGAGGTCTACGAGGGCGTGCGGCTTCGCAACCCGAAAGCTGCAGCGGCCCGGTCGCTGGCGGACGCGACCCGCGCGCGTGTTCCTGCCGCGTCGCTCCTGCCCGATCCCCAGCTCCAGCTGTCGTTCATGAACTACACGCTGCCGAACCTCCGGCCGATGGACCCGACGGGGATGGCGACGCTTCAGCTCATGCAGATGGTGCCTACGGCCGGCAAGCTCGGCTTCTCCGGCCGGATCGCGGCCGCGAAGGCAGCAGCGGAGCGGGAGCGGGCGGTGGAGGTGAACTGGGAGCTTCGCAGCCAGGCCGCAATGGCCTACTACGAGGTCTACGAAGCCGAGCAATCGGTCGCCATCGCCAGGGAGACGCGCCGCCTGGTGCAGGACATCGAGCGAATCGCGGCGACGATGTATGAGGTCGGCGAGGGTCGCCAGGCCGACGTCCTCCGTGCCCAGGTCGAGATCGCGCGGATGACCGAGATGATCACGCGCATGGAAGCGATGCGCGTTTCCGCCGTGGCGCGTTTGAATGCCCTTCTCGATCGACCGGTCGACACGCCGGTCGCTACCGCGCTCCTTCCCCAGTTCCCGGGCGAGGTGCCGTCCGTTGATTCGGTCGCTGCGATGGCGTCGCGCGGCAGGCCGATGATCCGGGCCGGTGAAGAGGAGGTGCAGGCCGCTGAAGGGATGGTCGAGCTTGTGCGTCGCGAGCTGGTTCCCGACCTCGTGCTTGGCTTGCAGTACGGCCAGCGGAGCGGTGTGATGGGGACCGAGCGAATGGGTAGCCTCATGGTCGGCGCTTCGATCCCGATCTGGGCCAACCGTCGGCAGCTGAAGATGCGGGACGAGGCGGCCGCGATGCGCGCCATGGCGGAAGCCGACCTGCAGTACATGCGCGCGGACACCCGGGGCAAGGTGGGCGTGGCCCATGCCATGCTCACTCAGGCAAGGAACCTCGCACGGCTCTACGTCACGACCGTGCTGCCGCAGGCGGAAGCCGCGGCATCGTCCGCGATGGCCGCATACCGCGTGGGAGGCGTGGACTTCATGACACTGCTCGACGATCGCATGACCGTGAACGACTACCGGCAGGAACTCGTCGCGCTCCACGCTGAAGAAGGACGCGCCTGGGCGGAGCTGGAAATGCTCGCTGGACGCGAGCTCTTCGATCCGAACACCGTATCGCTCGCGACCGCGAGTGGCAGAGGAGGCAGGCCATGAGTGACTTTGTGAAAGCAGGGGCGGAGGTGGCGGAGTCGGGACAGACGACGCAGCCGGCCGCACCGGACGAAACCGCGAAAGACGCATCGGCCGACCCGTTCAACCGTGAGGCATCTCCTTTCGGACGAACGGGGGCCAGCCGTGCCGGCTCCGCAGTTCGTACGGTCGCGTACGCATCACTCGTCCTTCTGGCCGGCGGGTTCGCGTATTTCACAACCCGTGGCGCGACCGAAGCCGACGCCGCCGCGGAACACCAGCACGGCGGAGCCTCGACGGCCGCCACCGCGTCGCCCGTACACATCGCCGCCGACGCGGCGCGACGCATCGGCGTCACGTTCGCCACCGCCACGGCGGGACCACTCGTCGCCGAAGTCCGGACGGTTGGACAGGTCACCTACGACGAAACGCGAGTGAAGGCGATCGCACCGAAGATCCACGGCTGGGTGGACCGCCTGTTCGTCGATTTCACAGGCCGCGAAGTACGTGAAGGCGAGCCGCTGCTCAGCATCTACTCACCCATGCTGGTCTCCGCACAGGAGGAGCTGCTGCTGGCTGTCCGGCTCGCAGTGGACGTCGAAAACGGCACGCCGGACGTCAAGCGTGCGGCGGACGACCTCGTCGCTTCCGCGCGTCGCCGCCTGCTGTACTGGGATATTCCAGCCGGCGACATCGAGGCACTGGAGCGAAGCGGCACGGTCACGAAGACACTCACGCTGCGGTCGCCGGTGCAGGGAGTCGTAGTGGAGAAGTTCGTGCTCGCCGGCCAGCGGATCATGGAGGGGGAGAGCCTCTTTCGCGTCGCCGATCTCAGCACCGTCTGGGTCGAGGGAGAGATCTTCGAGCGCGATCTGGCGGCGGTGCGACTCGGCGCACGTGTCACCGTCGAATTGCAGGCGTATCCCGGCGAAGAACAGGCCGGTCCGGTCACCTACATCTATCCGACCGTGGACCCCGCCACGCGCACGACGCGAGTGAGAGTCGAGTTACAGAACTCTGGGCTGCGACTGCGGCCGGGGATGTACGCCACGATTCGCCTGCCGGGTGCTCAACGCGCGAACGTCGTCAGCGTTCCGAGATCGGCCGTACTGGCAACCGGGGAACGCGTCATCGCCTTCGTCAGAATGGACGACGGCATGCTGGAGCCGCGCGAGGTCGAGCTGGGCATGACGAGCGACGACCGCGTGGAGATCATGCGCGGGCTGAAGGCGGGCGAGGTTGTGGTTTCCTCCGCGACGTTCCTCGTGGACGCGGAATCGAACCTGGGCGCTGCCATGGGCGCGATGATCAACATGCCGGGAATGGACATGGGCGCTCAGGGCGCGGGCCAGAAGCCGCCGGCCTCTCCGGGCAGCGATGACGCGATGCAGGACATGCCCGGCATGAAGATGGAGAAGGCGGTCGGGGACAGCGCCAGGAAGCCGCCGGGAAGCACCCCCCACGACGACCGCCAGGAGTAGCGGATCATGCTCAAGCGACTCATCGAATGGTCGGTGGCGAACAAGCTGCTCGTGTTCCTGTTCACCATCGCGGCGGTTGTCGGAGGGATCTGGGCCATCCGGAACACGCCACTGGAAGCCCTCCCTGATCTCTCCGACGTCCAGGTCATCGTGCAGGCGGAGTACAACGAACAGGCGCCACGGATCGTCGAGGACCAGGTCACGTACCCGATAGCGGCCGAGATGCTCAAGGTGCCCGGCGCGCGCACCGTGCGCGGTTACTCGTTCTTCGGCGTCTCGTTCGTCTACGTCATATTCGACGACGGTACGGATCTGTACTGGGCGCGTTCGCGCGTGCTCGAGTACCTGAACGGGATTACCGGAAAGCTGCCCGAGGCCGTTTCGCCCCGTCTCGGTCCCGATGCGACCGGACTGGGCTGGATCTTTCAGTACGCCCTCGAGGACACGACCGGGAAGTTGAACCTGGCCGAGCTGCGCAGCGTGCAGGACTGGTACCTGCGCTACGCGCTCACGGCGGTGCCCGGCGTGTCCGAGGTGGCGTCCGTCGGTGGTTTCGAGAAGCAGTACCAGGTCGACCTCGACCCTGCCAGGCTCCTGGCGTACGGCGTCCCGGTGATGCGGGTGATGGATGCCATTCGGAACGCCAACGCGGACGTGGGCGCGATGGTCATGGAGCTCTCGGACCGCGAATACATGGTTCGGGGACTGGGGTACCTCGAGTCGCTGGCTGACATCGAGAACGTGGTCGTCAGTGCAACCGCAGCGGGAACGCCGGTGCGCGTGGCCGAGCTTGGCCGCGTGACGATTGGACCCGCCGTGCGGCGCGGTCTCGCCGATCTCGACGGACGGGGTGACGCGGTGGGCGGCATCGTGGTGATGCGGTTCGGGGAAAACGCCCTCACCACGATCGACCGGGTAAAGGAGAAACTCGAGAGCATCCAGAGCGGCCTGCCGCCCGGTGTAGTCGTGATCCCCGTCTACGATCGCTCGGACCTCATCGAACGCGCGATCGAAACACTGCGGGGCAAGCTCCTGGAAGAGAGCTTGGTCGTTGCCCTCGTCTGCCTGCTCTTTCTGCTTCACGCGCGATCGGCGCTGGTCGCCGTTCTCACGCTTCCAATCGGCATCCTGATGGCCTTCGTCGCCATGCGGTGGGTGGGTGTCGGGGCGGACATCATGTCGCTGGGCGGCATCGCCATAGCAATCGGGGCGATGATCGACGCGGCGATCGTGATGATCGAGAACATGCACAAGCATCTGGAGCGCGCCATCGCGGCGAAGGAGGGCGGAGAGGGCACCGTGGGCGGCGCGAGGGGGCGCGGGTTCAACACCAGCGTGCTCTCCTCGCGGGAACGCTGGGCCATCGTCGTCGATTCCTCGAAGGAAGTGGGCCCGGCGCTGTTCTTCTCGTTGCTGATCATCACGGTGTCGTTCCTGCCGGTCTTCACTCTGGAAGGACAGGAGGGACGGCTCTTCAAGCCGCTTGCCTACACCAAGACATTCGCCATGGCGGCGGCGAGCCTTCTGTCCGTGACGCTGGTTCCGGTGACGATGGGGCTGTTCATTCGTGGACGGATCTACCGTGAGCGTGCCAATCCTCTCAACCGGTTTCTGATCCGGATCTACCGTCCGGTCATCGTGTTCGTGCTGCAGCGCCGCGCCGCGGTGATCACGGCTTCTGTGATCGCACTGGTCCTCACGTGGATTCCGTGGAGCCGGATCGGCAGCGAGTTCATGCCGCCGCTGGAGGAGGGGACGATTCTGTACATGCCAACTACGTTGCCCGGCGTCAGCGTCGCCCGGGCACGGGCGCTCATTCGCACCCAGGATTCGATTCTGGCGTCGTTCCCGGAAGTCGAGCGTGTCTGGGGGAAGGCGGGTCGCGCCACGACGGCCACCGATCCGGCGGGTCTGGACATGATCGAGACGACGGTCACGCTCAAGCCGCAGTCGGAATGGCGGCCAGGCATGACGTACGACAGGCTGGTTGCCGCGATGGACTCGGCCGTGCGCCTCCCGGGCGTGAGCAATTCATGGACGATGCCGATCAAGGGTCGGATCGACATGCTGGCCACGGGTATCCGCACACCTGTCGGCATCAAGATCTTCGGCCCCGACCTGGCGGAGCTCGAACGAATCGGGAAAGAGGTCGAGAGCGCCGTCGGCGGGGTCGCGGGGACGCGCAGCGTTTTTGCTGAGCGTGCCCAGTCGGGCTACTACCTCGACATCGACATCGATCGCGTGGCGGCGGCACGGTACGGGCTCAACGTGGGTGACATCCAGGCGGTCATCGCGACGGCCATCGGCGGCATGACGATTACGCAGACTGTCGAGGGGCGGGAGCGGTACGGCGTGCGAGTCCGGTATCCGCAGGAGCTGCGCGAAAGCCCGGAGCAGCTGGCCAACGTCCTGGTTCCCGTCATGCAGGGCTCCGCGTCGCCCATGGGCGGGAGCGGCGGCGCGATGTCGGGTGGTGGCTCGATGGGAGGGGCCGTCACGAGGGCGAATCCCGGACGAGTCCCGCAGGTGCCGTTAGGCCAGGTCGCCACAATTCGTGAGGTGTCCGGTCCGATGGTGGTGCGGACCGAAGGCGCGGTGCCCACCGCCTGGGTGTACGTGGACGTCGTCGGACGCGACATCGGCAGCTACGTGCGCGAAGCGCAGCAGGTGGTCGCCGGCATGGTGACGCTGCCGCAGGGGTACACGATGGCCTGGAGCGGGCAGTACGAGTACATGCAGCGGGCACAGGAACGCATGAAGCTCGTGATTCCCGCCACGCTCGCCATCGTCTTCCTGCTCCTGTACTTCAACTTCAAGAGCGTGGCGGAGACGCTCATCGTCATGCTGTCGCTGCCCTTCGCTCTGGTGGGCGGGATCTGGTTCCTGTGGGCGCTGGGATACAACTGGTCGGTGGCGGTCGCCATCGGGTTCATTGCGCTGGCCGGTGTGGCCGCGGAGACCGGCGTCGTCATGCTCATCTTCCTCGACCTGGCATGGCAGGCCCGGCTCGCCAGTGGACGGCGCCCGACGCTCCGCGACCTCTATGACGCGGTCATCGAGGGCGCGGTTGAGCGTGTACGGCCGCGCATGATGACCACCGCCGCCATCATGGCGGGTCTGTTACCGATCCTCTGGGGGACTGGCGCTGGAGCGAGCGTCATGAAACGAATCGCCGCACCGATGGTGGGCGGAATGATCAGCAGCACCATTCTGACCCTGGTCGTGATTCCCGCGATCTACGCCCTGTGGCGTGAGCGCGAGCTGCGCCTCGCGCAACGTGCGGTTGTGACCGGCGCAGGAGCAGGGATTCCGGTTCCGGTGGCGAGTCGTCTCGCGATGGGAACCGCAACAGGCAATGGACAAGGAGGACACTCATGAGCAGGCAACGACGGAAGCACCACGAGGCAGGAGCCGCGGGAAGCGACCAACGTCCTCGTGCGCACGTCTCGCGCCGGGCGTTTATCGGGAGCGCCGCCGGAGGAGCGGCCGTGCTGGTATTGGGCGGCCTTGTCTGGCAACGCCGGTCACTGGGGGCCGACCTCGGGACGGTTACGGTCTACAAGGCGCCGACGTGCGAATGCTGTGGCAAGTGGATCGCGCACATGCGCAGCAGCGGGTTTACGCTCGACGTGCGCGACCTGCCGGACATCGTGTCGGCCAAGCGGAACCTGAACGTCCCGACACAGCTCTACTCATGTCACACGAGCGAGGTGGGGAACTACGTGTTCGAAGGCCACGTGCCGGCGGATCTCGTTGCCAGGGTGATTCGCGAGCGTCCCGATATCCGCGGGCTTGCGGTTCCCGGGATGCCGCAGAGCGCGCCGGGCATGGACGTTGGACGTCAGCGCTATGAGGTGATCGCCTTCACGAAGACGGGTGATACCTCGGTATACGAGGTGCGTTCGTCGTGACGGGCCGGACGGACTACACCTGCCCAATGCACCCGGAGGTGCGTCGGGACGCGCCGGGGAACTGCCCGACATGCGGCATGGCGCTGGAGCCGTGGGTTCCCGTGGCGGAACCCGCCCCGGCGACGCAATGGACCTGCCCGATGCACCCGCAGATCGTGCGCGACGGACCTGGCACCTGCCCCATCTGCGGGATGGCGCTGGAACCGATGACGGTCAGCGCCGAATCGGAGGAGGAGAGTCCGGAGCTGCGTGACATGACGCGCAGGTTCTGGTTCTCGGTGGCCCTGACTGTGCCTCTCGTGCTCATCGCCATGGGCGACTTCCTCCCGGGAGCCCCGACCTCGCGGCTTCTGTCCGGACGGGTACGCACCATGGTGGAACTGCTCCTGGCTACGCCGATCTGCACCTGGGCCTCGTGGGTCTTCTACGTCCGCGCGGTGCAATCGGTCCGGAACCGCAGTCTCAACATGTTCACGCTCATCGGGCTGGGCGTGTTCGTCGCCTACGCGTACAGCGTGGTTGCGGCCCTGGTCCCGGGCGTTTTTCCGGCCGCGTTCCGTGATGAAGCTGGTGAGGTCGGCGTGTATTTCGAAGCGGCGGCCGTCATCGTCACGCTGATCCTGCTGGGCCAGGTGCTCGAGTTGCGGGCTCGCAACCAGACCAGCAGCGCGATTCGCAAGCTCCTCGGTCTTCAGGCAAAGACGGCTCGGCGCCTGGGCGACGACGGCAGCGAGGTCGATGTGCCGCTGGAACAGGTCCGGATCGGCGATCGCCTGCGGGTGCGACCGGGCGAGAAGGTCCCGGTGGATGGCGTCGTGCTGGAGGGAGCGAGTTCGGTCGACGAGGCGATGGTGAGCGGCGAACCGATCCCGGTCGAGAAGCACGCGGGTGACCGCGTCGTGGGCGCGACCGTGAACGGGACCGGGGCGCTCGTCATGCGGGCGGAGAGAGTGGGCGCCGACACGCTCCTGGCCCGCATCGTCGCGATGGTCGCCGAAGCTCAGCGCAGCCGGGCACCGATCCAGAAGCTCGCAGACGTCGTGTCCGGCTGGTTCGTGCCCGCGGTGATCGTCATCGCGATCATCACGTTTGTCGTGTGGAGTCGGGTCGGGCCCGAGCCGAGGATGGCGCATGCGCTCATCAACGCAGTCGCCGTCATCATCATTGCCTGTCCCTGCGCCCTCGGCCTGGCGACGCCGCTGTCGATCATGGTTGCCACGGGGAAGGGAGCGTCGATGGGCGTCCTGTTCCGCAACGCGGAAGCCATTGAGGTGCTGCGCAAGGTGGACACGCTCCTGGTCGACAAGACCGGAACGCTGACGGAGGGCAAGCCGAAGCTTGTCACGGTGCAGGCAGCGGCGGGCTTCACCGAAGAGGACGTACTCCGGCTTGCCGCGACGCTCGAGCGTGGCAGCGAGCATCCCCTGGCCGCGGCCATCGTCACCGGTGCCGAGGCGCGGGGTGCGAGTCTGACGAGCGCGTCGGATTTCGCGAGCGTCACTGGCAAGGGGGTGCGTGGCACGGTGGATGGACGCCGAGTAGCGCTCGGCAATCAGGCCATGATGGAGGCGTTGGGTATCGATCCGGGTGGGGCGGCGGCTGATGCGGATGCGCTGCGTACCGAAGGCCAGACGGTAATGTTCGTCGCGGTGGACGGGACGCTTGCGGGTCTCATCGGAGTCGCCGACCCGATCAAGGAAAGCACGCCGGATGCCATCCGCGCCCTGCGCGAGGAGGGCATCCGGGTCGTCATGGTCACCGGCGATAGCCGCGCGACAGCGGAGGCCGTCGCCCGGCGGCTCGGCATGGACGACGTGCGCGCGGAAGTGCTGCCCGACGAGAAGGTCAACGTCGTGAAGCACCTCCAGTCGGAGGGACGCTTCGTGGCGATGGCGGGGGACGGCATCAACGATGCGCCGGCCCTGGCGCAAGCCCAGGTCGGGATCGCCATGGGCACTGGTACGGACGTGGCCATGGAGAGCGCGCCTGTCACGCTCGTGAAGGGCGACCTCCGCGGTATCGTGCGGGCGCGTCGCCTGAGTCGCCGGACCATGACGAACATCAGGCAGAACCTGTTCTTCGCGTTCATCTACAATGCCGCGGGCGTGCCGGTCGCCGCGGGGGTGCTGTACCCGTTCTTCGGCTTGCTGCTGTCACCCATCATCGCGGCGGCAGCCATGAGTTTCAGTTCGGTTTCGGTAGTGAGCAATGCGCTCAGACTTCGTTCGGCGTCGGTGTGAGAGGCGCCGCGCCAGGAGGACGGACACCATGCCCCATGAACTCGCACAAAGCGGCGCGCCGGGACAGGAGGCGCTGGTCGGGGTGCCGTTCAGAAAGGTCACGGCAATCGTGCGGACGGCGGTGCTGCCGGAAGTGGAACGCCGTCTCAGGGAACTCGACATCCCCGGCATCAGCGTCACCAGGGTGAAGGGATACGGCGAGTACGCCAACTTCTTCACGTCCGACTGGATCGTTGAGCACGCGCGGATCGAGATCTTCCTGCCGGCCAACCGTGCGGATGATGGATCTCGACCGAGGCCGCGTCAGGCGAACTCGTGGAACTGCGCGTCCATGTCGCGAGCGGAGGATTCGGTCTCGCAGACGACCGGCGGTCGTTGCCTCACTCGGACCGACTCACCGACATCGGGTCGACTCGCCACGCCCGACGGACCGGCGTCCAGCAGGCGATTGCCGCCGCCCCGCCCAGCAGGGCGATCGCGCCCGCGAACGCGACGACGTCGAGCCGGGTCACGCCGTAGAGGAACTCCTCCAGCCCACGCGTGGCCACACCCGCGGCCGCGGTGCCGAGGACCATGCCCAGACCGATCGCCAGCGCGCTGCGCAGCGTGACGACGCTGGCGATGTGCTCGCGGCCGGCCCCGAGTGCGATGCGGATCCCGAGATCCCGCGAGCGCTGTGACACGCCATATGCAACGACGCCGTAGATCCCCACGGTCGAGATGCATAGCGCCACCAGGGCGAGTGCGCCCAGGAGCATCGCGCCGAAGCGTTGTGGCATGAGCACCGCGTTGACCTGATCCGACACGAGCCGCACGTCACGCACGGGCAGGTTGGGGTCCATGTCGCGCAGGACCTGCGTCAGCGCCGGGAGCACGGCCTGCGGGTTGCGCGCCCTAACGATGAGGCTCGCCGCCATGCTCGATGGCTGCGCGACCGGCGTGAACATGACCGGCAGGGCGGAGTCCCGGACCGTGGCGTACTTCGTGTCGGCGACGACGCTGACGACCGTATACGTGATCGCACCGAGCATCGTGATCTCGCGACCGATAATGTCGAGTCCGGGCGCGAGGCGGCGGGCAGCAGATTCGTTCACGATCGCCACCCGGGGTACGCTGGCGTCGTCACGGGCAGTGAAGCGACGGCCCGCACGAATGGGGACGCCGATCACGTCGAAGTACTCCGGCGACGAATGGACCAGGCCAACGCCCACGCGTGCAGAGCGATCGCCCGCGTCGGCGCCCGACAGTGGCGCCATGGGAAGGCGGTTGATCCGCGCCAGAGGCACATGGCTTCCGATCGCGGCCGCTTCCACGCCGGGCAGTGCGCGCGCCCGGGCAACCGCATCACGGTAGAACGCCGCCTTGCCGTCCGCGGTGTACCCCGTGGAGGCTGAGGTCGACCGTTGCCGCAGCCAGGCCGCGCGGGTCCATCCCGAGATCAGTGGCGAGTCCGGCCTGCAGGCTGCGGACGAACAGACCGGCGCCCACGAGCAGCAGGATGGAGATCGCCGCCTGCGCCACGACAAGGCCGCCACGCGGCCCGCCCGCGGTGTTCCCGCCATGACCGCGCAATGCGGCCGCCGCACCGCTGCGACCAGCGCGAACCGCGGGAAGGAGACCGAATGCGATAGCGGAGAATGCCGCGGACGCCGCAGTGAAACCGAGGACGCGCAGGTTGAGCCCGAGTCCGATCTGGTCGAGGGCGACGCCACCCGGCAGGGCGAAGGCAGCCAGCAGTCGCATCGCCGCCAGCGCCACCAGCACGGCAGCGGCCGCACCGATTGCGGCGAGGATGATGCTCTCAAGCAGCGCCTGACGAGTCAACCGGCTCCTCGAGGCGCCCAGTGCCGCACGGACTGCCAGCTCCCGTGCGCGCTCGGTGCCACGTATGACCAGCAGGTTCGCCACGTTCACGCATGCAATGAGCAGCGTCAGGACAACCACGGCGGACAGGATGGCCACGAAGCGCAGCAGGTTCTCGCGATCGCCCAGCGCGGCACTGGCGGCCAGCGGCAGCACCGAAACCGGCGCGGTCATCGTGTCGCGACCGGCGGCGGCCCGACCACCAACTGACCGCCAGTAGCCCAGCGTCAGGGCATTGAGCTCACTGGCCGCGGCTGCGTGGGGCGTGCCGTCACGGAGCCGGCCGACGACCCCGACCCAACCGAACGCCGTCGTCTCGAACACGGTTTCGCCGGATCGCCCGTCGAAGAGGCCTCCCTCCCCGAGTGACGTCGACATCGCGATCGGGAACCAGAGCTGGGGTGCCGCGGAGAGGTCGGTTCCGCGGAACCCGCGCGGTGCCACACCCACGACAGTGTAGACACGGCCCCCGGCGTTGACGGTCGCTCCGACTGCATCAGGACGCCGGCCGAAGAAACGTGCCCAGGCCGCGTCGCTCAGCACGACGACAGGATTGCTGCCTCGCGGGCCATCGTCTGACGCATGTAGCAGCCGGCCCACCTGCGGTCGCAAGCCCAGAACGTCGAAGTAGTTGCCCGACACGCCCGCGATCTGGACCTGCTCGACACGACCGCCCATCCGCGCGCCGATGTCCATGACGTGGAACCCCGCGAGACCCTCCAGCGAGCGCACCTCCCCTGCGAGCGTCTCGAACAGCGGGAACGGAAAGCCCTGGTATGGTGCCCGGTCGTTGAGTCGGTGGAACGCCGTGACCACGGCTCCGGCGTCGCGCACCGGAACCGGGTGCAGCAGCACCGCATCGACGAGACTGAAGATGGCCGTGTTGGCGCCGATGCCCAGAGCGAGTGTGAGGACGACGGTCACGACGAGGCCGGGACGGGTGTCGGAGGGACCGAGCAGCAAACCGGAAATCCTGCATGTTGACATCCATCCTCAGGGACAATGGTTGGCGGTGGCTGCGCACTCCGGCCGTTCGGCAGCTGGCGACCCGCTCCCCGATCCCGCCGGTCACGGAGTCCACGATCGTGCCCAGCCAGAGGCCTCGGCGCGCGGCGGGCGTGCGGCAATCCGCCATCAGGCGGGCGAAGGTAGCGCGCATCTCGTCACCGAACTCCTCGCGGAACGCCCGCGGATAGAAGCGCAGCAGGAGGCGGTACAGGCCTGGGGCAGTCATCATGCGAGGCGGGGGCGCTTGCCCACCGGGGTGAGCTTCGCCGTGCGCACGATGCGCGACATGCGCTCGATCTCTGCCGTGCGCACGGCGGCGCCGAGGGGAGACACGCGATAGTAGCGTCGCCGCGTATCGTCGCTGTCGGCGGTCGGCGGCGCGGTACACTCTACGATGAATCCGTCGGACAGCAGGCGCTTGAGGGACCGGTACAGCGCCCCGGTTTGCAGAACGACCTCGCTGCCCGAACGGGCCTCCACTTCCTTGATGATGCCATACCCGTGCAGCCGCCGGTCGCCCAGCGCGAGCAGGATCAGCAGGACGTCGTGCTTGAGGGGCAGGAAGGAGGTCGGTGCCGGATGCGAGGGCATGGCGGGCTCACGGGCGCCAGGGCGGCTGTTGTGTCTACAGACACTTTGTCCGTAGATATCGTTGCCCGTGACGACTGGCGAAGCGGCCCGGTTGCAGGGCTGCGATTGCCGTTCGATGCGTTCGGGAGAGGCTCAGCCGCGGTTCCCGGGAGTCACGACAAGCGCTTCGGTTACACCCGCTGCCTGGTGGATCCCGGCCGGTCGCCGCAGCCTGCGCTCGAGGATGGACCGCACGCTGTCCGCGGTCAGTGTGGGGATAGACGGGCACGGACACGGGGCCGGCCATCCAGATGGCGAGGTCCGCGAGGAACCATCAGGCGCCGTTCCTCGAGATGATCGCGATGCGCGTGCCGGACTCGAAGCCGCGAGCCTTCAGGTACGTCGCCAGCCGGCACGCCTCGTCGATCGCCTCACGCCCGGTGAACTCGCGCAGCACCCCGCCGCCCATGGGCTGGGTCAGCCAGGTGCGATCTGGATGCTCGCGCTCGTGCTCGAGCAAGAAGTCCAGCAGGGTCTTCACGGCATTCGATGTGAGGAGAAACTGGAGATGCTCAATACTCACGAGCCACCCGTCACCGGTCACTACGCACGCTGCGTCGGACGGCCACAATTCCTCACAAGCGGTCGGCCGTTCCCCTATGGTTCAACGAGGCAGCAGATGCGTTCTTGGTCGCACTCGGCGGGTCGCGGGCGGTGCCACTCACAGCAACACCGCAAGAGCAGCCCGGAAGTCCGAAAACTCGGAGGCATCCAATGACGCGCTCCTACCTGCACGTGCGGCCAAACCTGGCCGCACTCGTTCTCACCATGATCCTGTCAGGCTGCGTTGATTCCGCGGTAACCGATCCGGCCCTCGGGTCTTTCCAAGCAGCGCTCAGGAGACGCCTGCGGCTCCTCAAGCTGAGCTTGTGATCACTCCGGCTGGTTGGTACCACCGCTCGTGTGTGCATGAGGTCCCCAATGGTGCGCGCGTGGGGCGCGACCGCGTCGTGACCAGAAACGACGGCACTTCCTACCACGTTCCCGAGTGTATGTACCCTGGACGTCGTTCGAAGACGGGGCAGCGGATTGCGGAGGATCGAACCACTCCACCGATCAACAACGGATGGATGGAATGGGCTCAGTACTCGCTTTCCGGCGACAGTAGATTCCGCGGGTTGTCGGCGAGATGGGATACACCTTCCGCGCCTGCTGGGAGCTACTCCACCGGTCAGGTCTACTACACCTTCCCGGGACTCGTATCCACAACAGGTCATCCGTACATCATTCAACCAGTACTGCAATACGGGAACAACGGTGCTTTCGGTGGTTCCTACTGGGTGGCCGCGTCTTGGCATTGTGACGATGGCAGCGACTGCTCGTACAGCACGCCGATCAGCGTATCCGCACAAGACGACATGCTTGGAACTGTTACCGCGAGCGACTGTCAATCTGGGGAGTGTTCTTGGACGATCATCACGCGCGACTTGACTCGGGAGACGCAGTCGACATTTGTCGTCACCGATGTCGATCAATACCCGGTGGCGATCGGAGGGGCCGTCGAGGTCTATGGCCTTTCTGCGTGCAGTCAATACCCGTCGACTGGCGTGTTCTACTCTGCGCTCTCGCTGAGTGACCACAACGGTCAGGGGGTCACGCCCAGTTGGTCGACCACCGTTGCCGCAAATCCGAGCCCTGAGTGCAGCTTCAGCGTTAGTGCGACGACATACACGGTGGACCTCTATCACAATCCGCCTCCGCCTCCGACGGACTGGGCGACGATTGTGGGTCCGGACGAGATGAAGCCGGAAGACACATGCTACTGGTATGTGTCAACCAACGTCGGCGACGCATCGATCGAGTGGACGGTGAACGAGGAAGTCGAGCCGATTGGTACGGATTATGAACTCTGGTACTCTGCCTCTACGAGCTTCACGCTCAAGGTGCTTGTCTGGAACGAGTACGGACAGCACGCGAATGATGAACGATCGATCTCGGTGTCGCAAGGCAACGAGGAGTGTCTGCAACAGCGACTTCTCCAGCGTCCGGCTAGAAGGCCGGCGATACCGCATTGATGCCGACACCGCATCACCGCGCATTGGCTCGGGACGAGAGGGCGATGGGCCTGACACATCGCAACTGCAGCTCGCTCTTGCTACAGCAGGATGCCGTTGTCCCCGGCGTCCTCGCGCGATTCCTTCGGTGGGCTTGGCGAGGGTTCGTGTCTATACGAGCAAAGTCGTCCGGAGGACGCGGCTCCACTCGTCCTTCTGTGAATGACATGGCGAGACACCGTCAGCCTGTAGACCGGGCCCTCGCAGGAGCGACCAAGCACTGGCGTCGAGTGACAGCGATCGCCGTTGCCAGCACCATCGGATGCGCCGCTGCAACCTCGCCAACAAGCGCGACGCCGACCTTGCGCGTATCGAACCCGTTGTGCGACAGCGGAAGCTGTGAGAGACTGTATATCCGCGCGCGCATCTGGGCGTGGCCGATACCACAGGGCGTCTACCGCGGAGCGAAGGCACTGGGAGAAATCGATGGCCCAAGTGGCTGCCTGCAATTCCCAGCCATCTGGACGCTTACGCTCACAGAGGTGGATTCTGCTGGAGCGGTTTTTCAGCAAGACACCTTGAGCTGGACGCCCAGCGACCCCCAGGGGATCTATCTGGTCACCCGGGCTGAGTCGATTCCTGGCGAGAAGGCGCTCGCACTGACGCCTACCTTTGTGCCGGCGGGCGCCTCCGGTTGGGAGCTGACGTTCACGAATACTGGGGGCGGGTTCCTCGGTTACACTGCTCATCTCGCGCCGGCACCACAGTGCGAGCCGCGTTAGCTCCGACAGCCTGATGCCGGTCACCTTCGCACGGAAGGAGGTCATGAACCGCCCCGGGATTTCTGGATCCAGTCGTCACCGCTCACTCGTCACTACTCACCCAGTCGTCAGTCCCAGTCTCACTGCTCTCGCATTGGCCACTGCCGGATCAACCGCCGCCCGCCACACCGCGACCCAGCACGCGCCAAGGCCGATGGCCGCCATCATCATCGCCACGCCCCCAGCGTGATGGGATCGCCCGGCTCGACGCCGAACAGCAGGCCCTGGATGAGCCGCGTCGCGACGATGGAGCCTCCCACTCCGAGCAGCAGGTCGATGCCCAGCAGGACGCCGCCTTCGGCCAGCACCATGCGCTGCACCGGGCTCGTGTCGGCGCCAGGGCTCATGCGGATGCCGATCTCGTTGGTGGGTGAGTGACGCATCTCAGTCGTATCCGCTCGGATTCACCATGGTCTCGCAGGCAGCGCAGTTCGTGCGTCTGATGTGAGCTGAGGTCAGGTCGCTGTCTGCGTCAGCTCGACGAAGCGATGCGGTAGCAGATCGGCGACTGGCGTGCCAGAGTTCAGCTTCCGCAGAGCGTCAGTGAGATACGGCAGCGGAGCAATGCCGTGAAGGATCGCGCTCTGGAGCACGGTGTAGATCGTCACCGCGCGGCGCGTGCCCTCCGGCGATCCCGCGAAGAGGTAATTCTTGCGGCCGACTGCAATGGCCCGGAGCTGCCGCTCGCACAGGTTGTTGTCCAGGCTCAAACGGCCGTCGACGACGAAACGCGTCAGCGCGCCCCAGTGGTTCAGCCCATAGCTTGCCGCCTTCGCCAAGTCGCTCGATGGAGGTTCCTTTGCCACGGTGTTGAGGAGTAATCGCCTGATCTTCTCAAGCACCGGCTTCGATCTCTCCCGCCGGAGCAGTCGCCGATCTTCGCTCGTGAGTTTCCCGCGCATCGGCCAAGTGCTCGATCCGGTAGAGCCGGGCCATCAGCTGCAGCGGATAGGCCACCAGGCAGTCCGTATCCTGGAGCGCGACGAACTTCCTCCTCGCGTGCGCCTTATGTGGAGCACGACATAAGGCGCATTATCTGGAGCGACGCTTTATGCGGAGTGACCGACGTGCGGGGGCCTGCCGTTCGCCGCCAGGAGCGAGGCCACCCGACTCCACATAATTTCCGCCATCACATCGAGGCCAGCGCCGCGTCGACGGAGAGACCTTGCAGATCCCGCTGCGCACCGAGTCGAGCGTCGAGGCGTACATCGCCAATCGAGAGTGGCGTGAAGCCCGGTTGCCTGCCTGTCCCGTGCACCCGTCGGGCGGCTGCTCCTTCGCTCGTCACGGGACCTATGCGCGCGTGACACCGCACGGCCTCCGCGTTGCTCGGTGGTATTGCCCAGAGGGCCATCGCACGTTCAGCCTGCTGCCGGACTTTCTTGCGGCCAGACTCCCAGGACTGCTCGCCTCGATCGACGACATCCTCACCGCGGCGGCCTGGGCGAAGAGCACGGAGGCCGCGGCTGACGCATTGCGCGGGAGTGACGTGACCTTGCCGAGCGGAGTGCGCTGGCTGCGTCGCCGCGTGCGAGCGGTGCAGGCGGCGCTCGACGCCATGGCACCGATGGGGTGCGAGGCACCGACCAGGGCACGCGCATGGTGCTCAGCGTTGCAGACTGATCGTGACCACGGCCGCGTGCTGCTCGGGCTTCGGCGCTCGCTGTCACCGCAGGCGCTGGGCAACCTGCCACCTCCGCTGGGCTTCGGGTCACGACGAGGTCTGGGCCGATCACATGTCACACAGCGTCATCGTGCGCCACGTCTTGCCGCGCGTGGCCAGGTGCTTCAGCGTGCAGGGATCGCACCCGCGCGTGCGAAGCCGTGGAAGCCCAGCCCCGGCCTGCTCGCGTTCTTGCAGTCGCTCTAAGGGAGCGGTTTTATGCGAAGACGCTGTCGCAGCGCTCGCCAGGAGAAACCACCGGGTCAGCCCCGCCACTCCGCATAAAGCGTCGCTCCAGATAATGCGCCCAGCAGCCCACCTCCACTGCCTTTGCCACCTGGTCATCGAAGACCCGGTCGAACACCGACGCCGCATCAGCCTGCACGTACCCTGTGCGGCCCGCGAGGAACTCCCACGGGCCGGTTTCCCCCTCACCGGTCGGCGTGAAGAGATAGGCCGCGTAGCGTCCTCCCACGTAGCACCAGATCGTGCCGCGGATGATGTTCTCCGGAGCTCTGGGCTCCAACACCTTGAGCCCGGTCGAGTCCGTGTTCACCACGCACGCGGCGAGCACCTGCCTTGCGATGGCATCGGCCAGGGGCTTCACCTTCTCCGCCACCGCCGCGATCCACCCCACGAGCGTGGTGACCGGGATCTGCACACCGCTCCGGGCGTAGATCCCCTGCAACCGGGTGAGCGGCGTGTGATCGGCGTACTTGCTCACCGCCACATGCGCCAGGAGCGATGGCTCCGCGGAGATCCGGTCTGGGCTCTGACAGATCCACCTCACACGCCACGCTTTTCAGGGAGACTGGATTACACGATCCGTCCCCGTTACCGCCTGAGTCAGTTGTTTGGTCACCACCCCTGACCGGACCTTGGCGGTAACTCCCGGTCGACGCCCTCCAGTCGTGCCTGCTGCCGGGTGCCCGGTCGGCAATGAGTGGTTGCTGCTTTACAGGCGCCCAGAGAGTCGATAGGATCGCGTTCAATGAGCCCTTCGCACCGGCCTCCAGGAGATAGCCATGTCGCCACGAATGTTGTCCCGGTCTTCAGCGACACGCTCGTACCGCGTGCCCTTGATGTGCGGCGTCGCCCTCGTCACTCTGGTATCAACCTCGGCAGCCCACGACTTCTGGATCATTCCCGATCTTTTCGCTGTGGCCGGCGATGCCACGATTCATGTGAGCGGGCGCTCCGGAACGCGCTTCCCGACAGGTACCGCGGTTCAGCCGGCGCGGGTGACGGACGCGCGGGTGATCGGGGCGAATGCCGAGATGAAGATCACGCAGATGGCGGTGGAGGGGAACTCGCTGCGGCTGCACCAGAAGCCGGCTGCCGCCGGTCAATACCTCATCGCGGTCGCGCTAATGCCGCGCACAACGCGCTCGACGCCCGCTGGCCTGCTCCGATTCCTCCGCCTGGAAGGTGGCGCGTCGGAAGCGGCGCGGCTGGAACGGGAGAATGCGTTCGCCGGTCAGAATAGCGTCGTCTACACATCAGGCTCCTACGCGTTCACCGTCGTCGAGGTCGGGGATGGTGGTCCCCGCGCGTACTCGAAGTCGGCGGGGTTCACGCTCGAGTTCACGCCTGTGAACGATCCGGCGCACCTGCACCTGGGCGATACGCTGCACGTCAAGGTGGTCGGTGCCGGGAAGCCGGTGCCCAACATCGGGGTCTTAGCCGGACCGGCAGTCGACACGAGTGCGACCGCTACTGCGCAGCAGGCGGTATCACTGACACTCAGCGCGGATGCGAACGGTGTCGTGCATCTCCCACTCACGAAGGCAGGCGCATGGAATATCCGGGCCGCGTTTGACTACCGGCGGCCGGGTGGTGCGGCGAACGAATGGGAAGTGGCCCGCTCCACCTACGTCTCCGGCGTTGGCGCTCGGCACTAAGGCTTCGAGGTGAAGTGTCCACGAGAACGGGTCAACTCCAGTCCGGAGCTCGCAGGACCCATGAGCGGGAGCAGTCGCTGCGATGACGCAGCACCTGTGATCCTCGTCGACGGTGGCGCAACGCTCCGCCAGGCCGTACCGTTTCCGTGCAGGATTGCCACTCCACGAAACTGTATGATGCCGTCGCGTCGAACCGCCATTATCGCCGGGCTCGCCATGTGTTGGTTGTTCGGAACGGCTGCGCCTGCAGCGGCGCAGCACGCCGGGCACCCCGCTGCTGCAATCACGGTACCGCCGGGCGCCCCCTATACCGTTGCCGACGTCGAGTTCATGCAGGGCATGATCGCACACCACGCCCAGGCGATCCACATGTCCCGCATGGCCGGGAAGCACGGCGCCAACCCTCGCGTCCTCAGGCTCGCCCTGAAGATCGACCAGTCGCAGGTGGCGGAAATCCGCCTCATGCAGGATTGGCTGGTCCACTATGGCCAGGTCGCGCCGGATACGTCGTCGTGGCGCACGATGACAATGCCCGGGATGCTCACCGACGAGCAGCTCAAGGAGCTCGATGCCGCGACCGGATTCGCGTTCGATCGCGCCTTCCTCACGCTGATGATCCAGCACCACGAAGGGGCGCTCAGAATGGTTGAGGACCTCTTTGCGACGCCGCTCGCCGGCCAGGAAGTGGACGTGAACGTCTTTGCCAACGACGTTGTCACGGTGCAGACGGCGGAGATCGGCGTCATGTACCAGATGCTGTCCCAACTGCCTCCTGGCTGACTGCCGGTTTGAAACGCAGCCTCAGTCGATCACGGTTCCGGTCCCTTACTCCCTTCCCCGTTCCGACCTGACGATGTCATTCGCCCGCTTCGCCTTCGCACTTGCCGCGGCCTCCGTGATTCCCGTGATGCTCGCCGCGCAGACCTACCCGAACCCGGAGGATCCGCGCAGCAAGCTCCGGCCGGGCAAGCTCGACGCCGAGGTTTCACAGAAGGGCATGCGGCTGGTCTCCAATACGCCGAAGGCAGCGCCCTTCGACTCGACCCGCGGCCTCACTTTCGCCAACTCGGACCTCGCCTTCGGTGGCAACTACGTCTACCAGGGCAACTTCGCCGGATTCTCCATCTGGGACGTGAGCGATCCCGCGAAGCCGAAGCTGGTCTCCACGGTGCAGTGCATCACGTCGCAGGGCGATCCCACCATCATCGGCAACCTGCTCTTCCTCTCGGCGGAGGGTGGGGCAAACCGCAACGACTGCAACAAGGGCGGCGTGCAGGACCCGAAGGACCACATGGCGGGAGTGCGCATCTTCGACGTGTCCAATCCCGCCCAGCCGCGGCTCGTGAAAAACGTGCAGACGTGCAAGGGTTCGCATACGCACACGGCGCTGCCGCACCCGCGGGACAGGAACATCCTCTACATCTATGTCTCGGGGAATCAGGGCGCTCGTCCCGCGACCGAAGTACCGGGATGCATGGCGGGGACGGACCCGGCGGACGAAACGAACTCGCTATTCAGGCTTGACGTCATCAAGGTGGACCTGAGGCAGCCCGAGAAGGCCGAGGTGGTGACGGGCGCACGCATTTTCACCGGACTCGAGCCGGCGCCGCGGGCGGCGAGCCGCCCGCCGCGCGGTGGTCGCGGGCGAGGAGCCGGTGGCGACAGCACGGCGCCGCCGCCGCGTCCCACGGGTCCGCGCAATTGCCATGACGTGACCGCCTACCCGGAAATGAACCTTCTGGCCGGCGCCTGCAGCAGCTACGGCCTGCTGGTCGACGTGTCCAACCGCGAGAAGCCGGTGCGCCTCGACGCCAGGGCCGATACGAACTTCTCACTCTGGCACACGGCAGTCTTTTCCAACGACGGGAAGAAGGTGGTCTTCACCGACGAGTGGGGCGGCGGTACCTCACCAATGTGCCAGGCCAACTCGATGATGGAGATGGGCGGCAACACCATCCTCACAATCGACGACAGGAAGAAGTACACGCAGCACGCGTACTTCAAGATCCCCTCGGTGCAGACCGCCGAGGAGAACTGCGTCTCGCATAACGGGGGCCTGATCCCCGTGCCCGGCCGCGACGTCATGGTGCAGGGTTGGTACCAGGGTGGCGTGAGCGTCATGGACTTCACCGATCCGGCCAACCCGACGGAACTTGCCTGGTTCGATCGGGGCGCCATCGATCCGCCGCCGCAGGTCGACGTGCCGTCAGCGGCGACACCGCCGGGCGGCGGACGCGGCCGCGCCACGATCGGCGGTTCGTGGGGCGCCTACTACTGGAACGGGTACATCTACTCGTCTGAGATCGACCGCGGGTTCGACATCTATGAACTCGAACCGACGGAGCACCTCTCGAAGAACGAGATCGAGGCGGCGAAGCTGGTCCGGTTCACCGAGTACAACCCGCAGAGCCAGCCCAGGATCGAATGGCCGGCGGCGTTCCCGGTTGTGCGGTCGTATCTCGACCAGCTCGTGCGTTGGAATGGCCTGGCGTCGGAGCGCACGACGGCAATTGCGAACACGCTCGACCAAGCGGAAGCGCAGTCGGGCAGGGCGCGGCGCGATGCGCTCAGCGCACTGGCGAGGCTGGTGGACCGTGACGTCGCCGGCGCGAAGGACCAGGCACGCGTGCGGGCGATGTCGGATGCCATCAAATCGCTGGCGAGCGCCACGCGGTAAGGGCACGACGCGGAGTTGGACGCGGAGTAAGACACGTGACGTCAGTGCGCGCTGGTGGCGGCAGCAGTGACTCGCGTGCCGAACGCGGGTGGTCCGGCCCGGCAACGGTCCTCCGTGCTCGACGCAGTGGTGCATGCAGAGCGGAGGTGCGCGGGCGATCGAAGACACGAATGCCCCATTCGGTTCCTGGACGTCGATCTCGCGCTTTCGCTCAAGATCGCCACCGAGCATAAGCGGTACGCGTACGACGCCTGCCTCCTGACCTGCGCCTTGGCACAGCGCGCACCGTTACTCACCCTCAACTCATGGCCTGCAACGGGCCGCGGCTGCGGCGGGGGTACAACTGATCGAAGTGTCTCCATGAAAGAATTCACCTATTCCGAGGCCCGCCAACAGCTCGCGACGCTCCTGGAGCAGGCACGCCGGAAGGGTGCGGTGCGCAGTCGACGTCGGGACGGGCAAGTGTTCGTGGTTGCGGGATACGTCAAGACACCTTGGAACCGCGAAGTACGCGAAGGTCGCAACAGAACGCCGAGCGGTGATACTTGCTGACGCTCGCATTCGTCATGGTATCACGCGGCTGGTGACCAACTTCCGTGAGTAGCTGATCCACGAACGTTGAGAACTTGGCGTTCTTCGCGCCTTCTCCGGGTTCTTGGCGCACAAAGTGTCCTGGCCCTTTCAATGGAATCGGCCCTCGCTGGGAGACGACAAATGCAATTCGGCATAACAACCTAGGTCGACGCTCGGAGACGCCTACGACGTCGAGATCTGCGACTATCACTGAGGTGCAGCCTGTGAGCATTCCCAGTACACGCCAGTTGAGACGGCGGCCGACGCATCCGGGTGAGATGTTGCTGGAGGATGTCATGCCCGAGTACGGGCTGACGGTGAACCCTGTACTGAGCGTTAGGTCGCGCTCCCGGAGCCAGGGATGTCGCTGCGCCCGCCGCTGCAATGCCTGTTGATGCGCCGCAGCAGAACGCCATCGCGCTAATTCGCTCGGGCGGGCTCAGTTGCGATAGCATGACCATCGTGCTATTGTTCCTCCGTGATACGATCGTTCCGGAGTGGCGGCACTGAAGATGTGTTCAACGGTGCCGACACGAAGGCCGCTCGCCGCACCTGCGCCTCGACGATCTGGCGGATCGCTCAGCGAAAGCTGGAGTCGCTCGACTCGGCCGAGGCGCTCGTCGATCTGCGGATCCCACCTGGGAACCCTGTGGAGGCACTGAAAGTGCGATCGGCTCGGCCAGCACAGCATCCGGATCAATGACCAGTATCGCGTGTGTTTTGTCTGGACGGACGCAGGACCCACGGACGTAGAGATCGTCGATTACCACTGACCGCGACGCAGCCCATGGTTCGCATTCCGACGCACCGCCGGCCGATTCACCCTGGAGAGATTCTCCTTGAGGAGTTTCTGGTACCTATGAACGTGACCCAGCGCGAACTCGCCGAGGCGATCCGCGTGCCGTATCAGCGGGTCAACGAGATCGTCAACGGGCGACGCGGGATCACCCCCGAGACTGCGCTGCGATTGGCAAAGTACTTCGGGACGACACCCGGGTTCTGGATGAACCTGCAGCAGCGGTGTGCGTTGTACGACGCACAGGCGGCTGCCTCCCTCGAGTTGGCGCAGATTCCACGCCGGCAGGCGTCCGCGCGACGCCTTGCGCGGCGAGCGGTATGACAACATTTGCGGCTGACAAGCGAGGCTGCGGGAAGCGGCTTCGCCGAGAACAGCTGAAAGTCCATAGGCCCGTGTTTCCGGTGGCTCGCGACGGCGGATCCAGTCCAACTGGAGATTCTTGTCACGGCTGCGCGTGCCAGGAATCTCTACCGCGTTAGGCAGTCCCCAACCGCCCTCGAGGGCAACTCCCCGCAGCTGACCGTGCAGTCGTCGAGCCGGCGAAGGTGCGGGACTACCTGCTCTCGCGCGAGCACCCAGTCGGTCGCTTCAGGGCCCCACTGGACCGCTCCCCGGTCAGATGTCGAGTCTATATCGGGATCGCCCCCGTCGGGATCGCACCACCGCCACCTGAGCGCTCGCGCATCCGAGTCACGACGTGCCGGATGCCGCAAGGTCGGTGACCAGGAACACGTTGCTGGAAGCGACGTCGCCGAGCACCTGGCCGAGGCGCCTCTTGAGTTCGCTAATGCCGATCGTTCGCATTGCCTGAAGTAGACTCAAGGGACTACATAGCCGATACTGTGGTGGATCCGTTCGCACTCAGAGTGCGACCGACTCGATGACCAGATGCCCTGCCGGTGGACCTGCGTCAGGGATTCGTGGATCACGCGCGGGGGAGAACCAGGGGAGCAGCCCGATGCATGCTACCCGCACACATATGCCTCGTCGGCGTCGTCCCGCACGCAGCGGATGCGGATCGTTGCCAGCGAGGCGTTACGAAAGGCGAGGTTCATCATGCGCATCACGGCTCGTCAACTGCTGGCGCTCTCCCTGCTCACCGCGTGCACCGCTGATCGTGAGACCACCGCACCCGCTCTGGATGGAAAAGTCTCCGGCGGCGGCTTTCTCCTGATCACCAGCGCCTCGTGCGGAGACGTGATAACCTCGGATCTGCGGCTGGAGAACGACCTGGCCTGCCCGGGTGACGGTATCACGGTCATGGGATCCGGCATCAACATCAACCTGAATGGACATACCATCGCCGGCCCCGGCGGAGGCATGACTGTGGGCATCAGGGTGACCGCGAGCCAGGACGTTTCGATCCATGGCGGCACCATCCGCGGTTTTCTGCAAGCCATGTTCGTGGCCGGGTCGACCGGAATCGTCATCAAGGACAACGAGTTCACGCTCAACGCGACCGGAGTCCTGCTCCAGGCTTCGAGCGGCAACACCATCAAAGCGAACTTCGCGCACGACAACAGCGCCAGGGCATTCATGTTCCGGCAGAACATCTTCGGCGTGGTCTCGACCAACAATGACATTGTCGACAACCTGCTCGTCGACAACCCCACCGGCATTTTCCTCATCTCGCAGCCGGGAAATACCTTCAAGGGGAACACGATTTCGGGCGCCACCGTGGCGGCGATCGATCTGACCAATCCACCGGGCGCGACCGGCAACGTGATCAAGGGCAACCTGCTGACCACAAGCGCCGTGGGCATCAAGTTCGCGACCGGCTGGGCCGGGAACACGGTGCTCGGGAACACGCTACAGGCGAATACCTGCGCGTTTCAAGGACCGGCAGCGGACAACACGCTGCAGGGGAATACGCTCATCGCAAATTCCACGGACTTCTGTCCCTAGATCCCACAAGGCGAGCGGCTCGTCCCGTGGCGAGCTCGGCGCCACCGTTTCCCGGAGTTGCCACCGGCTCCTGCCGGAGTCGGCCACGACCGGCCTGACGGTTCAGAACGCTGCGTCGCTTGGACAAAGCACGAGTCTCCGTGCAGTCGCCGAGTCCTGATCCTCGAACCGCGTTGCAGCGTCGGGCCTCGGACCGTAGCTTCGACCGGGCATAGCCTGCCCCGAGGCGCCCCTGCCACGGCTCAGTGTCGTGACCTGAGACTCGGAGCGGCATGGGGGCTGGAGACTCGCATGATCTGCCTGCGCACGTTTGGCGCGCTCGATCTGCGCGACGCCGAGGGCTCAGAGGTTCGCGCTGTTCTGGCGCAACCCAGGCGCGTCGCGCTTCTCACCAAGCACACGAGCCAGACGCCCCCGAATTTCCGGGAGACGGTGGGCGCGAAGTCCTAACGCGACGAACCGCGACGTAGATCACCGAGTATGGTGGCCCCATTCCGCGCGCGCCTTGGCAGATCACCAGGATCTGACCGCTTGACACACGGCCGCCGGCTCCTGCCGTTCGATCCAGCATACTCTGAGAGACTTCGTGCGCCGAGCCCGTGGCGGCGGGTGAGCCCAACACCGACGGTCAGGATGCGTGGGTGGGTGATGCGGTCGGCGAACGGCGCGCGCGGATTCGGCGGTTCCGCATTCCTACCGGAGGGGGTGGTTCGCGCATGCGCGCGGAGCGCCCCCCGTATGGCTCGCTGCCCTGGAATGGCGTACCTTCTACGGTCTGCCACGCCCACTGCGTACCATGAACCTGCTGCATCGACTGCGATCCGCGCTCGAGGAGCGTTACCTCATCGAGGGGGAGGCGGGAGCGGGCGGTATGGCCACGGTTTACGTGGCACGTGACGTGCGGCACCAACGCCGAGTGGCGCTCAAGGTCCTGCATCCCGACCTCGGTGCCATGCTCGGCGCTGACCGGTTCCTGGCCGAGATCCGCGTTACGGCCAGCCTGCAGCATCCGAACCTGCTGCCGCTCTTCGACAGCGGTGAAGTGGATGGGCTGCTGTACTACGTCATGCCGTTCGTGGAGGGGGAGACCCTCCGCGCGCGACTCGAACGCGAGCGACAGCTTCCCGTCGAGGAGGCCGTGCGCATCGCCGTGGCGGTCACTTCTGCGCTCGACTACGCGCACCAGCTCGGCGTCATTCATCGCGACCTGAAGCCGGAGAACATCCTCCTGCAGCAGGGGCAGCCGGTGGTGGCAGACTTCGGGATCGCGCTGGCCGTCTCGAACGCCAGCGGGAGCCGCCTCACGCAGACGGGTTTGTCGTTAGGCACGCCGGCTTACATGAGCCCGGAGCAGGCCACGGGCGACGCACACATTGACGGCAGGGCGGACATCTATTCGCTCGGCGCCGTTGTCTATGAGATGCTCGCCGGCGTGCCCCCCCATGCCGCGAACTCGGCGCAAGCTGTCATTGCCCGGATCCTCACCGAGCGCCCGGCGTCGGTGCGGATGCATCGTCCGACCGTGCCGCCTCACGTTGACACGGCGGTGGCGCGTGCGCTGGAGAAACTCCCCGCCGACCGGTTCAGCACGGCGCGGGAGTTCGCCGATGCGCTGGAGGGGCGGGCTGCGCCGTTGCCCACGTACGGCACCTTCACCTCGGCCGCGGCAGCGTGGAATTCCAGGGCGCGAGGCTTCCGCCGGGTGCAGAACTCGCCATGGTGGATCGTCGCCTTCGCGGCGTCGGCGGTTGTGGCCATCTGGGCCCTTGCGTCGCGACCAGATGGGACTGGCGTCGCGACCGACGGCATCAGGCGCTTCAGGGAGTTGCTCCCGGAGGTCCAGGGGTTCTTCAGCGACGTGGGTGTCAGACTTGCGATTTCACCGGATGGTCGAAGAATCGCGTTCGTCGGTCCGGGGGCCAATCCCGACGCGACACGGCTCTGGGTCCGGTCGCTCGACGATCTGCATCCGAGGTCCGTCGAGGGGACTGATGGCGCAGGCTCGCCAGCGTTCTCTCCTGATGGCGAGTGGCTCGCGTTTATCACGTTCACGCGCGCGTCACGACGCGTGCTCCGCATTGTTCCGGTTGCCGGGGGCGGCGCCGTTACGCTCGCCGATTCGGGAGTCGGACAGTCCGGCGTCTCCTGGGGGAAGGATGGCTATGTGTATTTCGACAGCCAGGGTCGTGACGCTGTCAAGCGCGTCCCAGAAAACGGCGGGGCCGCGGAGGTAATCTCGCGCACCGACTCCGCCCGGCGGGAGCTCGGTCACTTCCAGCCGAACGTGCTGCCTAACGGGCGCGCGGCACTCATCACGATACGGCGCAGCGGCGGACTTGGGGAGTACGAGGTCGCCGTGGTCGATCTCGAGAGCAGGGAGGTCCACGTCCTCGGGCCCGGCATTGGCGCCTGGTACGCTCGTTCAGGTCATCTGCTCATCCTCAATCCGGCGGGAACGCTGCTGGCAGCTCCGTTCGACCTCGACCGACTGGCCATCGCGGGAGCCTTCGTGCCCGTCGCTACCGGGCTTTCCGTCTCGCAATTCGGCATTGGCGACGTGGCGGTCTCGGAGACGGGTGTGCTCACCTACGCCGCCGGGCGGAACCTCACGGGCAACCGCGAGCTCGTCTGGGTGACGCGCGACGGCTCCGTCAGCCGGGTCGACTCTTCGTGGAGAGGATTCTTCGGCGGCCGCGTCCGGCTCTCTCCGGACGGTCGAACGCTGGCCACGACGCGAGAAGGCTCGGGCACGGCGCAACACGTGTGGGTAAAGCACCTCGATCAAGGACCTGCCATGCGGCTCGCCGAGGTGGGCGCGACCGATGCGGGATGGTCACCGGATGGTCGAACGCTTGCCTTTGGATCTTCGGGCGGCGTCTGGATTGGACCTGCTGATGGCAGCGTCCCGCCCCGGCGCCTGTTCCAGACAGCCAGCCCCGCTCGTCGACCGGAATTCACGCCGGACGGAGCCTGGCTCGTGTACGACATCGGGGCCGCTCTGTTTGCGCACCGCATCCGTGGCGACAGTACGACGCGCGAGCTCGTCAGGTCCGGGGCAGGCACCACGGCCCCGGCGATTTCCCCCGGCGGACGCTGGCTCGCATACAACTCGACCGAATCCGGTCGCTTCGAGGTCTATCTTCGCCCGTTTCCCAATGTGGACTCGTTGAAACGGAAGATCTCCGTCAACGGCGGCCTGTCGCCGCGATGGTCACGAGATGGCCGAGAGTTGTTTTTCCTGGATAGTCGGCAGGACATGGTCGTCGTGCCGATCCGGACAGAGCCGACCATCACGATCGGCGAGCCACGACGTCTGTTTGGCGCTGCGGATTTCACGTATCCAGGTGGTCCTGGATTCGACGTCAGCCCGGACGGACAACGCTTCCTCATGACTCGCCTGGTCGCGACTGCGGGAGGACCGCGCGAGGAACTGATCGTGGTCCAGAACTTCTTCGAAGAGCTGCGCGCGAAGGTGCGTCCGCGTCAATAGCGCCCAGATCGGCTGGTGCCGTTCCAACTTTTCTCAACGAGAGAGGGGTAACTTCAGCCGGAGACCTGCATGATCTGCCTGCGCACGTTTGGCGCGCTCGATCTGCGCGACGCCGAGGGCTCGGAGGTCCGCGCTGTGCTGGCGCAACCGAGGCGCGTCGCGCTCCTCACGTACCTCGCCATCGCCACACCGCATGGCTTCCAGAGACGAGACACGATCCTCTCGCTCTTCTGGCCCGAGCGCGATACAGAGCGTGCCCGCGCCTCGCTCAATCGAGCCGTGTACTTCCTGCGGCGCGAACTTGGCGATGACGTGCTCCAAAGCCGCGGTGACGGTGAGATCGGACTCAACCGCGAGCGTTTCTGGTGCGATGCCTCGGCATTTGACGAAGCCGTGGACCAGCGGTGCTGCACCGATGCGGTGGAACTCTACCGTGGCGAGCTGCTGCCCGGCTTTTTCGTGTCGCAGGCGCCCGGTTTCGACGAATGGCTGGAGAATCAGCGGACTTCCCTCCGCGCACGCGCTTCTGATGCCGCGTGGGCGATGGCTGAGCAGGAAGAGTCGGCCGGTAATGTCGCTTCAGCGGTGCACTGGGCGCGACGGGGCGTCGACCTGGCCCCGTTTCGTGAAGCCGCCTTCCGCCGGCTTCTGGTGTTGCTCGACCGCTCCGGCGACCGGACGGGCGCGGCGCACGCGTACGAACGATTTGCCAACGAGATGGCCACCGCCCTCGACGTGTCGCCGTCGCCCGAGACACAAGCGTTGATCGACAGCATCCGTGCGCGTACGCGAGGCGTCATCCCGCCGGAAGCGTTAGGCGTTATTGCCGCTGCCATTCCGCATCGCGAAACGGTCGAGACGTCCGCATCAGCTCTGGCAAGCGTGGAAGCGACGACTTTGCGGCCACGGGCCCGCCGAACCGGGCCCCGGCTGGCTGCGGTGGCGGCGGTCACCCTGGTTGCGAGTTTCGGCGTGATGCGCCTCGGAGCGAGGGCTGGAAGCATTGATCCATTGCGTGTTGACTTCGCTCGCTGGGAGAACCAGACCGGAGATCGGTCGCTCGACCGGCTCGGCGTCCTGGCAGCGGACCGCATGCTCGCTGGCGGCCGGCAGTCCGGCACGGTGCAGGCGGGCGGCGTCCTCGTTTCACCTCGCCGGACGAGCGATGCAGGTACGCTGGTGACGGGAGCGTTCGATCGTCGTGGCGGGAAGCTCACCTTCCGCGCGGTGATCACCGACGTCTGGCGCGGCGGCAAAACGTGGCCGGTTGCCGCAGTATCCGTGGCGCCGGATCAGGCCGAGCAGGCACTCGACTCCATTCGTTCGCGCGTCCTGGCGGCGATCGCCGTTATGCGTCATCCACGGTTCGCGACGCTCCTTCCCGCAGCGACCGGGCCCCCGGCCTTCGATGCCTATCAGGAATTCCTCCAGGGCGTGACGCTGCAGGCCAAGGGGCAGATTCACGATGCACTCCAGCATTACCGCTGGGCCGCCGCCATCGACACCGTGTTCACGTGGCCCCTGGTCCATGCCGGCCTGGCCAGTCTCCACTGGTACCGAAGCGATCTGACCGCGCAGGCCGATTCGTTCATCTCCCAACTGAACGGTGTCCGGGACAGGCTTCGTCCACTTCAGCGCCACCTGCTGGACCACCTCGCGGCCGTGAGAGCGGAAGATTGGGAAGCATCGTACCGCGCAATGCGAGCGGCCGCCGCGATCGCGCCGCGCGAGTTCGGTCTGTCGTTCGCCATTTCCGCTATCGGGAGGAATCGCCCTCGCGAAGCCGTCGAAGCGCTGACGCATCCCGGGCTGGACAGCATGTACCGCGAGGACATCCAGGGCTACTGGCGCACGCTCACGTTTGCGCTGCATTTGCTGGACGAGCACCGGCACGAGTTGGAGAATGCTCGCCGCGCTCGCCACAATGCACCGCAGAGCGCAAAGGCGATGTTTCAGGAGTTGGCGGCGCTGGCCGCCCTCGGTCGCATCTCCGCCGTGCAGGCGCGCCTGGATACGCTGGTCACGCTTCCCCGGGACGGTTGGTTCACACCGTCCGTCGCCATGGAAATGCTCGCGACCGAACTTCGCGCTCATGGACATGCACAAGCGGCGTTGCCGGTATTCGCTCGCGGGATAAGCTGGCTCCAATCGCGACCGGCGCAGGAACGCGGGACACAGGAACGGCGCGAGGACCTGGCCAGGCTCTTATACCTCGCGGCGCGATTCGACGACGCCGACACGCTCTATCAGGCACTCGTTAGGGACTATCCGACGAGTCGCGGGTATCCTGACAACGTCCTGTATCTGGGATATCTGGGCCTGATCGCTGCGCGACGCGGAGACTCGATCCGCGCGAGGGACCTCTCGGCGCGGCTGAAAGCGCGGGAACGCGCACAAGGGTATCCGGGACAGGAAGCGGTCGTATTTCGAGCGAAGATCGAGGCGCTGCTGGGGGCCAACGACGAGGCGATGCGACTCCTTGTGGATGCGTACGGCGCGGGCGGCGCCAATGAGCTTCATAGCGACATCGATCTCGAGGTGCTCAAGGACTATCTGCCCTACCGACGGTTCATGGCGCCCAGAGGCTGATTGGTGCCCGGATTCGAAACGGGAGCCGAAGGAGAACGGCCGAGCGGCGGAAGAGTACCCGTGGCGATCCCGCGTGTGGTCCGGCAGCCCTGACTTCATCAGTGGCGACATCTCACGCGACGGCCGCTACCTCTCACGGGTAAACCGGGTCAGTGGCGACCTTCAGCTTGTCGATCCCGGATCCGGTGAGCCTCGGGACCTGACAGGGCAGGGATACGCAGGCGGCCACGCGTGGACGTCCGCGTTCGCGCCCGACGGTCGACACCTCGCGGTGGCATGGTATCTCGATTCGGTGAACGCCCACGAGCTTCGCATCATCGACCTCGATGGCGGCCGCGCGCGAACCATCGTCTTAGCCGACGCGGATCGCGGTGAGGTCCGAATCATGTGCGTTGATCAGAATCCCGGCGAGTCGAAAGCCAGGCTACTGCCTGACACTGGATGTCGCGTCATCAATCACGCGGAAGGTGGCTTGGGCATTGGTCTGACTAGACTGACCAGATTATCGACAGCATGCCCGACGAGTACTCCCTGTACGAGGCCAAGGCCCGCCTGTCGGCTCTCGTGCGCCAGGTGCGGGAGGGGCGATCCGTCATCATTACCGTGCACGGCGTCCCTGCCGCCGAGCTGCGGCCCATCGACCAGAATGTGCGTCCCCAGACGGCGGATGAACGACTGGCCGAGCTGGACGCGCGGGGTGGCCTAACGCCGCCGCGACGCTCACCCGGCGAGGTCGGCGCCTTCCCCATCGGCCCAAAGGTCAAGGGGGGCCTCAAGCGGTTCCTTGACGAGCGCGATTGGCAATCGCTTACGTCGATACCTCGTGCATCGTCGCGACGGCGTTCGGTGAGAAGGACGCGGCAGCGATCGCACGCCGACTGTCCCGTTTCTGGCACCTGGCGACCGCGCTCTACGTGATGCCGGATCCGTCACAACTCGCCTTCGTCACGCTGGACGCGACGCAGCGGAAGGTCGCCAGGGCGCTTGGTTTCAAGACCTGACTACTGACGGTACAGGCGCTGGCCGCCCTCGGTCGCATATCCGCCGTGCAGGCGCGCCAGGATACGCTGATCTCGAGGTGCTCGGGGACTACCCGCCGTACCGCCGGTTCAGCCGGTGATCCAGGCACGGCACCATTGCGATGGCATATCCCTTTGGATATACTGAGGGCATGAATGCGATCCGGGCGTTGAGGCAACGGACAGCGATGACCCAGGAGGCCCTGGCGCGGGCCGCCGGCACGTCGCAGCCGACAATTGCCGCCTATGAAGCCGGGAAGAAGAGCCCGACGCTGGATACCGTACAGCGCCTGGCGAGGGGCGCCGGACTCGAGGCTGAGGTCGTGTACCACCGGCCGCTGACGCGTGAAGACCATCGGTCGCTCGAGTTGCATCGCGCCATTGCGGCGCGCCTCGAAGCGGATCCGAAGGCAGTCCTGGCGCTCGCGCGTCGTAACCTGACCACTATGCGCGCCCACCCCGCGCAGGCGATGCAGCTGCTCCGGGAATGGGGCGTTATTCTGGACCGTCCTCTGCCCGCGTTGCTCCCTGTGCTCACCGATCCCGGCGAGTGGGCGCGCGAACTGCGTCAGGTCACGCCATTCTCCGGCGTGCTCTCTGCGGCCGAGCGCAACGCCACCTATCGCGCGTTCGCCGACGCGGAACGGCGGGTGTCGTGAAGCGCGAACAGTTCGAGCACGCCATCCGCGCCGCCGGCGCCGTCCTTGGCGCGAGCGAGGTCCTGGTCATCGGCAGCCAGGCGCTCCACGCGAGCATCGCCGGCGAGCTGCCCGTCGAGGCATCGCGCTCGGTCGAGGTGGACGTCGCTGCGATGCGAGACGATCCGGACGGCAGAAAGGCTGACCTGATCGATGGTTCCATTGGCGAGGCGTCGATTTTCCATTCCACGTTTGGATACTACGCGCAGGGCGTCGTTGAATCGACTGCGCAACTGCCGGCTGGCTGGCGCGACCGGCTGGTGCGCTTCGAGACGCCTGCCACGGCGGGAGTCGTGGCGTGGTGCCTTGAGCCCCACGACCTGTGGGTGTCGAAGGCCATCGCTGGTCGCCCGAAGGATCTCGACTTCTGCCGGGCACTGGTCGAGCGAGGCCTGGTCCACGGTAGGCAACTGCGGCAGCGCCTCGATCTGGCGGCAGAACTCGACGATCGCGTGCGCGGCGCGGTACTGGCCCGGATCCCGACGAGGGCGTGAACGCGGTCAAAAAATCGACATCGGGGTCATTCCTCCCCCTATGGCAGCGTATTCAAAGAGGCGCTGATTCACGCGAACCGCCCGCCTCGCATGCGGTTGTCTTCCCGCGGCGAAGGACTTGCCACTCAGAGTGTCTTTACCGACGTCATCGTACTCGTCAGGCAGTTCATTGTGAAAGCATTGCGCGAATCGGATGCACCCATCACCGGAACCAGCTGGAGTTCCTTGTCGGTAACGAAGCGGCCAGCGAAGCACAGAGCGTCGCCAAGGCAGGCTGCTACGGTCGGCCACGCCGTCGTCGCCGACGACACTCAGTGCTGGAGGTCGATATGGCGTTGGACCACATCAAGGCTGGAGCGGCAGGTGCCGTCGACACGATCGCCGGGGAGAACCCGAAGCTCTTTCCGGACGTGAACAAGCTGGCGCAGAACTGGTCCGGTGGAGTCTCTGGACTCGCTGCTGTGCCACCGCGTAGCCGATGACGGCATAGAGCCCGATGGTCGCGAGGCTCAGCGCCGCGAGCCCGAGGACGGTGAGGATCCGGCTGGCCACGCGAATGGGCAGGTACGGGACCGAGCTGTACGACTCCAGCGTGGACGGGCTCGTGGCCGTGAGCCGCGCATCCGCGCCCACGCGGCGAAGCGCGGGGATCAGCGCCAGCGGGTCGCCGGGTGTTCGGGCGTGCAGCGTCACGGAGATGTCGGGCCACTGGGCGAACGGCAGGTAGATGAACGGCGGCGACGGGTCGTCGAGCGGGCCGGAGGAACTCGTACTTGCCATCCGCCGCGACCCCCACGACGTCCACGTCTGCCCCACCGGAGCCGGATGCGCCGGCCCACGGCGAGCCGTCGCCCCAGAAGCGGCGCGCGAAGGCCTCGTTGACGACGGCCACCGGGCGCGACTCCGCGCGGTCGGTGGCGTCGATGGCACGCCCCGCCCGGATGGCGATGCCCATCGTCTCGAAGTACCGGCGGCTGACCGCGTTGGCCAGGAACGCCATCGGCTCGCCCGGGGCGGGGACGTGCCCCTAAACCTCGGTGTCGACCTGCCGGTAGTCGAGGAAACCTAACGGGACCAACGTCGCCACGGCGGCATCCTGCACGCCGGGAATGGCCGCCAGGTCGCCCACGAGCCGGTCCACCAGCTGCTGCCGGCCCGGGTTGTCGTGGATACCCGCGAGGTCGAAGTCCACCGTGGCCAGCAACACCTGGTCGGGGTCGCAGAAGCCGCGGTCCACCTGGATGAACAGGCCGGCGTAGCGGATCGTCACACCATCGGCGGACGGCACTTCGGCGTTGTGGGAGGACGTTTCCGCGTGTAGCTGGTGTCCATCCTGAAACTCGGAGCGCGTGAAGGAGAGGGAGGGAAGAGAGCGACGCATCTTCTCACCACTCAGGCCAGATCGCTGAGTGCTCAGTACTGGGTGCTCGAACTGGGTGACACGTGCTGGCGCAGGGGTTTTGGCTCAGCACCAGCTCCAGGACCAG
>DASWGU010000177.1:0-5901 GCA_036393555.1 Gemmatimonadaceae bacterium
GCACCTGGTGCTGTTCTTCGCGGCCAGTGAGGTGATGCGCGACGGACAGGCAATCGAGGAGCTGAGAGCGTTGTACCCGGGTGCGCACGTTCTTGGCTGCTCGACCGCCGGGGAAATCTGCGATACCGAGGTAACAGACGGCACCGTCGTCGCGACCGCGATTCACTTCGACCACTCTCGTGTCCATGCGCTGTACGGACGGATCAGTGACGCATCTCACAGTTCTTGTGAAGGCCGTCGGCTCGCGGAACAGATGCCGCGTGAGGGACTGGTACACGTCATGGTCCTCGCTGAAGGACTCAACGTGAACGGCTCGGAGCTCGCTGCGGGTCTGCGCGCCGGGCTACCGCCGACCGTAGCCGTTACCGGCGGGCTCGCGGGTGATGGGGCGGACTTCAAGCAGACGTCCGTCAGTCTCGACGGCGAGTCGAAGGACGGTGGCATCGCCCTCGTCGGCTTTTACGGCGATCGCTTGCGCGTGGGCTATGGTTCGCTGGGCGGATGGGACTCTTTTGGTCCCGAGCGCATGGTGACGCGTTCACAGGGAAATATCCTCTATGAGCTCGACGGCAGCTCGGCGCTGGACCTGTACAAGGAGTATCTCGGCGATCACGCGGCTGAGCTGCCCGCGAGCGGTCTGCTCTTCCCGCTCAGCCTGCGTGGCGAGGGCACCGATCCGGGCCTCGTCCGCACCATCCTCGGCATCAACGAGGAAACGCGGAGTCTCGTCTTCGCCGGCGACGTACCGGAGGGACAGTATGCCCGCCTGATGAAGGCCAACGTCGACCGCCTGATTGACGGGGCACAGGGCGCCGCTGGCGCCAGTTATGAGGCGTTGGGATCCGGCCAACCCGAACTCGCGATCCTGATCAGCTGTGTGGGCCGGAAGCTGGTGCTGAAGCAGCGCGTCGAGGAAGAGCCCGAGAGCGTCCGCGAGGTGCTGGGTGACTGCGTACTGAGCGGGTTCTACTCGTACGGCGAGATCGCGCCCTTCGCGAACTCGGTGAAATGCGAGCTGCACAATCAGACAATGACCATCACGACTCTATCTGAACGCTAGGTCATGCACAAACTCCTGGCTCGTCAACTCCGCCGATACCGCGGTTCAGAGCAGACACTTCCTTCGACGCTCGCCGGGTTCGTCGACGCCATCGACCTGGCGTACAAGCAGGCCGATGCCGACCGGGCGTTTCTCGAGCACACCATGGATCTCACCTCACGAGAGCTCATGGAACGTCAGCGCCAACTGCAGGAGGCGCTGGCCAAGAGCCAGGAGGCCGAACGGCAGCTGGCCCACCAGGCGCTGCACGACGCGTTGACCGGGCTGCCCAATCGTGTGCTGTTCCTCGACCGGGTTGACCACGCGCTCGCCCGCAGCCCGCGCTCCAGCACGACGGTTGCCGTGCTGTTCATCGACCTCGATGACTTCAAGGGAGTCAACGACACCCTGGGTCACGCCAAGGGCGATGAACTTCTGCGCGCCACGGCGGACCGCCTTCGCCCAATGGTGCGCGCGTCGGACACGTGCGCCCGCCTTGGCGGCGACGAATTCGCGATTGTTCTCGAGGACGCGGCGTCCCCCGAGGCGGCTCGCGTGGTGGCCGAGCGGATGCTCGCCGCGCTGCGATCGACATTCAACCTCGGCCAGCAGGCCGTGTTCGTGGGCGCCAGCGTAGGGATCGCCATGGCGGGCCCGAACGAGACGGCCGCGGAACTGATGCGGAACGCGGACCTGGCCATGTACATGGCCAAGACCGGTGGCAAGCACCGCGCAGTCGTGTTCGAGCCGTCGATGCACACGGCCGTCGTCCGTCGCGTGGAGCTCGAGCAGGACCTGCGTGGGGCGTTAGGCCGTGGCGAATTCGCCCTGCAATTCCAGCCTATCCTCAACCTGGATAGCGGCGCCGTGGCCGGGCTGGAGGCGCTGGTAAGGTGGGATCATCCCCAGCGTGGCCGCATTGCGCCCCTGGATTTCATTCCCATCGCGGAACAGTCCGGAGCAATTATGGACCTTGGTCGGTGGATCCTCGCGGAGGCATGTCGGAGCTGCGTGGGGTGGGATGCCGCCACGCCCGACGCAGCCGGGCTGTCGGTCACGGTGAACGTATCGGGCCGGGAGTTGCGCGAGCCCGCATTTGTCGAGCACGTGCGACTCGCCCTCGGGAGCAGCGGTCTCGCACCGCATCGCCTCGTCCTCGAGCTCACCGAGAACATCCTCGTCGGGAACGACCAGTCGACCATCGATCGGCTCAGGGCGTTGAAGGAGCTCGGTGTGCTCCTGGCGATCGACGATTTCGGCACCGGATACTCATCGCTGTCCTACCTCCAGCAGTTTCCGGTGGACATCATCAAGATCGACAAGTCGTTCGTGGACGATCTGGGTATCCTGGGTGACGAGTCGCCGTTGTCGCGTGCGGTGGTGTCTCTCGGGTCGGCCCTCAGCTTGCGCACGATCGCGGAGGGAGTGGAGACCGAGGGCCAGTTCACCCGGCTCCGCGAGCTGGGGTGCCCGTACGCACAGGGGTACCTGTTCGCCAGGCCGCTGGCCGGCGCCGATGTCCCCTCGTTTCTGCGAAAGACCATGAACGAGCCGGATGGTGGTCACCCCAAAGGCCCCCGCCTCAGGGCGCTGAGCGGTCCTCGTCACCTGCCCGCCAGCATAGCCGCGGCGTAGTCGCGCCCGCCTCACGAGCGCCAGCGAAGGGAGGCCGGCTGAATGAGGGTCAAGGGTCAAGGGTCAAGGGTCTTAACACTTGACCCTGACCTTTAACCTTGACCCTTGACCCTTGGCCCTCAGGTGTGGCCGCGTCGCCCTCGTGTCCTGTACCTTTCGGTCGCGCAGCACTGTACCACACCCGACCGAATCCGATGCGGCCTGATGCTGGACGACCGAATGGTTCCGCGGCAGTCGCCGAGACTGGACGCGCTCTTCTGGGCCGGGTGGTCGCGACCGAACGCCGTCCGAATACGCCCCACGAATTCCACTTCTGGACCGCGCTCGACTCACCCGTCGGCATCGGAACCATCGTGCGCGTGGATGGATCGCATCTGATCGATGGCCAGATTCCGCGCATTTACGGCACGGTCACGGACGGGCTGAGCTACACCGACCTCGCCACCCCGCTGCACGACGTCATCGGCGCCGACGGCTTGCCTGCCCACGCTTCCCGGGCTGCCACCGAGCGACCGGAGATCCGGCTCTACACCGCGGCGGTCCTCCGGCAGTATCCGGAGGAGCCCATGCAGCCGGTGCCGATGGGTGAAGTGTACCTGGCTGACGCTGACGATGTGGCGGTTGCCCTGCGGATGGACTCATACCTGAAGGCCGAGCGCCGTACCGCGATTCCGGTCGGTGTGTATCGCGCCGGCGGCACGAATTCACCCATCTACCTCGACGCCGATTTCCTCCTTGGCCCGGAGGCCGCGCACCTCAACATCACCGGGGTGTCCGGACTGGCGACGAAGACCAGTGCGGTCCAGTTCCTGCTGTCGTCGATCTTCGCGCATTTCCCCGAGTCGAAGGGATCGGTCGCGGCGCTCTGCTTCAACGTGAAAGGGCCGGACCTCTGCTTCCTCGATCAGCCCGGGCGACTGGAAGACAGCGACCGCGAGATGTACCGGCTGATGGGAATCGAGCCGAAGCCCTTCTCCAACGTCCGGTACTTCGCGCCCTATACCGCGCGCGGCCTGGCGCTCAACACTCTCCGGTCGCACCCGGCGCTCGTTGGGAACGTCTCGCCCCTGACCTGGGGCCTCACTGACGTGCTGCGCTTCGCTCCGGTCCTGCTGAACCGGGACGACGTGGATGCAAAGGCGGATGCGCTCATCGACTTCATCGGTGACCGCATCGTCGACCACGATTTCTCCGATGAACGACTTGGCAATGGCAAGCGGTATCGTGTGCAGTCCTTCGCCGATCTGGAGGAGTGGTTCCGCGACGTGCTGGATTTCATGGAGGATCGCGGGAACGAAGCCTGGCGGACGCACCACGTCGCCACGATAAGGAAGGTTCGAAACCGGCTGATCAACATCGCGCAGCGATGCAAAGGCCTGGTGACTGATGCCGGGGTCCGGTCGGACCTTCCGTGGGGCACCTTCGAGGACCGGGCGGTGTACGTGATCGACGTCGCGAACCTGGAGGAGGATGCCCAGGACCTGGTGTTCGCGCGGGTCGTTTCCCTGCTGCGCGAGCACCTGGAGCGCCGCGCGCTGGGCGTGAATCACCTGGTGGTCTTCGTGGATGAGCTCAACAAGTACGCGCAGTCGGACGGGCCGGACACGCATGTCCGGCGGATGCTCCTCGACATCGCCGAGCGGGGTCGCTACCTGGGGCTCGTGCTCTTCGGGGCACAACAGTTCCGGTCGCAGGTTCACCGCCGGGTGGTCGGGAACGCGGCGACGGCGGTCTTCGGCCGGATGGATCCGGACGAGTTGGCGACGCCCGGATACCAGGTGCTCGGGCCGGCCACGAAGACCAAGCTGGCCACGCTCGACAAAGGTCAACTCATGGTGAGGCACCCGCACTTCACGCAACCGATCTTCGTGCGTTTCCCCCGGCCCCCGGTGCTGTCCGGTCGCGAGGGTGCCGATCGATTCCCTCAGGCGGAAGAGCCGTCGCTGAAGGAAGCCGTGCTGCGCTCGTTGCGCGCGCTGGACTCGTCCATTCAGGCAAACTTCGTCGAGGACGTGATCGCGCTCTATGAGGAGCACGAGGTGCTGCGGGCGCGCGACGCGACCGTGAAGACCCGCCCGCAGGACGTGAAAGCGTACTTCAAGGCGCAGTTCCGCCGGGTAGTGCGCGGCGAACCGGCACCGGTCGTTCCTCGCCCGGTCCTGCGGCCAACTCCACTCGACGATCCGTACGGCGATTAGGGAAAGCCCTTGGAGGTCTCCGGTCTCCGGTCTCGGCTCTCAGGAGCGTTCGGGCTGATATGCTTGTGGCAGTTCCTGCCCGCGGCCGCCCTGCTTATGCTGCCGGGCGAGCGTGCGACGGCGCAGTCAGGTAGGGTCCTGCTGCAGATCCGTCCCCGCGCCGGCGACACGCTGCGCGTCCGATTGGACCAGACGGTGGAGATGTCGGGCCTGACGCGCGTGCGCGACAGCACCACGACAACCGCGGAAACGGGAACACTGGTGATGCACGCCACACTGGCCATCGAGTCCGTGGACCGCGACGGTGCCACGGTGGTCAGTGTCACCGATTCCGTGCGACTGAATTCCCCGCCGGGTTCCGCCTCGTCCGCCGTCCTCGGGTGGGCCTCGTCCGCGGCGAATCGGGCCGTCCGATTCCGCATCGCGTCCGATGGGTCGGCCTCGGTTCCGAACAGCAAGGGCGAGCTGCCGCCGGGAACGGTCGCGGCACAGATGCCCGCTACGCTGCCACGCTCACCCATCGATCCGGGGGCGACATGGACCAGCAGGATGCTGGTTCCCCTGGCGAGTTCCGTGGACCCCAGAGGGGTGGCCACTCTCACGGCTACCTTCACGTTCGATTCGCTGTCCCGATCCGGCGAGCTGGCGTTTGTGTCCCTGCGCGGCCGGCTCATGAAGGCGGGGGGGGCGGCGGGTTCCGGCAAGGGCGCCAGCCTGGTCGAGACCGCGGGGACCGTCTCGGGCCAGGTCCTGATTGACCGCCGACGCGGCTGGATTACCGACGCGCGCACCACGTTCTCGCTGCAGTCACTGGTTTTTCCGGCAGACCGCAACGGCCCACCGGTGCGCGTCCGGTGGACGATTTCCCAGTGGATGCGGGCGATGTGAACGTACGTCGCCGCTTCCGCCGCAGGCTGAGCGCGGGCGTATATTTTGGCGCTGCAGGGCGGCTAAGTCGTGAGTGCTGGAAGGCGGCTAAGACGTGAGTGCGGAAGGCGGCTAAGACGTGAGTGCTGGAAGGCGGCTAAG
>DASWGU010000178.1:0-11307 GCA_036393555.1 Gemmatimonadaceae bacterium
GCCAACCCGGCCGCCTGCACATCGGGAGCCTCCTCAAGCGTCAGCCGCAGACGCTCCCAATACGCCAGCATCGCGGCGGTGTCAGCGCTGTACCGTGGTCCACCCAGAGTGATTTCGGCGGTGACCACACGATCCGTCTCGAAGCCGAGGGGCCTCGCCAGCACGGCGCGCAGACTCTGCACGAGCAACGCTGCCCCAGTCACCAGCATGAGCGCCATGGCAATTTCGGCCGCCACGAAAACCCGGCCCGGGACGCCCCGCCCACCAGTCACTTGTCCGCGAGTCCCTCCCGCCAGGGCGTCACCCGCCGCGACTCGAGTGGCGCCAATAGCCGGAAGCAGACCGGTCAACACGCCGGCTCCGGCAGCAACGACGAACGCAAACGAAAGCACCCAGCCATCCATCGCGATGTCCGCTGCGCGTGGCACCGGGACGGACGCCAGCAGCGCGGCGCCACGAATCAGCAACCAGGCCAGCAGCGTTCCCACGGCACCACCGACGAGCGCCAGCGTCACGTGCTCCACGAGGACCTGCCTGACGAGCCGGCGCCGGCCAGCACCCAGGGCCGCCCTGATGGCCATCTCCGGAAGACGCACGGCGCCCTGAGCCATGTTCGCGCTGGCGAGGTTGGCGCAGGCAATCAGCAGGACGAACCCCGCCGCGCCCATCAGCAGTCGGATCACGTCGACGCTGTCGCTCGCCAGGTGCTGCTGGAGGGGCGTGACGTCCACGCCATACGAATACAGCGCGACCGGGTCGTCTTCATGAATGCGGCGTGCGATGAGGGACAGGTCCTCGCGCGCGGCTTCGGGCGTCACTGCGTTCGACAGCCGGCCGATGGCGCTGTAGTTGATGTTGTTGCGTTCGGCCCCGCCGAAGCGGCGCGGCCGCGTCAGCAGCCAGAGTTCCGCGTCCTCGGGGTAACCCTGACCGCCAGGAACCACGCCGACGACGTCGAACGAGAGACCGTTGACCCGGATCGCGAGCCCCTCGATCGGGACGCCTCCGAGTGCATCCCGCCAGAGTCCCTCGCTCACCACGGCCACCGAGCGCCGCTCGATCACATCATCCTCCGAGAAGCCGCGGCCAGCGCGGAACCGTGAACGGAGCACGGAGAAGAACGATGCGCTGACATCCTGCGCTGTCGCGCGCACGCCCCGGGTACCCACGACGAGCGATACCCGGCCCCCCTGATGAATTGCCGTGCGCTCCAGCGTGTGGTTGTCATCCTGCCAGTCGGCCCAGTTGGCCGAGGACACGAGGTCGAATGCATGCCCGAGCGAATCGACGGACTGCAGCGCCACCAGCCGATCCGGCTGGTCGAACGGCAGTGGTCTCAGCACGACGCCATTCACGACGGCGAAAACGGCGGTGGTCAGTCCAATGCCAAGTCCCAGGGTGAGGATTGCCATCAGCGTGAGACCGGGTGACCGTCGCCGTTGCCGGATGCCGTACACAACGTCCTGGCGCAGGCTCGCGAACCACTCCCGTAGAGGCGCCCGCCCTGTGCGGGTCGGCGTGGGACCAAGGGCGGCGTCTCTGGCGCGTCGCATGATCCGGGTGGCGCCGACCGAGACGGCCGTGCGCCAGGCGGAGGACGAACGCGACGCCAGGTCGAGCTCCTCACTGAAAGCGATGGCCGTGGCGGGACGATTCGCCGGCTCGAGAGACATCGCGCGCTCGATCACGGATGCCACTGCCGAGGGTACGTCCGGCGCGTAGCGGCGCAGCGGTGGCGGCGCTTCCTCGAACCGTCTCGAGACGATCTGCTGCGTGGTCTCGCCGCCGAACGGTGTTCGACCGGCAATCGTCTCGTATGCCACGCACGCCAGGCTGTAGACGTCGGAACGCGCATCGAGGTCGGGATCGCCCGATGCCTGCTCGGGGCTTACGTACGCCGGCGTGCCGGCCGAGAAGTCCAGGCCCTTCCGCAGGGACATCCACTCACTCGCCTCGCTATGGAGCTTTCGGGCGATTCCGAAATCCATCACCCATGGATGGCCGTCCTGGATGAGGATATTCTCCGGCTTGACGTCGCAATGCAGGATCCGATGCTCGTGAGCGTGATGGAGTCCTGCCGCGATTCCGCGCAGGAGCGTGGTTGCCTCGGACAGGCGGAGACGGCCGCGCACCCGGAGCAGCGCTCCGAGTGAACCGCCTCGAATCCATGGCATGACGTAGAAAGGGCTTCCCGTTCGCTCGCCCGCGTCGAACAGCGGCAGGATGTGGGGATGCTGCAGTCGGGAGACAAGCGCGATCTCCTGCAGCAGCTGTGACGCGCCGACCCCGGCCACGGCCTCCGAGGCCACCATCTTCAACGCGACCACGCGGGCCAGGGTGAGGTCGTTGGCGAGATACACCGTTCCCATTCCACCCTGGCCCAGCTCGGACGTGAGTTCGAAGCGGGCTGCAACGGCAATTCGGAAGTCGAGGTCGCCGTCGCGCGCGCTGTCGGGTTCGAACAGGTCGCCTTCGCTGAGGCCGAACACCTCGAGCATCCGCTGTCGCGTCCGGGCGGAGGGACAGGGATGGCGTCCGTTCAGAATGTCCGACCAGTGGCCGCGCGAAAGCCCGAGCCGCATGGCCCAGTGGTTCTGGCTGACGCGGCTCGCCGCCAACAGCTGTTCGAGTCGGTCCAGTCTCAGTCGCAGTCGCATTTCCGGGTTCGACAGCGGTCGGGGTCCAAGAGTGGTCCGCCGTGCAGCCTCCCGACAGGTACGGAGCAAGGGAAGTGTTCGGACCCGGTGTTCGGACCGGTTTGGAGCGCCCTGGCGGCCAGGGCCGCAGGATCATGGCGCGACGGGTTCCGTCGACGCCGCCGGCTGCCTATCATGCTGGCAACTCGTCCGGGGTGCCCGAGCGCGACTTCACGCGCTGGGCTGAGAAAGACCCGTCGAACCTGATCCGGTTAGCACCGGCGTAGGAAGTCGCGAGTGGCCCGGCCGATCGTGGCCGGGTCCGGCAGGAGAGCATCGTTCCGTCCGCGTGAGCGTGCGGCCGGTGCAACGTGCATTCGAGCACGCCTCCCGTGCGTCAGTCCTGCCAGTGGTCCGGACGGTTCGCGGTCCCGGCGGTTCCCCCTGACCGGGGTTCGAGACCTTCAGCCGGATGATTCACATGACCGCCGCTCACACTGTCGTGGGACTGATCGCCCTCCTCAGTCCCGTCGTTGCCGCGCCTCAAGGCGCCGCCATGGTCGCCGGGCGCGTGGTGGACGCCCGGACCGGCTCCGCACTCGTTGGCGTTGTGGTTCGGGTGCGTGCCGGGCGCGAGACCTTCGGGATGCAGGTGACGACAGATCAGGACGGGAGATTCCGCCTCACCCTGGCGCGCGCCGCCACGCTCGTCGCCGAGCGGGAAGGGTACGCAACTATGGAACGTGCAGTGGTTCCTCCAGACAGCATGGTGCAGTTTGCCCTCTTCCCACTGGGGAGCGACTCGTCGCGGGTGGAGACAGCGCGCACGCTGGAGGGACTGACCATCACGGCCTTGCGAGCTGGTGGTGCCCCCATCGCCGAAACCACTCTGGACCGCGCGCGGCTGGAACGTGACTACAACGGCCAGGACGTGCCGCTGACGCTGCGAAGTGCACCCTCGGTCACGGCATTTTCGGAGAGTGGATCCCTGCTCAACTACTCGTATTTCCGGCTCAGGGGGATCGACCAGTCACGCATCAACATCACGCTGGACGGCGTGCCGCTCAACGAGCCCGAAGACCAGCAGATTTATTTCTCGGACTTCCCCGACCTCACAAGCTCGGTGCAGAGCATGCAAGTGCAGCGCGGGGTCGGAACGAGCACCTACGGTCAGGCTGCGTTCGGTGGTTCGGTAAATTTCGCATCGCGGTCCCTCGCCGGGTCGGCGCCCCACGCGAGGGTGCGCCTCGGAGGCGGCTCCTTCGGGACGGCGATGGCGAACCTGGAGGCACAGAGTGGACAGATGGACAACCGCATTGCGCTCTCCGGGCGAATCTCCGGCATGCGCTCGTCCGGATACCGCGACGGAGCTTCGTCGGCTGCGAACAGCGCGTTTCTGAGCGCCGGCTACTACGGCGATCGCGACCTGGTGAAGCTCACGGCCACCACGGGGCTGGAGCGCAACGGCCAGGCGTACCAGCCGGTGCCGGAGGCCGAACTGCGCCAGAACCCTCGCACGAACCCGCTCGCCGGCGTCGGTGACCACTATCGCGAGAGCCTGGCGATGCTGAGCTACACGCGTCTGTTGTCATCCACGTCGTCGGCGGGGCTGACGGCGTACGGCTTCGACACGCGAGGCTGGTACGACTACCCCTCGGGGGCGCCCGGTCCGGCGCTGCGCTTCCGGTCGGCCTCTCGATGGGCCGGCCTGATCGCCGCGATGCACTCGACGTTCGGCCGCCTGACGATCGATGGCGGCGCGCACGGCATGACCTACTCCAAGGACCACGAATTCGATGACCGGCCCGATCTGCAGTATCCGGGGTATTCGAACACCGGGTACAAGACCGAGGCGAGCGCCTTCGCCAAGGTACTGGCGTCGTCAGGCATGGCGACCTTTTTCGGAGATCTGCAGCTCCGCACCGCCGAGTTCCGCTATCGCCCGACCGACGGCTACGGGCTGACCGAGGTCAGCCAGCGGTGGAACTTTGCCAATCCCCGTGCCGGTGTTACGCTGCGCCCGTCGACGCGACTCGCGTTCTTCGCCTCCTGGGGCACGACGGGACGCGAGCCGACACGGGGCGACCTTTTCGCCGGGGCCGACGACGTAACGCCGGATGACGCCGCGGTCCTGCTGCCGCTCACCCGCGTGCGGCCCGAACACGTGAACGATCTGGAGGCCGGGACCACGATCACGTTGGACCGGTTTGCGGTGACGCTGAATGTTTACGATATGCGATTCCGCGACGAGATCGCGCGGACCGGAGCGACCACTCCACTGGGTTACGACATTCGTGCCAACGTGGGGCGAAGCGCCCGCCGGGGCGTCGAACTCGAGGGCAGCTGGCTGGTGACCCGTTCCGTGGACCTTGGCGCGTCGGTTTCGGTGAGCCGCAACCGGATCGACGAGTACCGTGACGAGGGGACCGGAGTGAGTTACCGCGACGTCGAACCCATCCTGACCCCATCACTCCTGGCGAGTCACCGGATCACGTGGAGACCGGGGCCGCGAGTTTCCCTCACAGCCGACGGTCGATATCAGGGGCGCACCTTTCTGGCCCCGACAGGCGACAATCAGCTCACGACGCCCCCCTTCTACGTGCTGGACGGCGGCGTGACGATCAACCTGGGCGCCGGTACGCTGCTGGTGCAGGCGCGCAACGTCTTCGACCGGCGTGCGTATCCGTCGGGTGATGTGAGTGGCGGCGTGGCCAGATATTTCATCGTGGCGCCGCGAAGCCTGGACGTGACGCTCAGCCTCGATGTGCTGCCGGGTGGCCGCTGAGCTCTTCTATCCTGCCGTGCACCGTCGTTCGGCCGCGGGCCGTTACCGGTATCGCAGGCTGACCACGATCCCCCCGCGGAAGTCCGGCGCGAGCGACAACCCGCGCGGAAGCTGGACCTGTGTCCATCGCTCCAACTTGTGCCGCGATCCGATGAGCGCCCCAATGCCCGCTCCGATTGCTGCGCCGACAAGTGCGGTCGCGGGCTTGTTGTACCGCCGATCCTCATTTGACGGGCTGACCGACGCGGCGAACACGAGGCCGGAGACCAGTCCGGCTCCGCCCCCAATGGCAGCACCTTTCAGCACCCACGGGCGACTCACGGCCGTCTCGCCGGCAGTCGTCTCCAGCTTCACGACCTGATCGAGGGCAAAGGTCCAGACGTGGCGCCCCGTCCCATCTTCGATGAACACGAGCGTGTCGCCGCGCTGCTCGAGGAAGTTTGCCACAAGCGGCGCCACCAGGCTCGATGCGCTGACGCGGACCCGGGAGCCCGGCGTTACAGGAACCTGCTGCGCAGCGACCGGGTCCGCCCCGAGTGCAAGGCACAGGCCGAGGGTCGCGACGGCAGGGATGGCTTTCGATAGCATCGGGCTCCGGGAGACGCAGGGGGTGGTCCAGTCCGGTCCAATAATAACGCGGTCAGAAACCGGCCGATGGCGAACGGCAGTCACGGGAGTGACTACCCTCACGAAAGGACGGTTGGCTCAGGCGTAGGGTAAACCCGTCCTCGTCTCAGGCCGGGTGCGGCCGGCGTTCCACGGGCAGCTCCACAGCCAGGGAGGGGGTTTCGCGGGCAGTGTGCCGGATCGGAGGGCATGATCTAATTTGAAGCCGGCCCGACTGCCTCCAACCGATCCGACCGCCATGTCAGCGCCCACCCGAAGCGTCGACGCGCCCGTCTCGGCGCCCGTGACCTCCGATTTGCCGTTCCGGGCCGCGCCACGGGCCGCCTCGCTGCGAGGATCGGAAAGCCTCCGGATTGCGACCGAGATCCGGGGACGACTCGCCGCGGGAGAGCAAATCTGCAACCTCACGGTCGGGGATTTCGATCCACGGCAGTTCCGCATCCCGCAGGTTCTGGAGGACGCGACCGTCGAGGCACTACGCCAGGGCGAGACGAACTATCCGCCCGGCATTGGCATGCCGGTTCTGCGCGACGCTGTGCGCCGGTTCCACGAGACCGGACTGGGGTTGTCGTATCCGCTGGAGAGCATCCTGATCACGTCGGGCTCGCGCCCCGGCGTGTATGGCACCTATCGGACGCTCGTGGCAGAGGGAGAGCGCGTGGTGTTCGGGGTGCCGTCCTGGAACAACGACTACTACTGCCACATGGTGGGCGCCGAGGCGATGCCGGTCGAGTGCGGCCCAGCGGAGTCGTTTCTGCCAACGCGGGCCAGACTCGAACCAGTGATCCGCGGCGCGCGGCTGCTGGCGCTGAATTCGCCGCTCAATCCGTGCGGCACCGCGTTCAGCGCCGACTCGCTGGGCGCAATCTGCGACCTGGTGCTGGAGGAGAATGCGCGCCGCACAGCGGCTGAAGGGCCGTTGTACGTGCTGTACGACCACGTGTACTGGCAACTGACGTTCAGCGGAGTGGCGCATGTTGATCCGGTGTCGTTGCGACCGGGCATGCAGCCGTACACCATCTTCGTCGACGGGATCTCGAAGGCATTTGCGGCAACCGGCATGCGCGTGGGATGGGTGGTAGGGCCAGCGCCCGCTATCCGCATCATGGAGAACATCCTCACCCACGTCGGGACGTGGGCGCCTCGGGCGGAGCAGGTCGCGACCGCGAAGCTCCTCGACCTGCCCGACGAGATCGCGTCGTTCCGGCAGAACCTCATCCGGGGTGTGCGGCAGCGACTGGACCTGCTGCATGCCGGAATCCTGGCCATGAAAGCAGCGGGTCATCCCGTGGACGCCGTGAAGCCGATGGGGGCCATCTATCTGAGCGCGCAGTTCAACCTCACCGGTCGGGCGTCCCGTGAGGGCAGGCGACTGTCGGGTGCGGACGACGTCCGGCGGTGGTTGCTGCAGGAGACCGGGATGGCCGTGGTACCGCTCAACGCTTTCGGGTCGAGTACCGACGACGGATGGTACCGGTTGTCGGTGGGAGCGGTGTCGGTAGCAGATATCGAGGCGGCCCTGCCGCGGTTGCGCGCGGGCCTGGAGTCGCTCACCTGATGCGGAGACTCTCGTCCATGCGCCGTCGCGGTTTCGTGTCACTGATCTTTCTCGGATGTTCGTTCGGCGCCGTGGCAGCCGGTCAGGGTTCGGCCATCGCTCCCATTGACCAGCAGATCGCGGCGGCGGTGCTACCGCTGCCTGCTGAACTGCGGGCTGCCGCCACCGTCCTCGGCTACAACGCCAAGGGTGAACTCGGAACGCTGCGGAAAGGCACCGGCAGCATGATCTGCCTGGCTCGCGATCCCAAGGCGCCAACGTTTCATGTCGCCTGTTATCACGAGTCGATGGAGCCTTTCATGGCCCGCGGTCGCATGCTTCGGGCGAGCGGCGTAACCGGAGCGCAGGTGGATACCGTGCGTTTCCGCGAGGTGAAGTCGGGCGCGCTGAAAATGCCATCGAGTCCCTCGAGCCTGTATTCGCTCACCGGCGGGAGCTTCGATCCGTCAACCGGAACGGCACCGGGAGCGCGGTGGCTGTACGTGGTCTACATCCCATACGCCACGACAGCGACCACCGGATTGTCGGACAAACCGCAGGAGGGCGCTCCGTGGATCATGTACTCCGGGACGCCCAAGGCGCACATCATGTTCGTTCCACGGATGTAACGTCGGAGTGCGTGACGAGGCTGTCCGACGACTGGTTCGGCGGCGACGCGTCGGTTCAGGTGAGGCGAACGGGGGACGAGACGGTGAAGGCGTTCGCTCTCGTCACCGGATCACTCGCCATACTCTCGTCCCTGTCGGCCATTGTTCGTTCAAGAACCAGACTCGTTCGGGCGGTTCGACGCGCGACGCATTGAGCTTGCTGCACCACTTCACGGCCAACCCGCTGATCGATCGGGTCACAGGAGCCACGGCGGTCAGGCTGGGACTCAGTGGTCGGTTCTGATCAACTGGCGTGTTAAATGAGGCGAGTGTACTGCGCTGGAAACGACATGAGCCAAATGCAGTAAGTTGTCCATCCAGCAGAATTTGCGAGCTTCAGAGAGCGATCGGGCGCGGGACCGCGGCGGGAAGTAGGCGAGCGATAGATGCATTGATTGTGGCGGCAAAGTGCGTAAGGGTTGCAGCGTGGCGCTCGATTATCTATCGTTCTATCCGGATATACGGATATGCATACAGCCGCCCCAGTTCACGATCGCCTCGCGACGCTCGCCGACCCCACCAGGGGGCGAATCCTGCTCTGCCTGGATCAGCACGAACTCACCGTGGGCGAACTTTGCGCGGTGCTGGGTCTCCCGCAGTCCACGGTGAGCCGACACCTGCGAGTGCTGGCGGACGAGGAATGGGTAGCGACGCGACAGGAAGGCACGAGCCGGTACTACTCGAGGAACCCGGATCTCGAGCCCGGAGCCGATCGACTCTGGGCACTGGTCTCCGACGATCTGCGCGCGAGCTCGCACTGGGGCAAGGACAAAGCGCGATTGACGGACGTTCTTTCCCAGCGGCGCAACACGTCGAGGGAGTTTTTCGAGAGCGCCGGTGCCGAATGGGACCGTCTCCGCAATGAGTTATTTGGCGGAGCCGGATGGCGTGCCCTGCCCGGGCTGCTGGACGAAAGCCTCGTGGTCGGCGATCTGGGATGCGGCACGGGACATGTCGCCTCGCTGCTGGCCCCGTGGGTTGCCCGGATTGTCGCGGTGGATGCATCGGGCACGATGCTCGGTCAGGCCAGGCAGCGACTGCGCGCGGCTGAGAACGTCGACTTCCGTCCCGGAGAGCTCGAGGCGCTGCCGATTGCCGACGGAGAACTGGACGCTGCAATCCTCTCGCTGGTCCTGCACTATGCAGCAGATCCCGCGCGCGTCCTCGGCGAGGCGGCGCGGGTACTCCGGCCGGGGGGACGGTTGCTTCTCGTCGATATCCTCCCTCACGGGAGGGTGGAATACCGACAACAGATGGGACATGTCTGGCTGGGGTTTTCCGAAGAGCAGATACGGGGCTGGCTCGAGGCCGCGGGCTTCACCGCGGTCCGGATCCGCTCCCTGCTGCCCGAGTCCGACTCGAACGGTCCTGGGCTCTTCGTGGCCACGGCGAGAAAAGTGCTGAGCTGAGGATCAGGGTGGGGCACGAACGATCCTGGGACGACCATTGCGCGACAAACCTAACGGGAAGAGGGATATCGAATGACGACTACGATCCGTCCGGCGACCTCCGCCGACACTGCGGGAAACACCGCGGACCGCCCGGCCTTCAAGGTCGCCGATCTGGGACTCGCCGAATGGGGCCGGAAGGAGATCCGTCTGGCCGAGCACGAGATGCCGGGGCTGATGGCGCTGCGCGCCGAGTATCGGAGCACCAGGCCGCTCGACGGCGCGAAGATCATGGGCTCCCTGCACATGACAGTGCAGACCGCGGTGCTGATCGAGACACTGGTCGAGCTGGGCGCCGAGGTTCGCTGGGTGTCGTGCAACATCTTCTCCACGCAGGATCATGCAGCGGCGGCGGTGGCGGTCGGGCCCGACGGCACGAAGGAGGATCCACGGGGCATTGCGGTCTTCGCCTGGAAGGGCGAGTCGCTCGAGGAGTACTGGTGGTGCACCGAACAGGCCCTGATGTGGCCCGACGGCTTCGGGCCGAACCTCCTCCTCGATGACGGCGGCGATGCGACGCTTCTGGTGCATCGGGGGGCGGAGTACGAGCGCGCCGGAGCGATCCCGGCGTTCGATGACGCGAACGAGCCGGAGGAATGGGGAGTCATCCTGCAGCTCCTCCGGGCGCAGGCCAGGGCGAACCCCGGCCGGTGGACAAGGGTCGCAGCGGGACTGCGCGGCGTTTCGGAGGAGACCACCACCGGTGTGCACCGTCTGTACGAGATGATGCGCAACGGCACACTGTTGTTCCCGGCCATCAACGTGAACGACTCGGTGACGAAGTCGAAGTTCGACAACATCTACGGCTGCCGGCACTCGGTCATCGACGGGCTCAATCGCGCCAGCGATGTGATGCTCAGCGGGAAGGTCGCGGTCGTCTGCGGCTACGGCGAGGTTGGAAAGGGATGTGCGCAGGCGCTTCGCGGACAGGGCGCACGCGTTGTCGTCACGGAGATCGATCCTATCTGCGCGTTGCAGGCGACGATGGAAGGGTTCCAGGTAGCCACCGTCGATGACGTGGTCTCGACCGCGGACGTTTTCATCACCGCCACCGGGAACAAGGACGTCATCACCGTTGCTCAGATGGCCCGGATGAAGGACAAGGCCATCGTCGGCAACATCGGCCACTTCGACAACGAGATCGACATGGCCGGCCTGAAGAAATACCCCGGCATTCGTACCGTGAACATCAAACCGCAGTACGACGAGTGGATCTTCCCGGACGGGCATTCCGTGCTGGTCCTGGCCGAGGGACGCCTGCTCAACCTGGGCTGCGCCACGGGCCATCCGAGCTTCGTGATGTCGGCGTCATTCTCGAACCAGGTGCTGGCTCAGATCGAACTGCACCTGCATGCCGGCCGGTACGAGAAGAAGGTGTACACACTTCCGAAACACCTGGACGAGAAGGTCGCGCGCCTGCACCTGGGCAAGCTGGGCGCACGGCTCACGCAGCTCACGCCGGACCAGGCCTCCTACATCGGCGTGGCCAGCGACGGCCCGTACAAGCCGGAGCATTACCGCTACTAGCTAGCCCGCATTTCTCACCACAATGCCGAAATTATGCTGTTTGGAAGGTGTTTGGGGGCTGGTCGGTTGATGCGGCCCT
>DASWGU010000179.1:0-5212 GCA_036393555.1 Gemmatimonadaceae bacterium
GCACCCCTGCACCCCTGCACCCCTGCACCAGCCCCAGTCCCAGGAAGCACGTCCAGCACCCAGCACTCACGAATCAGCGGAACGTCGTCCCCACGTAAGCACCCCCGTCCCAGTCCCAGGAAGCACGTCCAGCACCCAGCACTCACGAATCAGCTGAATGCCCTCCCAACGTACCGCCACCTTCACCGAATCCGTCATCCGCGAGATGACCCGCGTCGCGCACCAGCACGGCGCCATCAATCTCGCGCAGGGCTTCCCCGACTTCCCCATGCCGGAATCCATGAAGGACGCTGCCTGCGCGGCGATTCATGGGAACGTCAATCAGTACGCCATCACCTGGGGCACACCGTCGCTGCGCCTGGCGATCGCCGAGAAGTACAGCCGCTGGTACGACTTCCCGGTGGATACCGAAACCGAGATCACGGTCACGTGTGGGGCCACCGAGGCCATGGCGTCGGTCTTCCTGGCGCTGATCGATCCCGGGGACGAGGTGATCGTCTTCGAGCCGTTCTACGAGAACTATGGCCCGGACGCCATTCTCGCCGGCGCCCAACCGGTGTTCGTCCCGCTCGAGCCGCCCGAGTGGCGCTTCGATCCCGACCGGCTCCGCACCGCGTTCTCGTCGCGCACCAGAGCCATCGTCGTCAACACGCCGCACAACCCCACCGGCCGCGTCTTGACCAGCGAAGAGATCGACCTGATTGCCGAGCTGTGCATCGAGAATGACGTGTGGGCCATTACCGATGAGATCTACGAGCACATCCGCTACGCCGGAAACCACCACCTGCTGGCCGCTCGCCCGGGAATGCGCGAGCGCACCGTCACTATTTCGGGGCTATCCAAGACCTTCAGCTGCACCGGCTGGCGCCTCGGGTACGCCATTGCCCCGCCGGCCGAAACGGTCTCCATCCGGAAGGTGCACGACTTCCTCACCGTCGGGGCGCCGGCTCCGCTGCAGGAGGCGGGCGCCGTGGGCATGGCCTTCGGGCCCGAGTACTACAACCATCTCGCGCTCGAGTACCGCGGGCGCCGGGAGCTGTTGTGTGACGCGCTCGCCGCAGCGGGATTCCGGTTCACGGTCCCCGAAGGGGCGTACTACGTGCTGGCGGACTTTTCGGCGTTCAGCCAGTCGTCCGACCGCGACTTCGCCCTCTGGCTGGCGCGGGAGGCCGGCATCGCGACAGTGCCGGGATCGAGCTTCCACGCCACCCCGGGCATCGGATCGCGCTACGTCCGCTTCGCGTTCTGCAAGAAGACCGAGACGCTCGAGCGAGCGGCCGAACGCATAACGAGGATACCGCAGCTCGTCTGAGGTCGAGGCCCGGGTCAGCGGCGCGAAGCCGCGAGCGGTCGTCCCGTGACCAGGGACGGAAAACCGGTTGTCAGGCCCGCCGTCTTTCCAGTACGCGGTCCCGCATGTGTTCCGCCGTCGACACGGGTTCATACGTCCGGCCCAGGACTTCGTCGGCGAAGCGCGCTCCCTCCATCGGACGGGCGAAGAGGAACCCCTGGCCCAGCGTGCACCCCAGGGCCCGAAGGCCTTCCCGCTGTGCCGGCCGCTCGATCCCCTCAGCCACCGTTTCGATCTGCAGCGTCCGGCCCAGTGCGATGATGGCGCGAGCGAGGATCGGATCCTCGTCCTCCATGCCCACGGCATCGACGAACGTCCGGTCGATCTTCAGGATATCGATGGGGAACTGCTGAAGGTAGCCGAGCGACGAGTAGCCCGTGCCGAAGTCGTCGATGGCCAGGTTCAGACCCAGTGCCTTCAGCTCGCGGAGCTTGTCCAGCGTAGCGCCCGACTGGAGCATCAACACGCTCTCGGTGATCTCCAGCGTTAGGGCCCATGGATCCAGTCCGGAGTCGGCCAGCGCATGCTGCACGTCAGGGAGCAACGACGGATCCTGGAAGTGGCGCGCCGAGAGATTCACGCTCATCTGGATGGCCCGCTTGCCACGGTAGCGTGTCCGCCAGTCGCGCGCCCGCTCGCAGGCCTCCCGGAGCACGGTCCGGCCGATCGGGAGAATCAGGCCCGTCTCCTCCGCCAACGCCACGAAGCGCGACGGCTGGATGATGCCGCGCGTCGGATGGTGCCAGCGCACCAATGCCTCGGCGCCGTGGATCTCGCCCGTCACCAGGTTAACGATCGGCTGGTATTCGACCTTGAACTGCCCGGAATCCACCGCCACGCGCAGGTCCGCTTCCAGTTCCAGGCGCTCCATCATGTCGTCGTGCATGGTGCGCTCGTAGATGGCGTAGTGCCCTTTCAGCTGTCCCTTGGCGAAGTACATCGCCAGATCGGCGTTCCGCAGCACATCGTCGGACGTGTCGCCCATTGCCACCGACGCGATCCCGATGCTCACACCGATGAACACATCGCGTCCGCTCACGTGGAACGGCGTTCGAATGGCCGCCGAGATGCGCTCCGCCACGACCACGACGTCGGTCATGTCATTCACGTCCTCGAGCAGCACGGCAAACTCGTCGCCCCCCAGCCGGGCGATCGTGTCGCCCGGCCGCACGCACGTCGTCAGGCGGCCCGCCGCGGCCACCAGGAGGGCATCCCCGGCGGCATGCCCGAGGGAGTCGTTCACCTTCTTGAAATCGTCCAGGTCGAGAAAAAGCACCGCCGCCGGATGCCGGCCCCGGGGAGCGCGCGCCACCGTGTGACCCACGCGGTTCAGGAACAGCGCGCGGTTCGCCAGATGGGTCAGCTCATCGTGGAACGCCTGATGCGTGAGACGCAGCTGCAGCGTCCGGCGCTCGGTGATGTCCCGCGTGTTGATGACGATCCCCGTCAGCGTCGGATCGTCCAGCAGATTCGTGCCGGTATTCTCCGTCCATAGCACCGTGCCGTCCGGCCGCAGCAATCGCCATTCCTGCACGCCGGGAGCTGCCGCATCGGCTTCGCGAACGGTCAGGAAGAACCGATTGGCCGACGCCAGGTCGTCCTGATGGACGTGATCGATGAACCGTGTGCCCACCAGTTGCGGCACGGACAGCCCGAGCACCTGATGCGCCGCGGGGCTGGCGTACCGGATCGACGTGTCCGGATCCGCGATGAGGATCACGTCGGACGAGTGCTGCACCAGCGAGCGGAAACGCGCTTCGCTGTTCGCCAGGCTCACCACATCGTCCTTCACCGACGCCACACGCCGCACCAGCACGAGCACCACCATCGCGACCGCGAGGAACGCCACTGCGCTCAACGCGTTCCGCGCACCCGACTGCGTGATGAAAAGGAGGGCGGCCACCAGGACCAGGGACGCCGGTCCCCAGCTCTGCGGAATCACCGTGAGGATCCGCCTCGCCGCCTGCGAGGCGGCCGGCACGCGCAGCAACGGCCGCTGCCGCCACCAGGCGCGGAGCCGGATATGCATCGCGCGCGCGCGAGAACGACGGTATTTCGCTGCGGAGGCGTCCAAGGCGATCGGGCGGGCAACCTCCGACGTCGCACGTCCTGGCGGACGTGACGTTGTCGGCCGGATGGGTGGGCGGCGTACACGCGCCGGTACGCGCGGACCTGTCCCCAACGACGCATGGATTCGACGGTAGTAACGGACGAGACGGCTCGACTTCGGCCTCTGTTCGGTCATATATTGGTGCGTCGAGATCGCGGCGGACACTGCGCTGTTCGACTCCACGACCCACGGCACCCGACGAATGCCCCGCGAGATCACCACGCCCGACGAACTCCCCGAGGAAGGCACGGTCGAGCTGACGCTGCGACCGCAGCGGCTCGCCGACTTCATCGGACAGGAGAAGGTGAAGGAAAGCCTGCGCATCTACGTGGATGCCGCGCTCGCGCGACGAGAGCCGCTGGACCACACGCTCTTCTTCGGACCGCCGGGCCTCGGCAAGACGACACTGGCGGAGTTGATGGCCCGGGAACTGGGCGTCAACATCCGGGCGACCTCCGGCCCCGCGCTGGAAAAGCCCGCCGATCTGGTGGGCACGCTCACCAACCTGCGCGAACGGGACATCCTGTTCATCGATGAGATCCACCGGCTGCGACCGGTGATCGAGGAGTTTCTCTATCCGGCCATGGAGGACTTCCGCATCGACATTCGCCTCTCAGAAGGTCCACGGGCGCAGACCATCACCATGCCCGTGGAACGCTTCTCGCTCATCGGCGCGACGACTCGACTCGGCATGTTGACGCCGCCCATGCGCGCCCGCTTCGGAATCGTACAGCGCCTGAACTACTACCCCGTCGAGGATCTTGACCTGATCGTGCGGCGGACCGCCGACGTGCTCAAGGTCACGATCGATGCGGAGGGAAGCCTCGAGATCGCGCGACGTTCCCGCGGTACGCCACGAATCGCCAATCGACTGCTCCGGCGTATCCGGGACTACGCCCAGGTGCGCGCCGACGGACGCATCACCCGGGCCGTGGCCGAGCAGATGCTGCAGATGCTCGACGTAGACCACTTCGGTCTCGACGACATGGACGCACGCATCCTCCGCGCGATCATAGAGAAGTTCGACGGCGGGCCGGTTGGGATCGCCGCCATGGCCGCGGCCGTTGCGGAGGAGGCCGACACGATCGAGGAGGTCTACGAGCCGTTTCTGGTGCAGAACGGATTCCTCCAGCGCACACCCCGGGGCCGGGTCGCGACCACGCTGGCATATCGACACTTCGGATACGCCGCGCCGGTGAAGGACATGCAGGGGACGATATTCGACTCTTCAAGGTCAGACTGAGTGGTGAGTGCTGGGTGCTCGACCTGGATGCTGGAGGGCTGGGGCCAGCATCCAGCATCCAGCATCCAACACCCAGCACCCAGCACCCAGCACCCAGCATCCAGCATCCAGCACCCAGCATCCAACACCCAGCACCCAGCACCCAGCATCCAGCACCCAGCACCCAGCACCCAGCACTCAGCACCCAGCACCCAGCACCCAGCACCCAGCACCCAGCACCCAGCACCCAGCACTCTACGGTGTCGCCCTCGTACGACGTGATGGGCGTGGCATGGTGCACCGCGGGCGGTTCCCGGCGCTGAGGGCGGCACCGCAGAGGAGGATATCAGGCCTCCGTCAAGGCATCGTTCTCGCTTCGGAGGACAGACGTCCCGATGTCTAGTTTGAGAGTCATGACATACAACATCCAGGGGCATGCGGCGAAAGGAAGGAAGGATCACCTTCCCAAGCTCGCGGAAGTCATCGCCGCCGCCGCACCGGATGTGGTCGGGCTGCAGGAAGTGCACTG
>DASWGU010000180.1:0-6579 GCA_036393555.1 Gemmatimonadaceae bacterium
CGCGAGACTACACCCGGCGAGCGGAGCAGGCGGACCGGTTCGGCGACAAGGGACTCGCTGTGCAGCTGGAGGACATGGTGCGCGATGAGAGCGGACACGCGGAGGAGACGGAACGGATGCTGCGCGACTGGCCGGTCTGACCTGGCGGTATCGGAACCTCCGGATCGCGGGCAGGTCAGGTCCCCGGTCCGGTCGCAGGTCCACGAAACAGACTGCGCTTCAGTCGCTGGCCAGCCAGGATCAGTGCGAACGCGAGCACTCCGGCGATGAGTGTCGTGCGCTGCCCGGCATGGACGAACATCGCGAGGAACAGTGATGCGACCACCAGCGTGCCGAAGGCCACCACACCACCGAACCGGGTAAACGCTCCGAAGGAGATGCGCAGGCCGCCCCTTTCCGCGAGGCCGATGGCCGTCACGTTGGCCGACGCCCCGATGAGGGAGCCGTTCCCGCCCAGGCAGGCGCCGAGCGACAGCGCCCACCACAACGCCGTGGTATCCCCGGGTAACTGCCCCGCCAGCCGGGCCACGATGGGGATAGCCACCGCGACGAACGGGATGTTGTCGATCAGAGCCGACATAATGCCGCTGGTCCAGCAGATGAGGAGCGCCGCGAAGAGGAGCGTGCCGGCGGGACTCAGCCCCAGCGCGGCGGATCCCGAGCTGATTCCCGTCTGCAGCCACTCCGCCAGCCGTGTAATAAGCCCCGTGCTCACGGCGGCGCCCACGATGATGAACAGGAAACCGAAGAACGCGAGCGTCGGCCATTCGATGTCGCGTTCGGTCACCACGAGCACTCCGTGGATCCGCTCGGCGGTCGATGGCCGGAGCCGTCGAAGATAGAGTCGATCCTGGACGATAAGGGCGGCCGCGGCACCGATGGTCGCGGGGACCGCCGGCGCCATTCCGGTAACGTGGTGCGTGAGAAAGCCGGCGAGGATCCCTGTGCAGATGACGCCCATCCATCGCGCCAGCAGCGGGTCAGCCAGTGCCGGGACCGCGATCTGCGCCTGGCGGCCGCTCGCCAGCGGGTGGAAGTCCTCCCTGAAGTAGTGCCGGCTGTAGGCGAGCAGCCACAACACCATGATGAGACACGGTGTGGTCAGATCGGCGAGGAAGTCGAGAAAACTGAGGTTCGCCCCGGACCCGATCATGATGTTGGGTGGATCGCCGATGAGCGTAGCGGTGCCACCGATGTTCGACGCCATGACCATCGGCAGGATCAGGGCCTGGGGTCGCATGGTCAGCTGTCGCGCGATCCCCAGCGCCATGGGTGTCACGAAAATCACCGTGGTGACGTTGTCGAGAAACGCAGACGCCAGAGCGGTGAACCACACGATGAGCGTGAGGACCACGAGCGGTTGCCCACGCGCCCGGCGCAGGAGGACGGCCACGGCCCATTCGAAAACCCCGGTCGTCTTGAGGACGCCCACCACGGCCATCATCGCGCCCAGCAGAAGCAGGACGTTCACGTCCAGTGCGGCGCCCGTTTCCTCGAAGGAGATGAGCGGCCAGGGCGTGACGTAGGTGACCAGCCAGATGATCGCCACGGTCCCGAGCGCGATCACCACGCGATGCGCGGCTTCCAGCGCGAGGCCCACGAACAGGACGCCGAGCAGCACCGCAACGATTGCCTGCGAAATGGCGTTCGACCCCGCGACCGCCGGCTCCTGCGCGGCGGCGAGATGCGGGACCAGGGCTGCCACGACCGGTAACGCGCCGGTCATCCGGTCGGTCGGTTGCCTGGTGGCGCGGGCATGGCGGAAGCCGCGGGAGTCGGGTGAGTGGGGCGACGAAATCTCGTCAGGCAGTGGGCGCGGCGCGAGGTCCGATAGCCACCGGCGCTCGACGCCCCCGGCCAACGGCCGTTCCCAGGCGCCTCAGGTGTGCCAGACCGCCCGGGCGGTCCGCGGTGCCGGAGATTCCCTGACAAACCCGGCTCGCAGGCTCGGGCAAAACTCCCGTTGGCGTCGGTGGCTCCCCTACTGACGCTCCCATGAGGGCGACCAAGAATCCGAAACACATCGAGGCGTTGCCGGCACGGACGCCTCCAGCAAGCAAGAGCCTGGATCGCCGGTGGAGGCCGCACCACTGGAAGCCTGCGCGTCACCACGGGCGTCCCCAAGACAAGGGGCGATACGTGGCTATTGTTGTTGATTCCGGAGTGACGCTGGACGTCCGTTCCTCGGTCGTGCAACGGCTCGAGGAACACACGGTCGAGATCGTGTCCGACTCGGGTGAAGGTGCGCAGAAGTGCGGGCAGATCTTCGGAGCCGTGTCGGCACGGATGGGCAACGGGGTGTGGACGGTCGAGATCATCCCGGCCGAAATCCAGCCGCCCCCCCGGGTTCCAGAGGGAGCCAGCGGCATCCGCATCCGGTTCGGTTCGGACGCAGTGACCAACTGGGGCGACCACACCAATCTGGTGGTCGCGTTCAACGAGCAGGTGCTGCTGGCGCGTCACCGGCTTGGCGCGCTTGCTGCCGACGCTACAATCCTGATCGAGGACAAGTGGGCGACTCACGATGACGAGTCGATTCGCGCCGCGTGGACCAGCGCGATGGCGGAACTGGCGTCGAACGCCTATCGGATCATCCCGGTCCCCATGGAGGAGCGCTGTCTGACGCTGGTGGACAATCCGCGCAAGGGCAAGAACATGTTCGTGCTTGGCGCCCTGGCGTGGATCTACGACCGGGATCTTGCACGGATCGACGACCAGGTCGCCCACGCCTTCCGGAAGAAGTCCGAGGCCGTCTACCAGCGCAACGTCGACCTCGTCAGGCTGGGACACACGTGGGCCGCCGAACATCTCGACCTGCGGGTGGACGTCCCGCCACGGGCCGACCTCCCACCGATGGTTGTCATGAATGGCAACGAGGCGATCGGCATGGGAGCCATCGCGTCCGGCATGGAGCTGTGCGCCATGTACCCGATCACGCCGGCGACGTCCGTATCGCACTATCTGGCGGAGGTGTTCGAGAAAGCCGGCGGTGTCCTGCACCAGGCGGAGGATGAGATCGCGGCGGCCGGCGTGGCAATCGGGGCCTCGTACGCCGGCAAGGTGGCGTTCACCATCACATCCGGTCCCGGCCTCGCCCTCAAGACCGAGTTCATCGGCCTGGCGATCATGACAGAAGTGCCGCTGGTGGTGGTCGACGTCCAGCGTGGAGGCCCCAGCACCGGGCTGCCGACCAAGGTCGAACAGTCCGATCTCATGGCCGCGCTCTTCGCCCAGCCCGGTGACGCGCCCCGGATCGTGATCGCGCCGGCAACCATAGAAGAGTGCTTTCACGTCATGGTGACCGCGCGCCGCCTTGCCGAGGCGTTTCGCACCGTGGTGATCGTACTGTCCGACGCGAACCTCGCCACGGGCGTGCAGCCGTTCCCGCGCCCCGAACTGGAGCAGGCCTGGCAGGCTGTCCCCATCGACCTCAGCGCGATTGAAGCCGGTCACCAGCCGTACGCCTGGGACGATGAAACTGGCCTGTCGCAGCGCATCGTGCCCGGTCAGGTCGGTGGCCTGCACACCGTGACCGGACTCTCGCACGACGAGGGGAGCCGGGTTGCCTACAGCGCGGGCGTGCATCAACGAAGCTCCGCCATGCGGAGCCGCAAGCTGGCGGTCCTGCAGTCGATGCTCCGGCCACCGGCGACGTACGGCGCGGAGGAAGGTGACCTGCTGGTGGTTGGCTGGGGCAGCACCAAGGGCGCCGTCGAAGAAGCCGTGGATCGCGCGCGCCGCGAGGGCCTGTCCGTCGCGTCGCTCCACCTGCGGTTCCTCTCGCCGTTGGAGCCCGGTCTGCGGGAGATCTTCGCGCGCTATGGGCGGGTCATGACGGTCGAAATCAACTACAGCGATCAGGCAGGCGATCCCTACATCACTGACGAGAACCGCCGGCGTGGACAACTGGCCTGGTTGCTGCGCGCGACCACACTGGTGGACGTGGAGTGCTGGACGCGCGTTCCCGGCGAGCCGCTGCGTCCCGGCGCCATTGTCGATGCCATTCGCGCCGTCCTGCGCGATGGGGAGGCTGCATGAGCGAATCGAGTTGCGGGCTGCTGCTGGCGCCCGAGGACGATGAGCGCACGTTCGAGCTGAGCGACTACGAGGGAGCGCGTGCCCGCTGGTGCCCCGGATGCGGGGATCACTCGGTGCTGACCGCGGTCCAGAAGCTGCTCACCGCGGAACAGCTCCGTCCCGAGTCGACGGTCTTCGTCTCGGGAATCGGCTGCTCCAGCCGGTTCCCGCACTACCTGAAGACCTACGGATTCCACGGCATCCACGGCCGCGCACTGCCCGTAGCGACCGGGATCAAGCTTCACCGGCCGGAACTGGACGTCTTCGTGGTCATGGGCGACGGTGACTGCTGCTCGATCGGGGCGGCGCACTGGGTGCACGCGCTGCGATACAACCCCGACCTGGTCGTGATGCTCCTGGACAACGGCATTTACGGCCTGACCAAGAATCAGACGTCGCCGACGACGCCGCAGGGCCTGCCCAGCAATACGCAGCCGCGGGGCTCGTACCTGCCCTCCCTCAACCCGCTCACGGTATCGCTGGGTGTCACCAACGCGTCCTTCGTGGCGCAAACGGCGGAGTTCGTTCCGGCGCACCTCTATGCGACGCTGCGCGCGGCGTACCGGCACAGGGGACTCTCCTTCGTCCGCGTCCTGCAACGTTGCCCGGTCTTCACGCCCGACATCTACGCGGAAGCGGTGAAGAAGCCCGCCCTGGTGGAGCTGCTGGTGCACGATGATGGCGTGACGGTGCCGGAGATCGAGGGAATCTACCGGCAGCACATCCACCACGATCCCGGCGATCTGCACGCGGCGCGGCGGTTGGCGGAGGACCACGTGCCAATCCGTCTGGGCCTGTTCTATCGCGACGCCACCCGGTTGCGCTACGAGGATGTCCGGCGGGTCGCACCCCGAACCCGGCAGGAGCGGCTTGCCCTGCTCAACGCGGAGTTCGATCGTCATGCTGTCTGACCCCCGCGTGGTGGCCGCGCTTGCCGCGCTGGCGCGTCCCATTGCCGACTTCCGCACGGCACTTTCCGGAGCGTTGGAGCAGGCCGAGGCGTTCCTGGCTGCCCGGGACATCGGTCCGGAGGAGCAGCATGCCCGGCTGCGCGTCGAGCTGGGACCGTTCGCCAATTCACGGATCGATCCGGCGCGCTTCGCTGCCGTCTTCGGCAAGCGGCGCGAGCTGCCGGTCGCAACCCGCGAACAGCTGGACCAGGCCGTTGCCGTCCTGCGCGAGGTACTGTCCCGCGGTGACGACCTCTTCACCGTGACGGTGCCGCGGCGGGGATCCCTGGCGGGAGAGGTAGCGCTTGCCCTGGGACGGGCTGGACGCGCGTTCGGAGCCGTGCTCGCCGTGGAACTGCTGCGCGACGGTCGCTTCGTGGTGGGAGAGCATGATGTGCTCTTCGGCCAGCTGGACTTTGACGCGTGGACACGAAGCGAGCGGCGGTATGCTCCGCCCCTGGCGATACGGGTCAGCGGAACCGACCTGCAGGCCGGCTCGCTCTCCGAGTACCTCGACGGGCGCGAGAAGCTGGTGCTCGTCGTAGATCCACCTTGCGCACCCGCGCCACTCGTCAGGCTGATCACACCCGGCACGCTCGTGCTGCAGGCTACCGACCCGGCCGAGCTGGACGTGGTGGCCGGTGCCGACGGACCGGCTGTTGCGGCGCTGGTGCCGGAGGGCGCTGCCACGTTCCTCCACGATCCGCGTGCCGGCCGCGAATCATGGCAGCGCCTGAGTATCCGTTCAGTCCCTGAAGTGCCGCGCAAGGCCATTGGTTCGGCCAGCACGTGGCAGATGCGGGAGGACCTGCGACAGCTCGAGGCGCTCGCGGCCGCGCCAATCGGCGCGCCGCTGCCGACGGAAGCAGCCGGTGGCGCCCACGCTGACGATGCCGTGGAACAGCTCACGTCCTGGCTGTTGAAGCAGTCGGGGCTCACCGGGTCGGCGTGAGGCAGTCGTGATCATCACTGCCGTCCTCATTCTCGGAGGCGTTGGACTCACGTTCGGCGGCTTCATCGCGCTGGCCAGCAATCGACTGCGGGTCTGGGAGGATCCCCGGATCGACGTGGTTGCCGGCATGCTGCCCAACGCCAACTGCGGCGCCTGCGGCCTGCCAGGGTGTCGCGCGTTCGCCGAACAGGCGGTGGCCGGTGCCATCGAGCCGGCCCAGTGCAGCGTGATGGACCCGGCGGGCGTCGCAAGCGTCGCAGCCTACCTGGGCGTCGATGCCGGGACCGCCGTGAAGCGCGTCGCCCGGTTGCGCTGCGCCGGCGGGACGGATGTAGCGCGGCGGAGCGCGGAGTATCGCGGGCTGCAGACCTGCGCGGCGGCGGCCGCCGTGGCGGGTGGCGGGAAGGGATGCGCATGGGGTTGCCTCGGATTCGCTGACTGTGCCCACGCCTGCGATTTCGACGCCATCCGCATGAATGCGTACGGGATTCCCGTTGTCGATCCCGTGAAGTGCACGGCCTGCGGTGACTGCGTGGACGCGTGCCCCAAAGACCTGTTCGTGGTTCAGCCACTCGGGCACCACCTGTTCGTACAGTGTCG
>DASWGU010000181.1:0-5414 GCA_036393555.1 Gemmatimonadaceae bacterium
CGGACTCTCGACCTGGACGCTTCCATCATGCGCCAGGATGGCCTGACGCGCGATAGCCAGGCCCAATCCCGTGCCCCCGGGCTTGCTGGTGACATACGGGTCCCAGATCGTTTTGATTCGTTCCGGAGGGATCCCTGGGCCGCTGTCGCGCACACTGATCCCTACTGCCTCGGCGCCATTGCAGCGCGTCCGCTCGACGGCCACCGTGATGCGTCCCCCGGCCCCGCAGGCGTCCGCGGCGTTCAGGAGGACGTTGGCGACGGCCCGCTGCAGCGCATCATGGCGGCCCTGAAGCGTGACGTCGCCGTCGGGTATTTCCAGCGACAATTCGATGTTGCCAGGGACCGTAGCCCGTGACGTGTAGCGAACCAGCTCACCCACATCCACTTCCGAGACGGGCCCGTCAGGCAGGCGTCCGAACTGGGCAAAATCGCGAGCCATCCGGTGAAGGCGGCCGGTCTCGGTTTTCAGTACGTCCACGACATCGGCCAGTGCCGGCTGGGCGTCGCGCTCCAGTCGAGCGACGGCGAACTGTATGGGCGTGAGCGGGTTCTTCAGTTCGTGCGCGAAACGGCGCGCGCTTTCGCGGAATGCCTCCAGCCGTTCAGCCTCGAGCGCACGGGCACGGCCGCTGGCCAGTTCATCCGCCATGTCGCGCATTCGCGCGCGCAGCGTCTCGAATTCGGGTGCTCCACGAACCGGTTTGGCCGCCGGCAGGGGATGATCGTGGGCGATCAGGTCGGTCCAGCCCACCAGCTCGTTCAACGGCCGGCTCAACTGACGGCTGAGATGGCCCGCGATGCGGGACGCAATCACGCCCAGTACGATCAACCCGGCCAGCGCGCCGAGGACCAGAATCGGGATGGAGTTCTGCACGACGAACCGCAGCCGGTTCGCCTGCGTGAGCGACTCGCCCAGGAGGCGCTCATGATCCTGCAGGGCTGCGCGCTGGGTCGGCGTGAGGTCAGCCGCTCGCAAACTGTCGAAGACGCGCGCCCCGGAACCGGCCATCCGCTCCCACGCCGCAGCGTCGCTGATCCTCGGCAAGGTGGTTCCCACACCGACGGACCAGGCGAGCGTGATCGCGATCGACGGGACCAGCGCGAGGGCAGCCAGGATGAGCAGGAGCCGCTTGCGGAACGTGAGGTGGCGCAGCACACCGGAAAGATGGGAGACGGGCAATGGAAGAGGGGAGTGAGGAGTGAGGAGTGAGGAGTGAGGAGTGAAGAGTGAGGAGTGAGGAGTGAGGAGTGAGGAGTGAGGAGTGAGGAGTGAGGAGTGAGGAGTGGAGGTTACCGGGGACTGTTTCGGATGAGTGGTCACTCGCATTCGTGCTCTCCACGCCCGCTCTCCGATCGTGCAACCCGCGGCGACGATGCGACGAGTCCGGCGTTTCCAGACCAGACTGACGGCGTCGACGGCACCGCTGTCGCGGTCGTCTGATTAGACCAGTCCGGTCAAGAGGGCCGGTGCCGTCGAGGCGTCGGTTTTTCTCGCATTGCGCTCCGCGACGACGCGTCCCATAGTACAGATGCAGAGCGAGGGCGACGCTCGACACGGCGTCCCAAGCGGATCGGGCAGAATGCTCCCGATTCTCCTGGCGAGTGGAGCGAAGCGCGAAAGACGTCGCGCGCGTTGACCCGCTGCATCTTCCCGCCACCGAGCGGGTTGCACCGGCCGAGGGTGAGGGCCTGCCCCGTGCCGGGCGCCGGCCCGGAAATCGGGAGCCTGAAATGAGCTCCCGCGGCGATGCCGACACGATCCTCCGGGGACGGCGCAGGGAGCGCCGGGGCGAGGTCTGCTCCGGCGCTTCTCATTGCCGGGTAAGCCAACCATCAGGTCGCATGAGCCTGGAGGACAGCACGCATCAGACGCGGCGCGAGACGAGGTCTTCGGTGACTTCGCCGGCCTTCTGCGCGCGAGGGCGCGTCAGAGGCGGGCCGGCACGCAGACTGCGAGGTCGATCATGCCCGTTGCCCAGCTGAAGGAATTCCTGGACCGCAACAACGTCCGGTACATCACCATTACGCACTCGCCGTCGCACACCGCCCAGACCATCGCGGCTTCGGCCCACGTTCCGGGCAAGGAACTCGCCAAGTCGGTCATGCTCAAGGCGGACGGCCGAATGATCATGGCGGTCCTGCCCGGGCCCAACCTCGTTGACATCGACCTGCTGCGTGACGCGCTGGGCGCCGACCGGGTGGAACTGGCGACGGAACGCGAGTTCCGCGACCTCTTCCCCGACTGCGAGCTCGGGGCGATGCCGCCATTTGGCGGACTGTACGGGCTGCCCGTATTCGTGGCCGACGTGCTCACCGAGCAGGATTCCATCGCGTTCAATGCGGGGAACTTCCGGGAGCTGATCCGGCTGAGCATGCGCGACTACGAGCGTCTGGCGGGGGCGCAGGTGCTGCACTTCGCCGCCACGGTCTGAGTCGGGGCGGGACAACCCGGTGTGTCCGACGGACCGGCCGCCTGACGAGCGTCAGGCGCCCGGAGCGGAGCGGCGCGCGACCAGGAGACCGTCACGGATCGGGACGATGCTCGCGGTCCAGCGCGGATCGGACGTCACCAGCCGCGTCAATTCGCGCACGCCCAGGGTGTCGGGGCTCTGATCGGACGCGTCCAGTATACGGCCGTGCCAGAGCAGGTTGTCGGTGATCAGCAGGCCGCCATCACGGAGCCGGTCCGCGATCACCGGGAGGGAAGCGGGATAGCCGGTCTTGTCGATGTCATTGAAGATGAGATCGAACGGACCCGGCATCTGCTGTAACATCTCCACCGCTTCGCCCACGTGGAACTCGACCAGGTGATCCAGCTCGAGCGCCCGCAGATGCTTGCGCGCCTTCGCGGACAGCTCCGCGTCCCATACGACGTGATGCACCACGCCACCGCCGTTCTCCAGCACGCCTCGCGCGAACCAGGCGGTCGAGTATCCGAAACCGGAGCCCAGCTCGAAGACGCGACGCGCACCGCTCAGGCGCGTCACCAGGTAGCAGAAGTGGCCGGCGGCGGGACCGATGATGGGGAAGTCCGTCCGCGCGGCGATGGTCTCCATGGCCTGAAGCTCGGACGCGCGTGGCGGCACGAGCGAGTCGAGATACGGGCTGATTCCGGGAGAAAGCGCGTCGGCAGGCACTGAGCGGTACTGAATGAGTGAAGATGCTTGAGCGGAACCGCGTGGAGGACGAGAAACGATCGCGACAGGCCCGTTGGCCGACTCAGGCGGCCGCCAGTATTCCTGGCTTGCCAGGTCCCACGGTCCGCAGGCGCTGCATGACGACGATGCCAGCGATCACCAGCGCAACGGCAATGCCCTGCGCCAGGGTCAGCCCCATGAAGCCCCGATCATCCTTCGCCCGGAAGAACTCGATGAAGAACCGCTCCGCCCCGGCGAGAACCAGGTACATCCCGAACAGCCAGCCCTCGGCGTGCCGGTGATTCCGGAAACGCCACAGCAGCAGGAACATGAAGAACGCGAGCGTGGTCTCGTACAGCTGCGTGGGATGCACGGACAGGACCGTGCCCGGGGACACACCCTCGGGGATTGGCGTGCCGAACGTCTGGTTCATCCACGCGGCGGTGGACGGCGGAACCCCCTCCGGGAAACGAACCGCCAGCGGACCGTCCCACGGGCGCCCGTAGTCGTCGCCGACCGCCCAACACCCGGTCCGACCCACGGAGTAACCGGCGGCGATGCAGATGGCGCCCATGTCCGCGAATCTCAGGAAGGGGAGTCGCTTCCGGTGCGCAACGATCCAGCAGAAGGCTACTGCGCCGATGAACCCGCCGAAGAAGACGAACCCCGCGCGGCTGAAGAGTTCGCGCCAGTCGCCGGCAACGAGAAACGCATAGTATCCCTTGCCCCCTATCAGCGTCCCGACCACCGCGGCGAGGACGAAGTCGGGCATCGCCTCGGCGGCTGTCTTATGTCCCCGCCGCATCAACTCGTTGGTCCCGATGATCTGTGCGATCACGAAGCCGGCCAGCACGGCGATTCCGAACCCGGTCAGTTCGACTGGGCCGATCTCGATGTTGAACGGGTGGTGAGTTATCGGCATGGGTGGCCGGAAAGCCGGGTGCTGGAACGGGTGATCCCCACAAAGGCGAGTGACCGGGACGTTGACGCTGCACGCCGTCGGTCGCCGTCTGACGCGAGCCGCGCGTGTGGGAGATTACACCGGAACACAACGATCAGCCAACGGCTCGGGTGCGACAGCGCCACCCGACCAGCTGCCGGGGTCACCGTGTCCGATCCATACCTGGATCCGGAAGCACGAACTGCCGCCGGCCGCACGGCCTTCCGCGCAGACCCCAGTCGCGTGTTGCGGGCGGACTGACCCTCTGGCAATTTGGCAATCGTTGCCGCCCTGGACCTCGCCCTGGGATCCCGATCCGGAGCCTACCGATGACACGCCGCTTGTCAGGCCCGTTCCTGCTGGCTCTCCTCTTCGTAACCGCATACCCCAGCCGCGCGGGAGCGCAGTCGGCCGCCGAATACGGACCGGCCACCGGAACGCTGGTGATTGCCGGTGGAGGGCAGCTCGACGGGACGGGTATCTACGAGCGGTTCATCGAACTCGGTGGCGGCAAGGACACGGGGCGATTTGTCATCGTTCCCACCGCCGGTGGAAACCGGACCGACAGTGGTCAGGTGCGCGCGTACGATGCGGAGGCGGTTCTGCGATCGTGGAAAGCGCGAGGTGTCCGGCACGTGACCATGCTGCACACACACGAACCGGCTGTTGCCAACACCGAAGCGTTCGTGAACGACCTTCGCACGGCCACGGGTGTCTGGTTCAATGGGGGACGCCAGTGGAACATCGTCGACTCGTATGCGGGCACGAGGACGTACGCCGAGTTCCACAAGGTTCTGGCTCGGGGTGGCGTGATCGGGGGCAGTTCGGCCGGCGCGACGATCCAGGGTTCGTACCTGGTGCGGGGTGACACGCGCGGCCCCCAGATCGTGATGACCGAGGAGAAGAATCATCAACTGGGGTTCGAGTTCCTCCGACGCAGCGCCATTGACCAGCACATCAACACCCGGAATCGCTGGGACGACATCATGCCGCTCATCTCGCAGCGATCCGATCTCCTCGGTCTCGGATTGTCCGAAGGCACCGCTATCGTCGTCACCCGCGATCAGTTCGAGGTGATCGGCAAGTGGATGGTGGCCGTTCACGACAACACGCGCGCGTACCAGCCATGGGAGAAGCCCTATTTCGTGCTGGCACCGGGCGACCGTTACGACATGGCGGGGCGCAGGATCTTGCGCACGCCCGCCCGGGGACGCGGGCGGTAGCCGGTCAGGTTTCAGCCCGGCACATCCAGCGGCTTGCCATGGCGACCTAACGGGAGCGTCGCGTAGGCGTTCAGGCCGGGACCGTCGCGGTGCCCTCGTTCGGCGTGGAACA
>DASWGU010000182.1:0-14218 GCA_036393555.1 Gemmatimonadaceae bacterium
CGAAACCACGCGGCGCGCCCGGTCGGCAGACTCGCTTCCGCCCGCGAGCGACGGGCCCACGGAGTCCATGTGTGCTTCGGTCACCCGCTCGGGCCGGGCGCCCGCCAGGGCATGCGCCCGGTACGGCTTCATGGTTTCGCGCCAGCCGCTGCCTGGCGGCAGCCAGTTGAAGTAGATCCACTGGCCGTCAGGCGTGTAGCGCGGGTTGGACGGAGCCCGACCGTACAGCTCCGGCCCGCGCATGATGCTGGGAATGCTGAGGTCGAACCGACCTCCGGAATTTTGAGCGCCGGCGACAAGAGGGACTACCAGCGCAGCAAGGAGGAGGACCCGTTTCATCGGCAGGCTTCACAGACGGGGTGAGGACGCATTAGGCAGCCAGCGTCGCAATGTGAGGCCGGTGAGCGGGACCCGCCACATTCCGGGGACGAGTTGGAGGAAGGCCGGTTCGGCCCGGCCTCGACCTCAGGGCGGCGCATTCTGCGAGTACGTGACCGGAGAACGGACCAGGAGCCAGTCTGGCGTCGCCATGCTACCATCTGTCGCCTATTGACATTATCACGCACCCCGAGGCTTGCGGCAAGACCCCGGTGCGAGTTCAAACTTCGCGCTCATTCTGAACCAGGAGTTGCGATGACCGAACATGCGGTGGTGATAGCCGGAGGAGGTTCGACAGGGCTGATGCTGGCGTGCGAGCTGGCGTTGGCGGGAGTCGACGTCGGGGTTGTCGAGCGGCGCGCCAGCCAGGACCTCGCCGGCTCGCGCGCAGGCGGTCTGCACTCGCGCACCATCGAGGTCCTCGATCAGCGTGGAATCGCCGATCGGTTTCTCTCGGAGGGGCAGGTGGCGCAGGTCGCGGGGTTCGCCAGCGTCCGTCTGGACATCAGCGACCTTCCCACCCGGCACAACTACGGTCTCGGGCTGTGGCAGAACCACATCGAGCGCATACTGGCCGGCTGGGTCGGCGAGCTGAGGGTGCCGATCCACTACGCCATCGAGGTCACCGGTTTCGCGCAGGACGACGCCGGCGTCGACGTCCAGCTGTCCGATGGCCGGTCGCTACGGGCGCGATACCTCGTCGGGAGCGACGGAGGACGCAGCCTGGTCCGTAAGGCGGCCGGCATCGAGTTCCCCGGGTGGGACCCGACGATCAGCAGCCTGATCGCTGAAGTCGAGATGACCGAGAAGCCGAAATTGGGCATCCATCGCAATGCATTTGGCGTCCATGCCTTCGGCAAGGAGGAGTACGAGATCCGCGACGGCGAAGTGGTCTTCAAGGATGGCGGGCCGGTACGGGTCATGGTGACGGAAGAGCACGTCGGACCCACGACCAAACCCACCCTGCGCGATCTCAGCGAGGCACTCATCGCCGTATACGGGACCGATTACGGGATCCACAGTCCCACCTGGATCTCCAGGTTCACCGACATGACCCGGCAGGCCGCGGCCTACCGCGAGGGACGTGTCCTGTTGGCGGGCGACGCGGCGCACGTGCATTCCCCGGTCGGTGGACAGGGCCTCAACACCGGTGTGCAGGATGCGGTGAATCTGGGATGGAAGCTGGCCCAGGTGGTCAGAGGGACATCGCCGGAGAGCCTGCTCGATACGTACCACGCCGAGCGCCATCCTGTCGCTGCCCGCGTGCTGCGCAACACGATGGCACAAGTAGCGCTCATGCGCGTCGACGATCGCATCGAGGCGTTGCGCGACACCGTGTCAGAGCTGCTGAGCATGGACGAGCCGCGTAAACGATTCGCTGCGATGATGTCCGGCCTGGACATTCATTACGACCTGGGCGAGGGACACCCGCTGCTCGGACGCCGCATGCCCGATCTCGACGTGGTCACCCCCAACGGCCAGCTGCGGGTCTTCACCCTCCTGCACGATGCCCGGCCGGTGCTACTCAACCTCGGTGAGCCCGGCGGCCCTGACATCACTCCGTGGGCAGATCGGGTGCGGTCAATCGACGCGGAGTACGCCGGCATATGGGAGCTTCCGGTATTGGGAGCGGTCCCTGCTCCCACCGCCGTATTGATTCGGCCCGACGGATATGTGGCCTGGGTGGGAGGCCTGACCCAGGTGGGGCTCGTCGACGCGCTAACCACCTGGTTCGGACCGCCCGCTGCGGCGTAGCGAACCGGCGCCGAGCGGGATGCATGTGTGATGCCTAACCGGCGGCTTCTGCTGCGAGGGTCACATCATCGCGAGCGCAGCGAGCGGCCCCAGGCCCTCGATCGCACCGCAGCGACCGTGCCCCGCACTCAGGCATCCAGCCTTGCTGCACCCTCAAGTGCCGGACGGATAGCTGCATGGCTCGATCCACCGTCGCGCGCCCGCCAACACGGCGTGATCCCGACCAGCGAGTGTGGATTGGCGCGCCTGATCCGTCCTCTCCACGCGGCCGCTGCGGCCCGGTCGGAGCCTCCGGCATCGCCTCGCCTTCGTTGAAACGCCAGGAAGGTCGGCCCCTCGGCGCGCACGCACCGGCGGATCGAGTTTGAACACCAGATTGTGCCCGCGGCTTCGCGCAGCACGACTTTCTACTTCGTTGGGTGGCTGTCTACTTGAGTCCCAGTGGCTTGCCAGTCATGAGGAGACGAATCGCCTCTTTCAGACGCCTGGCCTTCGTCTCCTCGCGCTTGGCGGACTCGATCCAGCCGACATACCGTCGACGATGTGAGGGCGCAAGCCCCTCGAAGTACCGCCATGCCGCCGGATGTTTCTTTAACGCTGCTTGGATGTGTCGAGGAACCGTTGCGGGCATTTGGAACCGTGGCGGTCGCGGACCATAGCTGCGGTCCGTCGGTGCGCGTTTGATCCCACCGGGCTTCAACCTGCCTTTGGCTTTCAAGGCCGCATAGCGCTTCCGGTTAATTGCCGACCATCGGCTATCCGCCTTGCGCGGCGTGAACCTACGCGCATAGCGTGAGTCATCCAGGCGCTTGACCAAACTATCCACCCAACCAAAGCACAGCGCCTCATCGAGTGCGTCCAGGTAGGAAATCGATGCCATGCCAGTGTGTAGCTTGTGGAAGATCAGCCACACTTCAGCCTCGGAGTCGTGGTGCTCGTCGAGCCATTTGCGCCACTGGCCAGCAGTCTGAGCGACAAAGGTCTTCACGATTCGGGATCCTTGCTAAGCTTGTCCGCCCAGCGCCACGTTCACCTGCAAAGGAAGCGAACACGAGCGCTCGGCGAAGCCGCGCGCAAATCCTTGCTTCCTTTGTCACGTGCAACGACCGTTCGGGAGCAGGCGCGCAATGGTTCGTCCTGCGGTTGGTGAAGGAATCGATGGCTTTTGTCTTTGCGGACGTTGTGCATTCCCGCGCAGCGTTGGAAAGGGAGTACAGCCTTGATTCGATCAGGTCCACCAGGGGTCAGGTCCAGAAGTTCGGCGCCGATCAGTCAGTCCGCAGCGCCACGACTGGATCAACGCCTGACGCCCGCCGCGCAGGGACCCAGCTCGCGACGACAGCCGCCAGGCCCAGGAGCGCCATAATTGCGAGATACGTGACCGGGTCCGTTGGTGAGAGATCGAAGAGCAACGTCTGCAGGACGCGCGTGCACGCGAACGCGCCGGCCAGACCGAGTATCACACCGATCGACACGAGCGCGAGTCCTTCGTATACCACCTGACGCCCCACGCTGTACTGATCCGCACCAAGCGCGATGCGAATGCCTATTTCGCGCGTTCGTGCTGTGACCGCGAGTGCCATCACACCGTAGATGCCGACAACGGCAAGCGAGAGCGCCGTCGCTGCAAAGAGACCGAGAAGAACCGTGCTGAACCGCGTCTGAGCCGTGGCGCCAGCAGCTCGAGCTTTCATTGATTGGACGTCGTATGCAGGATACCGCGGCGCCAGCTCGTGAATTGTGCGGCGCACATTTGCGACGAGCGCGTGCGGGGCTCCTTCCGCGCGTACGAAAATCGTCATCTGCTCGCCCGGAGACTGCGCATATGGGAGATAGACCTCGGGCTGCGGAAGTGAGTCGAGAAACTGCCGCACACCGCCGACGATGCCTACTACCTCCGCTGCGTCCTCGACCGGATCCTGACCCACACCTGCGCGCTTGCCGAGCGGGTTCTCGCCAGGCCAGAAAACGCGCGCTGCGGCGTCGTTGACCACTACCACCTTCGGCGCGCCAGGTCGATCCGTGTCCCCGAAGAGGCGTCCGCGCTCGAGCGGGACACGCATCGTGGCAAACCAGGTCGGCGTTGCCCAACTCACGCGAACGCTCGGAAGTCGAGCGGCATCCGACCGGGGCCGGTCGGTGAATTCGAGACGCGTGCGATAGCACCCGCCGCTGAGCGGGGGACAACTGTTGAGCGATGCATCCACGACTCCCGGGAGCGCTCGCAGTCGATCAACCACCTCGGAATAGAACGCGGGCATCGAGGCTTCCGCCGATCTGTCCGGAGGAATCGCGAGGCGCAGCGTCAGCACGTGCTCGGCGTCGAATCCGGCGTCGATGGCCATCAGCTTGCCAAAGCTGCGCATCAGGAGCCCTGCTCCGGCAAGCAGGATCATCGCCAGTGCAACCTCGACGACGACGAGCATCCGTCGCCCGCCAGTGGCGCCCTGGCGCACGTCGCGGTCACCAACGGTGAGCCTCATCGGGTCTGCCAATGACGATGCCGTCCCACGCAGCGCAGGGACGAGCCCGAACACGATGCCCACGAGCAATGTGATCGACACGCTGAACGTCAGGGCGGCCCAGTCGAGGTGGACCCCCGAAAACGTCACGGCGCCGAGGCCGTTCAACGTGTCGTTACCCCTCGGTACCAGCGTGTCCGGATCGACGGCGCTGAGGGTGCGCGCGCCGGTCCAGGCAACGGCGACTCCCGCAAGGCCCCCGAGCGCGGCGAGCAACACACTCTCCGTGAGCAGCAGGCGAATGAGACGCGGGCGCGGTGCTCCGAGGGCGACGCGCACGGCAATTTCGCGACGGCGCATGCTGGCGCGCCCCAACAGGAGATTGGCGACATTGACGCAGGCAATGAGCAGCACGAGACCTACGGCGCCAAACGCCACCAACAGCGATCGGCGAATGAGTGGGGACGCGCGAATGTCGCTGAGCGGGCGGGCCGTCGCGCCCCACGAGCCGCCACCCATTTGTGGATCGTTGAACGCGCTGTGCACACGTGCTCCGAGGAGCGTGACCGCAGTGACCGCGGCGGCCACGCTGACGTCCGGCTTTCGCCGCGCTACCAGGTAGAACTCGTGACTCTGCGCTTGATTCTCGCTCAGATCGTCGGCGGGACGGGTCGTGATAGGAACGAATACCTCTCCCTGTCCAGTGAGCCCGCGAAAGCCCGCGGGCGCGACGCCGACCACTACGTATGGGTTGCGATCCAGGTCCATGGTCCTGCCAACTATGCCCGGATCGCCGCTGTACCGCCGCCGCCACAGCCCGTGCGAGATGATTGCCTGGCGTTCGGCGCCGGCGTGCGCGTCGATGCCTGGATCGAAATCACGACCTTGCACGGTTGCAAGACCGAGTGTGCGGAGGTAACGCGCGCCGACGAACTCACCCTCAACCAGCTCGACATCGCCACTCGTGATGGTGAATCGCCGCGGCGTGTACGGCGACAGGTCGGAGAAGGTAGACTGCGCGTCGCGAAATACTCTGTACTTGGCGTATGACCACACCATGTCATCCCGGGCTCGAAGCCCGTCCATGGCCGGCATGGTGAGGGAGACCGACATGAGTTGATCCGGCCCCGCGTACGGCAGGCGGCGCCACAAAAGCGCGTTCACGGCGCTGAAGATCGATGTTGTCCCGCCGATGCCGATGGCGAGCGTGATCACGGCGACGGCGGTGAATCCGGGCCGGCGAGCGAGCCCACGCGCGGCGTAGCGGAGGTCCTGCCTCAGACTCTCGAGATACTCCATGAAGCGCATTGGTCCCTCCCGATCTCATGCGGCAGTACGTCCCGCACCACGATGGAGCTATCGTCCGCAGCCGCGCAACCCGGGGCGGGTGGAGACGCAGCTCACCGCGCGGATCTCCGCGGCCGGGACCGTTCCCGATCCGCGACGCCATGAGGAGCGTGCAGACACTATCCACCGCGCACTGGCATCCGCCACCGGGACTGATGAGCGAGAAGGTCTGGTACGTCGATTTCTACGCCTTCAGAGTGCAGTATTGCGCACGTGAGCTCTGCGTGATGCCGTGCGAAGCCCGTTCATGACGCTCGTCGGGCGGGGCTGAAGGTGAAGTCGAGGCCGGCCGCGCACTGTCGCACACGAAGCCCAAGCATCGGTTCTCGCACAGCTCCGATAGTGAGGGTGGTGTGGGCGCCGCGTGCGGTGGAGCGAGCGGTGGAAATGGCGAAATAGCTCGCCGCGGACCACACGGAGGCCGCCGTTCGGTGGGTGCAGGAACCTCCGCAGCCGGCGCGAGCCTTGCCCTGCATCCGCGACGCGGTCGGAAAGTCCCTGAGGCTGACCGCCCGGACCTTCGCCAGTTGCAGTACGGGGATCACCGGGTGATTCACCGGCTCGATCCGAAGCGGATCGTGGTACTCACCGTGCGATAGGGCAGCCAGGCGTGGAATCCACGTGACGTCGAGGCCGAGGATGAACGGACGAGTCGCGACGGTGGTTGCGGCACCGACTGCATTCGAGGCTGACGAACCTGCAACTCACTGACTCTGGCCCTCCCCAATGATCTCGGCCAGGCGCGATACCTGCAATTCCAGCCGTTTCACGTCCCGGGTGATGGCAAGGCGCACCATCTCCAGCCAGTACCAGACCTTGATTGCCAACACCAGCCCGAAGCAAAGGAACGTGGCGCCGCTCCACAGAAGCATCTCCCTCACGTCCGGCGCCCGGAAGAACTGGATCGCGCTGGACACCGCGGCCACGAACAGCAGCAGATTCAGAGCGGCGCCTCCCATCGCGACTCGCCGGTGCCGGCCCCGGAAGGTCTCCGTGAGCAGCTCCGCCATGGACGGGTCCTCGAGGTCCCGAGGCGTCTCTGACTCCTCCTGCTCAAGTGCCGCACGAATGACCTTGTCGGTGTCGTCGTCGGAAAGGGACATCATGTCTCCTTCAGGCGCGCTCTCAGCGCGTTCCTGGCGTGGAAGAGTCGAGACTTCACGGTACCCACGGGGATCTCCAGCGCCTCGGCGATGTCTGCGAGGCTCATTTCCTCCAGATAGAACCAGGTGAGAATGCATCGCTGGCCGGGTTCCAGCTCCGTAAGGCCCGCACGGACCCGCTCGATTTCGCCGGACAACGTGCCTCCATCGGACGTCGGTTCCGCTTCCACCTGCCGCGTGGCTCTTCGCCGAGCCTGCTCCCGGCGTACCCAGTCGCGCGCCTTGTTCGCCACGATGTGAAATGCCCAGGCCCGAAAGTGTGCCGGGTCATGGAGCGCGCGGATGCCCCGCACGATGGCCATCCAGGTATCCTGCGCCACGTCCTGGGCGGCCTCGGTGTCCCGCGTGAAGTAGCGGGCGTGTCGCAGAAGCCTGGCGTGCCAGCGACGCACCAGACGGGCGAACGCCTCCACGTCGCCCATCTGGCTCTTCACTACCAGGTACTCGTCCAGGACGGTGCCGGACGCTCGCGATTCGCGCGCTGGGGAAACGACGCGGCCGGAATCACTGGTGCAGGCGATAGATCTTCCTCCGGAAGCAGTGCACCACGGTAGCCAGTAGCACCACCGCGTACATCGTCGCTCCGCCCGCCCAACGCAGCCCGGACGCCGGACGGTCGGCCAGGAAGGCTCCGTATGCCTCGACAGTCCAGCCGGTAGGTGAGAGGAGCAGGGAAACGCGGTACGACGCGTCTGCCGGAACCCACAGCAACACCAGCGGGATAAGTGCGATGAAGGAAAGGCCCTTGAAGATGGCGAGGGCTCCTACCTTGTCCCTGGCCACCGTGGGTATCAGCAGCGCAAATGACGGCGTGAGAAGCGCCAGGGGGATCACCACGGCCAACCATTGAGCCAGGGAGAGGTTGACGGCACGCCAGGTCCAGTTCATGAGGTAGACGGATGCCAAAGGCCAAAGGGCCATCCACACAGTGGCCGCCATGGTTCTCACCAGCAGGAACAGCGTGGGTGGGACTGGCGTGACCGCCAGGGCATCTCTCACGCCGGTGTCATTCTCCTCCACCATCAGGAGGCCGAAGAGAAAGCCGAAGCCGCCGGGTCCGCCCAGCAACGAAACCGCCAGGACGAAGGGCAACCACTCTGACCAACCGGGCAGACTTTGCTGGAAAACTCCGACCAGGGAAACCCCGGCGGCCCCGAGAACAGAAAGCAACACGGTGGCGAGCGCGACGTGGTCGCGGCGCACCCCCCGCAGATCGTGCAGGACGATGCTGGGAATGGCGCGTATGATCCTCACCTTCCCTCCGTGACGATCACCTTCTCGAACTCCCGTAGTGTCCAACGCCACCCACCCCAGACCCACACTCCCAGATAGAGCGTCGAGGCAACCTGCGCAGCGGCTGACACCGATGCCGGATCCACTGCTGCCGTGAGAACGACAAGCATGGCGTAGGACGGAATGACAGCGAGGATCGCCTCCGCCCCCCTCGGGAGCGTGCCGAAGTGGCTGAGCAGCGGAAGGTAGAGCACCGTGGAGACCCAGAGCAGGATGACCACGAGCTGGTTCATGGAGGCTGTGCGTGCTACCGAGACGAGCCCGATGAGGACTGCGACAGCGCTGCAGAGTGACAAGGCAACGAGTTGCCGGGCCAAGTCGACCGCCCCCCGGGTTGCGACGTACGCGACGACCAGGCCCGATCCGAACGTGACCAGTGTGAGGGAGACCGCCTTTGCTCCCACGTACGCCGCAGGCCGAAGCGGCGTGACACCCAACGCAGCGAGGGTGCCCTGAGCCTTCTCCAGCAGGACCGAGGCGCCGACGAAGCTCAGGCCGATGATCGCGGGGTCCATGAAGACGAAGAAGGCCGCGAGACGTGGTGGCACGGGCTGCGAGGGGAGGAGCAGCACAAGGGCACAGATCAAGGCCGTGCTCACGACGGTCGCCGGGTACATGAAGGAGCGCCGCTGCAACGTCAGTTCCAGCCCGAGGGCCCTGGCGAAGCCGTGCATTATTCCGTGCCACCGGTGAGGCCGACGCCGGTGACGTGCCTGAAGACTTCGTTGAGGCCTGCCTCCTGGCTGTGGATCGAGCGGACCTGTCGTTCCTCCAGAAGGCGGATGAAGGCCGGGTTCCGGCCGAGGCCGTCGAGGGGAAACTCGACCGTTGCCACCGGCCCGGACGCATCCACGTACTCTACGCGCACACTTCGCCGCCCATAGCGCGCCTTGAGCTCCTGAGGCGCGTCGATCACTCGCATCTCCCCGGCGACGAGGAACCCGACGCGGTCACACAGCTCCTCGACGTCGGCCATGTTGTGGGTGGTGAGGAGAATGGTCCTGCCCCTGACTCGCTCCGCGCGGATCATGTCCTTGAGCACGGAGGCGTTGACGGGATCGAGCCCTGCCGTCGGCTCATCGAGGAACAACACCATCGGGTCATTGATAAGCGCCCGGACGAAGTTGAGGCGCATCTTCATCCCCTTCGAGTACTCGGCCACGCGTTCGTCGGCGGCCCCCGCGAGACCCACCCTCTCCAGGAGATCGTCGATGTCGCGCGTGGGGCCGTCGTAGAGCGATGCGAAGAATGCCAGATTCTCGCGCCCGGTGAGCTTGACGTAGTGGTTGGGCAACTCGAAGCCCACGCCGATGTGCTCATAGAAGGAGTGATCCCAGCGGTCCAGCGGTTTGGACAGTACCTCCACCGTGCCAAGGAAGCGTCGGTTCTGTCGCGTGAGCACCCGCTGAGTTGTGCTCTTCCCCGCACCCGAGGGGCCCAGGAGTCCGAAGATCTCACCGGGACATACGCTGAAGCTGGTACCGGCAACCGCAGGGCTGGATGCACCGGGGTATGTGTATGTGAGATTCTCAACCCGGATCACGTTGCATGCCCTCCTGATTGGGACGCCCTCGAGTAGAGTAGTCGCGGCCCGGGTGCACCTGGTTCAATCATCGTCTTCGGCAGGGGCGCGCGGCGGTGCCGGCGTTCCACCGCACCGACAGACGCAACCCTCTGGCCGGCAGGGTTGTCACATAGCTAGCTTAGTATCCCCGGTCAGGACCATGCCAAGACTCCGTAACGACATTCTTCAGGGCACCCTCAGCCTCCTCGTGCTGAAGATGGTCGCCGCCCGCGGGCCGCTGCACGGCTACGCGATCAGCACGGCCATTCACCAATGCTCCTCCGACCTGCTCCGCGTCGAGGAGGGATCGCTCTACCCGGCGCTGCACCGCATGGAGCAGGAGGGATGGTTGAAGGCCGACTGGGGCGTCACCGAAAAGCAGCGCGAGGCCAGGTTCTACAGCATCACGCGCGCCGGCCGCGCGCAGCTCGCCCGTGAGGAGCAGTCCTGGGCCCGGCTCACTGATGGTGTCCAGCGCGTCCTGCGGTACGCTTGACGCGCCCTCTCCCCTCCCGCCTTCCCGCTCCGGTCATGACCTGGCTCCGCCGAATTGCCAACCTCGTTCGCCCGAATCGCCTGGGGCGCGACATCGACCGCGAGATGCACTTCCACGTGCATGAACTCGTCGACGAGCTGGTGTCCAGTGGCATGAGCGAGGACGACGCCCGCCGCGAGGCGCGGCGCCGGTTCGGGCATCACCAGGTCCTGAAGGAACGCGTGCGCGACGTGGATCTGCCGACGTGGCTCGACCACTTCCAGTCGGACGTTCGTTATGCGGTGCGCGGGCTCGCGGCCCGACCCGGTTTCACCAGCGTGATCGTCCTGTCGCTCGCGCTCGGCATCGGCGCCAATACAGCGATCTACAGCCTGATCAACGCGGTGATGCTCCGCTCGCTCCCGGTGCGCGACGCGCAGTCGCTCGTCCAGGTGATCACGCGCGACAGCAGCGGGACGTTCACGAACCCGATCTGGGAGTCGCTGCGCGACCAGCAGCAGAGCCTCGACGGCGTGCTCGCCTACTCGGACAGGACGTTCAACCTGTCCACCGGCGGCGTCGTGAGGCGGGTGCCGGGCGCGTGGGTCACCGGCGACTTCTTCAACGTGCTCGGCGTGCGACCTGCGCACGGACGGCTGCTCACCCCGGCGGACGACGTACGCGGCTGCGCCGGCGCCGCCGTGCTCAGCGATGGCTTCTGGCAGTCGGAATACGGTGGCGCGCCGGATGTCATCGGTCGCACGATATCCCTCGACGGCAACCCCTTCGAGATCGTCGGCGTCTCGGCGGCGGGATTCTCCGGGGCGCAGGTCGGCCGCTCGCACAGCGTCTTCGTGCCGCTCTGCACGGCGGACATCCTCGGGCGACGCGGCATGCTCGACGGCCGCAGCTCCTGGTACCTCAACATCCTCGGGCGACTGAAGCCTGGTGCGTCGTTCGAGCAGGCGCGCACGGGGCTCGCGACGATTGCCCGGAGCGTCTACGAGCCGGTGGTGCCGGAGCACTGGACGGCCGCCGAGCAGGACGAGTTCCGCACCCTTGGCCTGACGATTCGCCCTGCCGCCGGCGGGCTGTCGTCGCTGCGCGGCCAGTACCGCGATGCCCTGTACATCCTGCTCGTGGTCGTGGGCGTCGTGCTGCTCATTGCCTGCGGCAACGTGGCGCAGCTGTTGCTGGCGCGCTCCGCGACGCGCGAGCACGAGCTGGCCGTGCGACTCGCGCTGGGCTCCGGCCGCGGCCGGCTCATGCGACAAGTGCTCACGGAAAGCGTGCTGTTGTCGATCCTCGGCGCCGCGGTCGGGCTCCTGTTCGCGCGCTGGGCGACCGGTCTCATCGTCGCGCTCATGTCGCTGGGGAGGAACCCGGTGTCGCTCGACCTCTCGCTCGACCCGCGGGTGCTCGGATTCACCATGCTCGTCGCCATCGCGACGGGCGTCCTCTTCGGGTTGGTCCCGGCGTGGCGCTCGGGGCGCGTCGATCCGCAGAATGCGATGCGTGGCGCAGGACGTGGCTCGATTGGCGACACGCGCCATCGCGGACAGCGCCTCGTCGTCGCGACGCAGCTCGGGCTCTCGCTCGTGCTTGTCGTGGCCGCGGGACTCCTCATAGGGAGCTTTCGGCGACTCAATGCGATCGACCCGGGTTTCAACCGGGATGGGGTCCTGCTGGTGAAGGCAAGCTGGTCGAGCATCGGCCTCGATTCCACGCGACAGGCGGCATTCCCGCGTGAACTGCTCGAGCGGGTTCGCGCCCTGCCGGGCGTGCAGTCGGCGAGCGCGTCCCTGGTGACGCCGATTAGCGGGTCGTTCTGGAACGACTTCATGCAGGTCGACGGCTTCGTGCCGAAGAGCGAGCGCGACGCGTTGGTCTGGTTCAACGCCGTCAGCGATGGCTACCTCGACACCTTCCAGACGCGGCTCATCGCGGGCCGGGACCTCACGCCACTGGATCGCCGCGGCGGGCAGAAGGTCGCGCTGGTCAACGAGTCGATGGCCCGGCGCTTCTTCGGCGAGGTCAGTCCCGTCGGCAAGGTCATGCGCGCGGACCTGCACGGCACGCAGGGGCCGGCGATCACGATCGTGGGCGTGGTGGAGGACGCGAAGTACGGGGCGCTCAACGAGGAGCTGCGACCGGGTGCCTACCTCCCGCTGGACCAGGAACAGCTCTGGGGGCCGGAGGTCAACCTCGCGCTGCGGACCGGTGGAGCACCTGCGGCGCTGGTGCCGGCGGTGACCCGCGCGCTCACCGAGGTCAACCCGGGCATCATGCTGGAGGTCGTGACGCTCGACAACCAGGTCGCCGCCTCGCTGGCACGTCCCCGGACGCTGGCGCTGTTGTCGAGCTTCTTCGGGGGCCTCGCCCTGCTGCTGGCGCTCATCGGGCTGTACGGCGTGATCTCGTATGGCGTGACCCGGCGGCGGGACGAGATCGGGGTCCGGATCGCGTTAGGCGGATCGCGCGAGGGCGTGCTCCGCATGGTAGCGGCGGAGGCGGGTGGGATGGTGCTCCTCGGCATCGTCATTGGCGTGCCGCTGACGCTGGCCTCGGTACGCCTCGTAGGTGCGTTTCTCTACGACGTGACGCCGACAGACGCGGCCACGCTCACGGGTGCTGCGCTGACGCTCGCCGTCGCTGCCATGCTCGCGGCGGCGGTGCCGGCATGGCGGGCGGCCAGCGTCGACCCGATGGTCGCGTTGCGAAAGGAGTAGCGCTGCTCCGGCTCGTCGAGATGCCGGCGTGCTCCGGGTTTTGGTGCGCCGGACGAGTGGGCTCGAACGGGAGCTTCTTCGCGACGCTCGAGTTCGAGCTGCTCAGGCAGAGCGATTGGCACACGCGGGAGGATGCCCGCCGCGCGATCCTCCGTTACATCGAGGTGTGGTACAACAGGAGGCGGCGTCATTCCACGCTTGGCTACATCAGCCCGGCTGCGTACGAAGAGCAGTTGCAGGAGGCAGCGCAGGTCCTATCGCTTACGCGTCCACTGGATCGGGTCAAGCCCATTCAGCGCACAGAAGACGATGTATGGTGGCGAGCACATCGCCAAGGGCGATACGATCGTCGTCTTCGCGAGCGAGAATGAGGGCGGGACCGGTCTCGTCGCGCGCGGTGTCCTGACTCCCGCGCAGGCGATCGCCAGACGGAGTGGGGTGGCCCGACAAACGCCGCGCGTGAGTGTCACGGTGAGGCGCGACGCTGTCGCGGGACGTTCGCTTGGGCGGCGCGAACTCAAGGGTTGATATTCCCCGGACGCACGCTATCCATCGGGCCGGATCATTCCGGACTGACAACATGTCCTGTCGAGGCTATCCCAAATGCGTGAACGAGTGACCGTGGAGTTGCTGAAGGGATTTCTGGACGCGTTCAACCGGCACGATCTGGACGCCATCATGGCTTATTTCGCAGACGATTGCGTCTTCTACATGCCACGAGGCGCCGGACCACGAGGTGATCGGTACGCCGGGAAGCTGGCTGTCCGGGCCGGTCTGGCAAAGCGCTTCGAGGGCATTCCGGACGTGCACTACGGCGAGGATCGGCACTGGGCCTGTGATGACTTCGGAGTCTCGGAATGGACTCTGACGGGCACGTCAGTGTCGGGCCAGCACTTCGAAGTAAGGGGCGTCGATCTGCTGGAGTTCGTCGAAGGCAGGATCACGCGCAAGGACTCGTTCTGGAAAATCGTTGAGTAACGTCGTTTGCCGACTATGCGCGATCGGTTTCGTAGGTCACCCGGCCAAAGAGGAGGGCATCGGCCTGGCCGAGG
>DASWGU010000183.1:0-28760 GCA_036393555.1 Gemmatimonadaceae bacterium
TCGCGGTCAGGACGTCCGTGACACGGTAGCCGAATTGGCGGCCCGGGCTCACGAGATCAGCCTTGAGGCCGGCAGCAAGATGTCGGGCGCTCTCCGAGATGTCATTGGTGCCGCCGCCGGGATCACGGCGTTTGCTATCGAGAGCGCCCGCGACCTCGTGCAGTACATGGTTCGTCGCGGACAGATGACGCAGGAGGAAGCCGACAAGCTGATTCGTGAAGCCGAAGAAGCCAACGCGAAACGCCCGAAGGCGACTCCGCGCGCTGAGGCACAGACCAGGGCCGCGCCGAAAGCACCGGTGAAGGCCAGGGCGGCGCCGAAACCGAAACCGCCTGTCACCGCCAGGAAACCGGCCGCCAAGAAGAACGTCGCGAAGAAGCCGACGCAAAAGAAGTAGCCGCTGCGGCGCTGAGGTGCAGCGTGTTCCCGCCCAGCGTGAGTCGGTATCGTACCAGCCATGGACTCTCTTGTCGCGACAGCCCCGGTCCGGATCGACTTTGGCGGTGGGTGGACAGATGTGCCGCCTTACAGCGATGAGCGCGGCGGAGTGGTGTGCAGCGCGGCCATCGAATTGTACGCCACGGCGACGCTCCGGCGGCGCGGCAGTCCGGACCACGGGGCGGCTGCTGACGGACCGGACGCAGCACTCGCACGGGCCGCCGTTCGACGAGCGGGGAATCCCGACCTGGAGTTGATCGTTCAGGCCGACTATCCGGTTGGTGCGGGTCTGGGTGGCTCGTCCGCAGCGGGTGTCGCTGCACTCGGCGCCCTGGCGTGCTGGCGCGGCGAAGTGCCCGATCCGGCAGGCCTGGCTGAAGAAAGCCGGCGCCTGGAGATTGACGACCTTGGCATTGCCGGCGGCAGGCAGGATCACTACGCAGCGGCCTTTGGCGGCGTCCTGGGTCTCTGGTTCGAGGGCGGCCAGACGCGACTCCGACGTCTCGACTCCGAAGTGATCAATGAGACACTGGCCCAGCGGTGCGTCGTCGCCTACACAGGTCGCTCACGGATTTCCGGCCACACCATCACTGCCGTTCTCGGCGCGTACCGGGCGCGGGAGCGGCGCGTCATCGAGGCCCTCGACCGGATGCGCGATCTTGCCGCGGAAATGATCGCGGCCCTGGAAGCTGGCGATGTGGATTCCCTGGGCTCCCTGGTTGGTGAGCACTGGATTCACCAGCGTAGTCTCCATCCGGCCATTCCGACTCCGCTGATCGACCGGCTGCTGGAAGTGGCGCGCAACGCCGGAGCCATCGGCGGCAAGGCGCTGGGCGCCTCCGGCGGAGGATGCGTGCTCGCCATCGCGCCGGCCGACCGCGTATCGGCGGTTCGCCGCGCCATGGTCGAGCTGGCGCATCCGCTGTCCGTCAGGATCGCCACCCGTGGCTTCCGCCTGGTGGAACCGGGCCCGGACGCCACGGCCCGCATCGGTGGTGCTTCATCATGAGGGTCGCACCCGGAGACGCCGTGGGGTTGGCTCGACTACTCGTGCGCTCCGATTCCCGCAATCCGTCGCTGGTACCTGGCGCTCCGGGAGAGCGCGAGGTCGCTCTCACGCTCCGGGAGGTACTGTCGACCTGGGGAATCCACGCTGAGCTGCAGGACGCGGCCCCCGGACGGCCTAACGTGGTCGCGACCGTTGGCCGCGGACCCGGGCGGTCGCTCCTGTTCAACGGACACCTGGACGTGGTCGGCGTCGAAGGCATGTCGCACGCTCCGTTCGACGCCTTCACCCGGAACGGCCGCCTCCATGGACGGGGCGCATCGGACATGAAGTCCGGCGTCGCCGCAATGTGCGCTGCCGCATGGCGGGCCCGGGAGGCCGGCCTCTCGGGTCCACTACAGGTCGCGGCGGTAGTGGACGAGGAATTCGAGAGCGCCGGCACGCGCATGCTGCTCGATCGCGGCGGGCAGGCGGACGCCTGTGTCGTAACCGAGCCAACGCGGCTCGCGATCGCGCCGGCCCACCGCGGGTTCACATGGACCGAGTTCACGGTGCGCGGCCGGGCGGCGCACGGGAGCCGCTACGACCTCGGGATCGACGCCATCCGGCACGCCGGTGCCCTGCTCGCAGAACTCGACCGGATCGATCGCGAGGTCCTTCCGCGGGTGACGCACCACTTGCTGGGCCACGCGTCGCTGCATGCGTCCACGATCGAGGGCGGGTCAGGATGGTCCACCTATCCGGATCGATGCGTCATCCGCGTCGAACGGAGGACCCTTCCTGGCGAGATGCCTGCCGATGCCGTCGGCGAAATGGACGCCGTCTGCGCCGCGCTGGCGGCCCGCACGCCGCCGATCGGCGCCGACGTCCGGCACGTCTTCTCGCAGCTGCCAAGCGACGTCGCCATAGACGCGCCCGTCGTGGTCGCCCTCCGCGACGCCCTGGCCCAACGAAATGAGTCGGTGCGCATCGAAGGTGTCTCAGCGTGGACCGACGCTGCCCTTTTCAACGCGGCGGGGATCCCCGCCATCTGCTTTGGCCCGGGGGACATGGGCATGGCGCATGCAGACGAGGAATGGGTGGAAGAAACCGAGATCGAGCGGGCCGCCGAGATCCTCACTCGGTTGGCACTCGACTGGTGCGGGCGCGCCTGATGGCTCGATTGTCCACCCGGGACTACGACGAACTGGAGCGCAGCGTGCGCGACGGGCGCCGACTGTCGATCGTTCGCCAGGGACGTGAACTCGTCGTCGTCCCGCTTCGCCTGTTCATGCGTGAAGGGCGCGAGACGATCGAAGTGCGGCACCCGACAACCGGCGACATGCTGACAGTCCGGCTCGACGACCTCGACGAGATCGGGTTCATTCCATGACGGAACCGGTGCGTCCCCTGGTCGCCGTGTACGCGGACGAATCGTGCCTGGGCAACGGGAGGGAGGGCGAGAACCCGGGCGGGGCGGGTGTGCTGGTCGAGTTTCAGCGTACCGCCGAAGAACCACTGGTCCGTCGCGATCTCTGGGTTGCCGAGCCGGCAACGACGAACAACCGCATGGCACTCCGCTCCGTGATCGAGGCGATGTCCGCGCTCTCCGGCAAGGGACGCCGCTTTCAGGTCGTCTTCACGACCGATTCCCGCTACATCGTCGACGGAATGACGCAGTGGGTTCACGACTGGGCCCGCCGGGGCTGGACGCGAAAATCCGGCGCCGTCGAGAACCTCCAGCTCTGGCAGCAAGCCGTTGAGGCTGCGTGCGTCCACGAGGTGCAATGGGTCTGGGTGCGAGGCCATCACGGTCACGCGCAGAACGAGTACGCCAATCACCTCGCCACGCGGGCAGCAGCCACACAAACCGGCTCCGGCGGCCTCATCGAATCTGCGTTCCAGGCCTGGGCTGGCGAACGTGCCGCCACGACGCAACCACTCCGCGTCGAGGCGTTTCCGGACACCACGCTTTTTCGGGCGTCCCGGGCGTTACCGGTCGTGCGAGCCGCCAGTCCGTGAGGAGTATCGCCCTTCGAGGGTCCCTGTCATGGGTAAGGTCTTCCTGCTGGTCGCTGGCGTCGCACTTGGCTACTCCGTTGGATTTCGCGACGCAGCAGCAAATCGGAAGCACATTGCCTCGCGCGTCGTGGAGCAACTTCGCTCGACCTTCCACGGCCGGTCGGGCACCGACGTCGATTCGTTGATGAGCCGCCTCGAGGACAGGAAGTAATGGACCAGCTGGATCGCATGTATCGGCGACTGGTGCACAACATCCGGGCAGCATTTCCGGACCTGTTGAACCAGCCTTTCGAAGTCGCGTCACTGCACCAGCACCTCATCCCGTACCGGCTGAACCGCGGGGAACTGGGACTGGATTCGGCAGAGGAGTACGAACTCACGGTCACCAGGCTGCTGTCGGGAGCGAGGGGACTCCTGCTGGGAGACGCCGATATGCAGGGTGCGCTTCTTACCGAGCTGGAGTCGCCCAACCCGGACCTCTCCGCCTTCCGTGCGTTCGGAACCGCCCAGGTCGCGCTGTCGCAGGACGCGGTTCGGGCACTGGATGCCCGGGAAGCCCAGCTGGCGCCTCCGAATGCGCCTTTGAAAGCGGCGCCCCGTGAGGCCGACGTGCGGAAAGCGGAAATGGCCGGCCGGGCGACCGTGGAGGTAACTGCCTCCGGGACCGAGGCGCCGCCTGTACGCAACGACGCCCCTGCTCCGGTCATGGGACTGCCCATTGCCAGGCCCCACCAGTCCGGATGTCGCTACTGTGGAGGAGAACTTCCCGACGCACGAGAGGTGCACTTCTGTCCCCACTGCGGCCAGAACCTCACGGTCAAGCAGTGTCCGGCGTGCAGCACCGAGCTCGAGGTCGATTGGCAATACTGCATCAACTGCGGGCGACAAGCCGAGTAGTTCACCAGGGCGCGCGAAGGTCGGGCACTGGTGCCCCGGTCGCGTCCCCTCTCCTGGCGCCGCCGGGGCCCACCGCCGCCGCTCTCGCCCCGATCCCGGCTCCGACCGGAACTCGCCGTGAGGCGGCACCGTTAGTATTCTCGCTGGCAACCAGGAATCCCTCATGTCACCCGAGGCCCCGGTTCCGGTGACCGCACCCGGAACCTCCGTTGCGCCGCTGGATCGCGCCGCGTTGGAGCGCGTGCTGGCGCGCGCTGCCGAGCTGCAGGCGCTCTCAACCGAGCCGCCTGAGGGCCTGAGCGACGCCCAGCTGCTGGAACTCGGAAACGAAGTCGGGATTTCCGGCGAACACCTTCGTCAGGCACTGGCGGAGGAACGCACACGCATAGCGACGCCCCTCGAGACCGGGGTGGTGGGGTCCTGGTTCGGTTCATCCACCGCGGCGGTGTCGCGCGTCGTGCGGGGAACGCCGGCGGACATCCTCGCGCTCCTGGACAACTGGATGCAGCGTGAGGAATTGCTCCGCGTTCGCCGACGGCTTTCGGACCGCCTGACCTGGGAAGCTCGGCGCGACTTCCTTGGCAGCATGCAGGCCAGCTTCAACCTCGGCGGGCGCGCCTATTCCTTGACGGCAGCCTCGGAGGTTGGCGCCACGGTCGTCGCGGTCGATGAGGAACGAGTGCTGGTCCGACTGGACGCAAACTTCGGTCCCGGCAGGAGACGCAACGTTGGCTGGGCAGGCGTTCTGGCCGGCTTCGGCGTCACGAGTAGCGCTGGTCTGGTTGCGCTGGCGTCCATGTCGGCGGAGCCGGGCGCGATGGTGATCGGCGGACTCGTGGGGAGCGTGTGGACGTTGGTGGCCGGAGTTGGCTCGGCGGCAATCGCCCGGGCGCAGCGGCGCAAGGTTGGTCGAGGACAACTCGCTCTGGAGCAGGTGCTGGATCGGCTGGAGCACGGCGAGATGCGGGCGCCGAAATCGCCGATCCTCGACTTTCTCTCGTCGGTACGGTGAGGAGACACGCTATGCGGAGGGCCTTGCACGCCTTCACGATTCTCGCCACGTTGGCTCCCGCCCCACAGAGCTCGGCGCAGCAACCGGGCGCGCCGAGCGGGCGGATCCTGGGCGTCGTGTTCGACTCCATGGCAAAGCGACCCCTGGCCGGCGCCGTTGTGCAGCTTGCCACAGTTCCGGCTGCCGGGACGATCGGCGTGGTCCGCGTGCTCCACACGGACTCGACAGGCCGCTACCAATTCGACAGCGTGGGTCCGGGGACATACCTGCTCGGGTTCCAGCATGTGGCAGTGGACTCTCTTGGCCTGCTGAGCCCCGTGCAGCGCCTGGACATCCGGAGCGCTGCCACCGTGCGAACGGCGATGGCGGTGCCGTCCGTGGCATCGATCGTGCACACCGTGTGCGGACAGCACGAGACAAGGGACTCCCTGGGGGTCATGCTCGGCAGCGTGCGGGACGCCCGCGCCGACACGCCGATAGCGGGCGCGTTCGTGTCGCTCCGCTGGGGCGAAGTGGTGCTCACCCGGGGCGGCGCCATGCAGCGATCTACGCCGATCGTCGATACGTTCGCCAATGAAGAAGGGTGGTACACGGCATGCGTGCCAGGCGGCGTGCCGGTGACGGTTCGCGCCAGCCATGAAACGGACGTCTCCGGCAACATCGAGTTGTCGACCTTCGCCAGTGGCATCCTGCGACAGAACATCTACATCGGCCACGCGGATGCGTCGCAGGCTCCGGACGACACTAGCGCCTCTGGTCGGATCGGCGGCGATCGCATCATCGTTCGCGGAGAAGGCCAGGCATCGGGCTTCGTCCGTGCGTTGAATGGCCAACCCATACCCGGCGCCCGCGTTGCCCTGCTGAACGGCGCCAACGAGGCCCGGACCAACGAGCGTGGGGAGTTCACCCTGTCCAGGCTGCCCCAGGGCACGCACACCATTGAGGCCAGGGCGGTCGGATACGTGCCTGGCCAGGCGATCGTGAATGTCGTGGCGTTCCGGCGGGACGTCGCGGAGCTCGTTCTGGAAGACGTGACTGCCTACCTGCTGGACCCGGTGCGGGTAGCGGCCGTTCGTCGACTGGACGCGGCAGCGCGGGTCGGGTTCGAGCGGCGGCGCAGAATGGGCAGCGGCTACTTCCTTGACGAGTCGGTTCTGGACACGATCCGGGCGATGACGTTCAAGGACCTCGTCCGGCGGATTCCTGGACTCCAGTTCGTCCGCGGCAGGACCATCACGGACTCGTGGCGCGAGCACATCGAGTTCACACTCGGCGGGCGATCGGAGCCGTGTCTTCCCGTGGTCTATCTGGACGGGGCTCAACTCCTGCAGGCGGAAACAGATCTCGATGGGATCATCCACCCAGGGGCAGTCCGGCGCATCGAGGTCTACCACCGACCGGGCTCCGTCCCAGCCGAGTTCCGGATCAACGAGCCGTGTGGTGTGATTGCCATCTGGACCGGCCCGCGCCGCTCGCGATGATTACCGGTGCCGAATTCACGAAATGCTAACGGACACATCACGACGGATTCAGGCTGCGTCGGTACGCTCATCCTGAATCCAGCACAGGATGGGTCCCGTGTTCAGCTTGTTGCCCGAATCGAGGCGAATCCGCTCGCGCCGCATTGGCGGCACTGCGACCTCATTCATCGCGCACTACGCCCTGGTGCTCATCGCGCTGTATGCGTCGGCGGAGGCATCGCCTGCGCGGGACGGGCCGCGGCAGGAAACCGTGGTGTTCCAGCAGCCGGCTCCGGATCCGCCCAGGTCGCCCGCCGTTCCCGAAGACCCGGTTGCCCCCCCGCCTCCAAGACAGCAGTCGATGCTGACGGTGCCTCTGTCGATTCCTGACGTTCTTCCCGGCATCGACTTGCGGCAGACCATGACCGCACCGGAGGCCTTCGCAGGGCGCGGGCACACGCCGGTGGCGGCGGAACCGGCGGTCGCTTCCCGGCCGGATCCGGGCGCGATACACACGGTGGACGAGGTGGAACGCGCGGCTGCGCTGGTCGCGAATGCGCCGCGACCGGTCTATCCCGAGGCGCTACGCAGGGCGGGCGTGGAGGGTAATGTGCTGGTGTCATTCGTGGTGGACACACTGGGACGCCCGGACATGTCGACCTTCACTGTGTTGCGCGCATCGCATGACCTCCTCGCGCAGGCCGTTCGGCGAGCAGTGTCACACCAGCAGTTCGTTCCGGCGGAAGTGGGTGTGCGCAAGGTGCGGCAGCTGGTGCAGCAGCCCTTTGCGTTCTCCATCGTCCGGTGAGTCCCTTGTGCGGCGGCGTTCCGGCGCCATCTTGCTGGCGTCATGGTGACGACGGGAGACGCCGGCGCCGCACCGCCTAACGATCGCATCGCGCTCATGCTGGGCGGCGGCGGCGCGCGCGGTGCATACCAGGCCGGCGTACTGCGCGGCATCGCGCGCCGACACCCCGAACTGCGTCTCCCCATCCTGACCGGCATTTCGGCCGGCGCCGTCAACACGGTGTTCCTCGCGGCACACCCCGGTCCCCTCAGGGCTTCGAGCGAGGCGCTCGTGCGCCTGTGGCTCGGATTGACGACCGAACAGGTCTTCGACGTGAAAGCCAGGCACCTGCTCTCGAACGCATTCCGCTGGGCGGTGCGGCTCATGGGCGGCGGGCACCAGCGCGGGGAGCCCACGCGCGGCTTGCTGGACACGGAGCCGCTGCGCCGCCTGCTCCATCGCGTCCTCATCACCGATGCGGACGGATGCCTTCCCGGCATCGAATGGAACATCCGCGAGGGTCGCCTCCATGCCGTGGCCCTCTCTGCCACCAGTTACACGACGGGACAATCGGTGACGTGGGTGGAGAGCCAGGATGTCCCGCTCTGGCAGCGTCCGCAACGGCGAAGCGAGACAGCGCGGCTCACGGTGGACCACGTGATGGCATCGAGCGCACTGCCGATGCTCTTCCCCGCGGTGCGCGTGGGCTCGGAGTGGTACGGCGACGGAGGCGTTCGGCTCACCGCCCCGCTGTCACCCTCGATCCACCTCGGAGCCAATCGTATCCTGACCATCTCCACTCGCTACGACCGGAGCCGGACCGAGGCCGATCGGCCACTTACGGACGGCTATCCGCCCCCGGCACAGGTGCTGAGCGTGCTGTACAACGCGATCTTCCTCGACCTGATCGACGAAGACATCATCCGGCTCGACCGGATCAACCGGCTCATCGACGACCTGCCTCCGGCCGAGCGCGAGGGGATGCGAATCGTGGAGATCCTGGTTCTGCGCCCGTCCCGCGACCTCGGTAAGCTCGCCGCGGAATTCGAGCCCAGGCTACCCAGGGTCTTCCGCTACCTCACTCGGGGCCTGGGAACGCAGCGTACCGCCAGTCCTGACATCCTGAGCCTGTTGATGTTCCAGGAGGACTTCCTCCGACGCCTGGTGGAGCTGGGCGAAATGGATGCCGATGCAAACGCCGAGCGGCTCGATGCCTTCATCGCGCAGCCGGTACAACTGTAGCGTACAGGCCACGAGCCGTCTCCCCGTCGACACGCCTCGAGTGGCCTCACAGCAATCCTCAAACGACGGTGGGTCAGATTGGTCAACCTACTCAATGACAAGGAGTTGTGTCCCTTCGAGCGCTCCGCAAAGGCCGGGTCACCGGGAAGCGGCATGGAGGCTGCTGGTGTGACGTGCAGCACGCCGGCCCGGTTTAAGCTTTGTGGTAGCCCGCCCGCTCTCCACATCGCGCCGGAGCAATCCGGGGCCGGGTTCGGCGAGCCCAACTTCAGGTGCGCAGCGCTACCCCCTTCGGCGCTGCTGTAACGGGTCGGGGCCCTGCCCCCGGCCCGTTTCTATTGTCCGTGCCAGTGGCCTCGTGATCCGGCACACGACAGCTTCGTCCTAGACGAGCGCTCCCAGCCGACCAGCAACCCACTCCATGGCGCAGCCCATTCTGGATCCTGAGGAAGCCCTGGCTGGTCCGCTGTACTTCGTGGCGGCACTGCTGTGCGTCATGCCGGTCATCGATTTCGTAATGAGTATAGGCTCGCCGCAGCCCGGCAATGTGCAGTGGCGTTTCGCCACGGTGGGTCTGCTGTCCGGGTACACGCTGACGCCCATTCTCGGCGTGGCGATTGCCATGGGTGTCGCCACCGCTGCTGAGCACGCGAAGGTCCAGCGGGTCCTCGCGTGGCTGAGTCTGATCGCGGCCATCGGCCTGCTGATTCTACTCGCGGGTTTCGCGCTGGACGTTATTCAGCTGCGGGCCTCGATCCCCGCCGATGGCCAAGCCGCTTTTCGGAGCGCCTCCGGCCGCGCCGCGCTCAAGCACGTTCTCGCAGCGTCGGCCTTCTGGTACCTGGGATGGCGCGCCCGTCGCATGATCCCTCAGCGCGCGAAGCAGAAGCCGCCGAAGACGGTGCACATCGTCACCAAGTAAGTAGCGGCCGGCGGCAGAAATCCACCGTTCGTGGACGGGAAAGCCCGCGCTCGTCGTCCGGTCACTTGCTCATCGCGGCGGCAGCCGCGATACATATCAGACGGTCTGCCGGGGTGATCGAGTGTCCCGCTGCCGACCAGCCAGCAATGCTTTTCGCGCGCCTCCTCGAATCGCAGCGCGCGTTGATGGCGTCCCGGGCAACGATTGAAGGGGCTGCGGTCAGCGCGCTGTCGCACGCCCTCCTGATCGTGGGCTGGCTGGTGGTACATCGTGACGTCACCCACGTCGATCCGGAGCCTCAGGCGCAATTCAGTCCGGTGGAGTATTTCGTACCTCGGGATCGGATCCCCGCGATGCGGCCACAGCGTGAGACGGTGACCTGGACGACGCTCTCACGTGTGGCTGGTGCCGGGTTCGAACAGGCGGTCCGCGACGAGTCAGCGGAAACGAAGCGGGAGCTCGAGATCGTCGTTCCGCCGGGCAAGAAGTCCGAGACCGAGGCTGCCATGAAGGAATTCGAGGAGCTGCCGCCAATTGTACTGGGCGATTCGATCATGACGGAACTTCAGGTGGACAGCGCCGTCGTGCGGTACGAAGGCAGCGCCGCGCCATCGTATCCCGAAGCCCTCCTGCAACGCCGTATCGAGGGGACCGTCGTGGTCCAGTATGTGGTGGACACGCTCGGTCGGGCTGACACCGCGACCCTTCGCGTCGTGAGCGCGACCCATCCCGATTTCGTACGCGCCGTGAAAGTAACGCTTCCCTCGATGCGGTTCCGACCGGCGATGATGGCGAGCCGCCTCGTTCCACAGCTCGTTCAGCAGCCATTCTCGTTCAAGATCGTGGACACCACGAGGGCGCCAAGTCGACCGCCGCCCTTGCTCCATGACGATCCGCGGTCAGCGGTTTCCTTCCGTCACGAGGTCCAGGTACGAACCCCAGCCGCGCGCTGCACGCAGCGAGAAGTCGTCCAGGGTCTGGACGAGTTGCGTACTGAAGTACGGCGACCGGTTCAGGGGATGTGAGCCTCCGAACCCGCCGCCGAAGAAGGATCGGATCAGCAGGGATCGGCCGGTCCTGGGAAGGCGGGCGGCCGTCGCGGCGAAGCGCGGGAAGGAGCCGTCGCGCCAGATATACATCTCCACGTTTGACACGTAGAGCGCTGAAACGGTCTCGCCACGTGCCGCGACCTCCCGGCTGATGGCCGGGAACGCGCTGGTTCCCGCGAGGTTGCCGATGACGGGAAAGATGCGATCGGTCGCATGGAGCTGCTTCACGACACTCCAGCCATCATGGGTGGCGAGGTAGCTGGCCCGGCGTCCCTCGAGATCGTGCTCGAGAATGAGCTGACGCAGCGTCGGATAGTAGAATCGCGGTGAACGGCCCGTGCTCGTGAACCGCAGTTCCAGTCCGTATGCCGCGAACTCCTCGTGGAATCGCCGGATGGCCGTGGTGTCGGGGAGCCCGACCGGGACGCCATAGGTGCGGACGGTCGCGATGAGCGAATCGGCCTCTGCGACGGCAGTGCTGGCGTCGGCGGGGATGCTGTCGATGCGCGCGAGGATGTCTTCGATGGGACGATGGTCCCAGGCTTCGGCGTCGGAGGGCACCGGACGGCCGATCCACCGGCAGAGGTACTCGAGCCGGTTGCGCGATCGCTCGAACAACGCCTTGAACATCAGGTGCATCAGCAGGTTGTCGCGCCGGATATCGATGAGGAACGCGACGGATGGGCGGATGGCCGCGATGTATGAGTAGTTCTGATCGGGCCCCACGCCGATGTAGGCGCCCCCGGATACTCCCGCGGCGCGCAAGTGCGACACGGCGTGCAGGTACGACGCTTCGTTCGAGATGAGGTTGTCGGAATCGAAATAATCCGCTGCTTCCGACAGCCGGGCGACGACGGCGGCGAAGGACGAATCCGTCTGGTGGCTCGCGACCTGAATGTCGCGCGTGGCCACACCCCGCGCGATGCCGGTGCCGGAGAGCAGGAGCAGCGCGCCGGCGGCGAGCGCCGCCCGTGCCGTGCCTAACGCCGATCGACCCATCACCATGTCGTCCCTCGCGTCCGCTGCCCCTGTCCTTCCCGCGTCACCCTATGGACCGGTCGCGGCGACGGCAAGGGACGCGGCATGTCCGGAGCACCCGGTCACCCTGCGGTGTGGGCCCTGCCCCGATGGGGCCGGTCGGCGTGATCGGGTGCGCGTGGCAGCGATCACGTACGGCACCCTGCGGAGCCTGAAGCACGTTAGCTTTCGGGCGCCTCGCGACCCATCCCGTTCCGACCTCGGCATGTACTATTACGAACCGCGCGTTTCCGTCCTTTCGCGTCCCTCGTTCAGCGAACCCGATCATCTCCCCGTCCACTGGATTGGCGACAGCTCGGATGGCGAGCGGCTGGCCGAATTCGCGGGGCGGCTCTGTTACATGAGCCAGAAGAACCCGGCCAGTCGGACGACTGCGGACTACCTCGAGAACATCAAGAAACAGGCCCACGGCAGTGTCCTCGAGCACGCGAACTACTCCGTACTCCTCGAAGGTGTCAGTCGGTCGCTCACGCACGAGTTGGTCAGGCACCGCGCCGGGTTCGCGTATTCACAGCTCAGCCAGCGCTACGTCGATGAATCCGTGGCGGACTTCGTCGTCCCGCCGGCGGTCATTGGTGACGAGGCGCTGGAAGCCGTCTGGAAGGACCAGATGGCGTCCGCTCAGCAGTGTTACGTCGCACTGGTCGGCCAGTTGATGGAGCGCTACGCCTGGGTGGACGACCGCGTTCACCGGCGGAAGATGGCGCGAGAAGCCGCCCGCGGCGTGTTGCCGAACTCGACTGAGACAAAAATCGTGGCCACGGCCAACATCCGTGCGTGGCGATCGATGCTGGAGTTGCGCTCGGGCGAGGGTGCCGAAGCGGAGATTCGCCGCCTGGCCATCGTCATCATCCGGATCATGAAGCAGGAGGCACCAGCGTTCTTCTCCGACTTCGACGTCTTCATGGCCGAGGACCAGCGAGAGGCTGCTCGCGCCGAATACCACAAGGTCTAGCGGGTGGTGACGCTGCCGGTCGGAGGAGGGGGCATTCGCGACTGGAGCCGGGCTGTCGCGACACGGCGGTCCTCTCGCACCGCCCTGGTCGTCGCCGTCGCGCTCGCGGTGGCTTCCGGGTGCAGCGATGAGGACCCGATCGATCCGATCGACGCCTCGGTCGCAGTCCTGAACGTCGTGCCGGCAACGGCGTGGCTACAACCCGGCTCTCAGCTCAACCTCCAGGCCGAAGCCCTGGATGAGGCTGGGCAACCGGCTTCCGGCGCTACGGTTCGTTGGGAGACATCGAAACCAGGCGTGGCGACGGTGTCGGCAACCGGGCGGGTACAGGCCGTCGCTCCCGGAACCACCACGATCATCGCTGAAGCGGGCGTTTTGCAGACCACCAGCGTGATCACGGTGACCGGTCCCTCTCCCCCGGTGTCCTGGGACATCGAACTCGAGGGGCTCACCGATGTCTCTCTTCTGGGCGTGTGGGCGGATGCCGCGTCGCCGCTCGCGTTCGCGGTTGGCCAGAATGGGGTGATCATGCAGTCGGCCGGTACCAGCTGGTCCCTCGTTCCGACGGGAACGGAGGAGACGTTCGTCGGCGTCTGGGGCAGCGGCGCATCCGACGTCTTCGCGGTGGGAACGGGCGGCGTCATCCTGCATTACGACGGCGCGGCGTGGACCTCGATGGCGAGTCCGACTACAGCAACGCTGCTGGATGTGTGGGGTCGGTCGGCGACCGAGGTCTATGCGGTTGGTGTGAACGGCACCGTTCTGCGCTGGGATGGAAGCGCCTGGACCGTGCTGTCGGCCAATGCCGGATGGGAGCTCTGGGCGGTCTGGGCTTCGTCGGAGACCGATGTCTGGGCTTCGGGACAGGACGGCCGACTGGTGCATTACGACGGCACGACCTGGACGGTCGTGCCGTCCCCCACGGGCCACGTGCTGTTCGGGCTGTGGGGCAGCGCGCCGGACGACATCTGGGCCGTCGGCATCAGCGGCCTGATCCTCCATTACGATGGTTCGGGGTGGACGATCATCGACCCCATTACCTCGCGGAACCTCTTCGGAATCTGGGGTCGCGCGCCGGGCGACGCGTACGCGGTGGGCAACACCGGTGCGTTGCTTCGTCTCACCGGTTCGACGTGGAGCGTCGTGGAACCTCAGCCCACGAGCGAGAACCTGCGGGCGATCTGGGGCGACAACGCGGGGCGGATCGTGGTGGCAGGATGGGACGGCACCGTGGTTAGAGGAAACGCGGATGAATGGGTGACGGAGACCACGTCGCCGGCACTGGTCACTGTGTGGGGACCGCCGGGGGGCCCGGTCTGGGCGGCGGGCGGCGGCGGAACGGTTCTCAAGCGAACCGCCACGGGATGGCAGACCGAGGAGACGCCACCTGCACATCCGCTCTACGGCATCTACGGGTCGGGACCCGGTAACGTGTTTGTCGTGGGCGACACAGGGACGATCCTCCACTTCGATGGTGCCACCTGGTCTCCCCAGCCCAGTGGCAGCGGCCGATTGCTGCGCTCGGTCTGGTCCGCCGGTCCGGACCTGTCGTTCATCGTTGGTGACCGGGGGACCATCCTGATCTCGTCGGTGACGGGCTGGGCACCCATGTCCAGTCCCACCGAGGTCTTTCTGCGTCACGTCTGGGGTATGGCACCGGACGACGTCTACGCGGTGGGCGACTCAGGGACCATCATCCGCTTCGACGGCAGTCAGTGGCGCCGGATGGCATCACCATCCGACGCCTTGCTGCGCGCCGTCTGGGGCACGGGTCCGGCAGACATCTTCGCCGTGGGCGACGACGGGGCGATCCTGCGCTACGACGGTGTGCGCTGGTACACCATGGCCAGCCCGACCGACCGGATGCTCCGGACGGTCTGGGGAATCGGTCCGACCGAGGTGTACGCTGCGGGGGAGGACGGCGTCCTGCTCCGCTTCGATGGTTCGCAGTGGAGCCTGACGACGTCGCCGACGGATCGAATGCTGGTGCAGCTCTGGGCGCTTCCGGGCTCGACCGACCTTTTCGCGGTAGGTCTGGTGACGACGGTAGTCCGGGGGAACAGGTAGAGGGACGGGTGACCGGTGACGGGGTGACGGGGTGACGGGGTGACGGGGTAGTGGATTTCCTCTCCCACCCCGACTCAGACCTCCAGTACCTCCTCCTTGCCCTCCTTCGCGGCGTCCTCGACCACTTTCGACGCCGCCTCTGGGGGCATCTGCTCATAACCATGGAATCGGCGCTTGAATGTGCCGCGTCCGTGGGTCAGCGAGTTGAGGTCCGTCGCGTAGAGGTGGAGTTCGGCCTGTGGCGCGTGTCCGCGTACCTTCGTGCCGCCACCATCTGCGGATTCGGTGCCGAGAATCTGGCCGCGGCGAGACGACAGGCTGCCCATCACGTCACCGAGGTACTCATCTGGCGTGGTGATCTCGACCTCGTCGATCGGCTCGAGCAATACCGGCCGGCATTTCGGTGCCACGGTCCTGAACGCTTGTATGCCCGCCATCTTGAACGACATCTCGTTCGAGTCGACGGAGTGATAGGAGCCGTCGAACAGCTCCGCCTCGAAGTCCACCATCGGGTATCCGGCGAGAACGCCGCGCGCTGACGATTCCTGGATCCCCTTGTCCACGGCCGGGATGAACTTGGACGGAATCACGCCACCCACAATGCGATCCACGAACTCGTAACCGGAGCCGCGGGGCCTGGGTTTCATTCTTACCCAGCAGTCGCCAAACTGACCTCGGCCGCCGGTCTGCTTCTTGTGCCGACCCTGCCCTTCGGCCCTGGTAGTGAGGGTCTCGCGGTACGCGATGCGGGGGCGATCCAGTTCCGCCGAGACGCCGTACTTTCGTTTGAGCCGCGCGAGGGCGACTTCGAGGTGCCGCTCGCCCAGTCCCGACACGATCGTCTGGTGCGTTTCGGAATTGTAGTGCGTCTCGAACGTCGGGTCCTCGTCGTGCAGGCGGTGGAGGCCCTGCTGGAGCTTCTCCTCATCGTGCCGCGCGCTGGCGTGAATGGCGAACTGTACCAGCGGCTCCGGGAATTGAATCTGCGGCAGCCGGACCGGATGGTCACGCATCGACAGCGCGTCGTTCGTGTGGGTGTTCCTGAGTTTCGCCACGCAGCCGATGTCTCCGGCGCGCAGTACGGGGACCTCGATCCGGTCCTTGCCCTGGGAAACGGAGAGGTGGCCCAGCTTCTCGATGCCGTCCCTGGTCGCGTTGTACACCTCCTGCCCCGTTGCGACGTGCCCCGAAAACACCCGGAAGAAGGACACTTCGCCGACGTGCGGTTCGGAATGCGTCTTGAAGACAAGCGCCGCAAACGGGTTTTCGTCGATCGCATGGATTTCCACCGCGCGGTCTCCCTCGGCGCCCTTGAAGGCGTGGATCTCCTCCATCTCGAAGGCGGAGGGCATGAGCTGCACGATCTCGGGCAGCAGCGCGTGGATCCCGATCATCTGATCCGCCGAGACGCAAAAGAGCGGAAACAGGTCGCCGCGCTTCATGGCTTCCTTCATGCCGTGGATGGCCTCGTCACGCCCGATCTCGACGCCCTCCAGATACCGTTCGAGCAGGTCATCGTCGGTGGCGGAGATCGATTCGATCAGCTCCTGGTGGTATTGCTGAAAGGTCTGCTGCTGCACCTCGGGAATGTCCACCTCCTCATACTCACCCGATCGCGACCCAGGCTTGTAGAGGTAGGCCTTGCGTGTGAAGAGGTTCATCACGCCGCGGAAGTCGAGCCCCGCGCCGATCGGGACTTCGACCGGAATCACCTTGGAGGTGAGACGATCCTTGATCTGCTGGAAGGCGTTCTGGAAGTTCGCGTGCTCTTTGTCCATCAGAGTGACGATGAACAGGACGGGATCGCGTGAGGCAACGGCCGCGCTGAACATCTTCTCGGTTCCGACCTCCACGCCTGCCGTCGCGGAGACCACGCACAGCGCGCCGTCAGCGGCGGCGAGGCCGGCAATGGCGTCGCCCTGAAAATCCAGGTAACCCGGCGTGTCGATCAGGTTGATCTTGGCATCCTGCCACTCGGCGAACGCGCACGACGCGCTGATGGAGAAGCCTCGTTCGATCTCCTCGGGGGTGTGGTCCGTGAGGGTCGTGCCGTCCTTGATCGACCCGTGCCGCTTACTCGAGCCGGACACGAAGGCCAGGGCATCGACGAGGGTCGTCTTGCCGCTGCCGCCGTGTCCGACTACCGCCACATTCCGGATTTCACCAGCCTTGTACTCCCTCATTCCGCGGTCCTCGTTGAGTGATGGGGTCCCGGGGTAGGCTGGACTCGGACAAGGGTTGCGTCAAGGTCATCAGTCCAGGTCGGCGGTCCGGGATTACCAGACCAGTGGAGCGGAAAAGAGAGAGGCCGCGGGTGGGAGTCCGCGGCCTCGGTCAGTCTGACGAGACAGGTGCGTTGTTCAGTCTCCTTCGTTGTCGAACGTGTACCCATCGGTCTGCCGGTACAGCTCCAGGAACGCATCCACTCGCGCCCCGGTGCCCGCCGGCAGGATGGCGTACGGCGTCAGGGTGAAACTGATGGCCCGTCTGGCCCCTTCGGGCCAATCAGGCATGGAGAGGCCAGCCACCAGACGGCGGATGGCGGCCCCGCACTCATCCAGCAGGTGATTCGCCGTTTCCCGGATGACGTCGTGCGGAATCGTGAGGTCGCGGGTGACGAGCTCACCGGTGCGCTCATCCCGCCACGCCGCATCCCCAACAGCCCCGCGTTCCGGCCAGAGCCCGAGGTGGCGAATCACATCCGAACGCTCCGGCCCACGACGGGACTCCATGGCCACCGCCAACGCCATCGCCAGGGACTCGGGTGTGGCTTCGCCATACAGCGTCACCACATCGCGGGTCGGCTTCTCGGAGTTGAGCGGGGACGGGACAGAGTTCACGTGCGCAAGAACCGCGGAGTGTTCGGAGGTCTCCTCGAGCATGACGAGGACATCCATCTACTCCAGCCTCCTTGGTGACGGGATCCGCCGTCCGAGGGTCACCGACTCGCCGGAGTGCGGGCCGGAGTATCCGCGCAGGCATGATCCTTATTCGAAATGACCCCGGATGCACTGGATCGGACACAATCCTGACATGGAGGTTCCGCGTGCGTCGTCAGAGCACCAGCGCGTTCCCGTCAGGGTCGCGCGACACGTGTCTCAGCGAGCACTCGCCACCGTGCGCGACATCACCATGCTGGCGGCCATCACGGTCAGTATCAGCGCCAGCTGCATGGGTGCCAGCATCGCGGATCGCACCGCGCCGAGGGCAGCCGGAAGCCACCACCCGGAAATGACCATCGCGGCAAGGGAGAGCAGCAGGGCGACGACGAAAGCGGGAATGGCGCGCAGGGAGGTCGCGATGGCGGCGTATCCGACGCTCCATGCGGACATCCACACGACATGCCCAGCCAATCCCACGACGACTGCGAGCGCGCTGGATGGACGCGGGACCCCGGCCGCGGCGAGCATGCCCGCCCCGAACCGTGCGAACGGCCCGGCGGCGTCTCCATATCGCAGGCCGAACCCGACCAGGGCACCCGATGTCGCCGCCCAGGTGACCATCCCGATACGAACGCCGGCGAAAAAACGATGACGATCCACGCGCGAAAGGGAACCTCGTCCACCGACCGACTCAAGTCCCGGCGAGTCAGGACCATTGCAGCGCCATCTCACCCGGAATCGATCCCAAACCGGACCCCTGGCGAAGTGGACGGTTGTCAGCGGCGCCACGGGGACCGATAATTCCAGAGGAACATGGAAACCCAGACTGAATTCCGCACCGCCCGCATTCTCGTCGTCGAGGACGGGCCGGATGTGCTGAACGTCCTGGAGCGGACGCTGTCGGACAACGGGTACATCGTGCTGACAGCGACCGACGGTGAGGCGGGGCTGGCCGTGGCGCTCGACCAGTCACCTGATCTGGTCATCCTCGACATCGGGTTGCCGCGGCGCGACGGATACGAGGTCGCGCGGGAGCTGCGGGCCCGCGCTTTCACCGCGCCGGTGCTGATGCTGACTGCGCGGGACACCATCTCGGACAAGGTCGAGGGCCTGGACGCCGGTGCCGACGACTATCTCGCCAAGCCCTTCAGCTACGACGAGCTGCTGGCCCGGGTTCGCGCGCTCTTGAGACGATCAGCGCTTCGGGCGGACCAGGCCATGCTGAAGATCGGCGATCTCGTCATCGATCCGTTCTCTCGCGACGTGCGACGCGGATCCCGCGAGATCAGCCTGACTCAGAAGGAGTATGCGCTGCTGGAGTGTCTGGCTCGCCACGCGGGCCGGCCGGTGACGCGCGAGCAGATCTCCCAGCAGGTCTGGAAGCAGGACTTCGACCCCACCACGAACATCGTCGACGTCTACATCAATTACCTTCGCAAGAAGGTCGATGCCGAGGGCGAGGCAAGCGTGGTGCAGACGGTGCGCGGGGTCGGATACATGTTGAAAGCGGAGTAGTCCCGCCCGGTCTCCCTTAACGCCAGGGGGACCCACTCCGTCTGCCGGGATCAGTCACTTGCGGAAGGGAGGTTCGCATGCGTCGAGCGGGAGCAACCCTTGTCACGGCGACGGTGGTGATGACCGCCGCTGCCTGGTCAGTCGACACGATGTCGGGGGCCGTCTCCGGTGCGGTGAGCGGCATCCGGGAGCTGACGCAACGGGAGCAGGCAACGCACGTGCTGAACCGGCTTGCTTTCGGCCCACGGCCCGGTGACATGGATCGCGTGCTGCAGATGGGAGTGGACCAGTGGATCGAGCTGCAGCTGCGGCCGGAGCGGATTCCGGACCCCTCGGCGCAGCGCGCCCTGGCCGCCTTCCCCGCGATGAGCCGCAGCGCCGGCGACCTCCTGCGTGACTACCCCCCGCAGGCCGCCCAGCAGCTCAGGCGGCGCCTGGCGGGTGATTCCATCGTCACCCGGGAGGACAGCCTCGAAGTGCGCCGCGTCGCCCAGCGCAATCGCGAGTTCGTCAATGACCTGCCCTCCTCCAAGGTCGCCAGAGCGGTGATCAGCGACCGTCAGTTGGTCGAGGTCATGACGGATTTCTGGGAGAACCACTTCAACGTTTTCATAGGGAAAGGACAACTCCGCTATTACATCCCGGAATACACTGAGCGGGCCATTCGACCGCATGTGCTGGGCAATTTTCGCGAGCTCATTGGTGCGGTGGCCAGAAGTCCGGCCATGCTGCTGTATCTGGACAACGCCCAGTCGGTAGCGGACAGCGGACGACCGACACTGGGACGTGGGCGCGGCGCCGGTGGCGGTGTGCGGATCGGACGAGGGCGCGTGGGGCGCGCCGTGGTGGACCGCCGGCTGCAGCGAATGGACTCGGCGCAACGTTCCATGCTGGAGCAGGCGCAACAGCGGCGGCCCCGCGGATTGAACGAGAATTACGCCCGCGAGTTGCTCGAGCTGCACACGCTGGGCGTGGATGGCGGCTACACGCAGCAGGACGTGATCGAAGTGGCGCGGGCGCTGACCGGCTGGAGCACGAACCCGCCCCGGCAGGGCGGCGAGGGGTTCGTTTTCCGACCGCAGGCGCACGACGCCGGCGAGAAGCTCGTCCTGGGCCACCGGCTGAAGGCAGGTCGCGGAATCGAGGACGGCGAGGAGGTGCTGGACATTATCAGCCGGCACCCCTCGACCGCTCGTTTCCTCGCGCGGAAGCTCGCCGTTCGGTTCGTGAGTGATGATCCGCCTGCCGACCTGGTCGATCGCGCCGCGGCGAGTTTCACGCGCACCCGCGGGGACATCCGCGAGGTCGTGCGGAGCATCGTGACGTCGCCCGAGTTCTTCTCTCGGGCGGCGTACCGGTCCAAGGTGAAATCGCCGTTCGAGGTCACGGTGAGCGCGCTGCGGGCCCTGGGTGCATCGGCAGATACGACGGCGTTCTCCGCCGGGCTGGTAGGCAGGCTGGGCCAGCCGCTGTACGGCCACCAGGCGCCTAACGGTTGGCCGGAAACCGGATCGGCATGGATGAACACCGGTGCGATCCTGAACCGGATCAACCTGGGGATCATGGTGGCGAGCGGTCGGGTCCCCGGTGCTCCGCTGCGCGGGTGGCCGGAGTACCAGCAACTGGCGCGGTCGGGACGCGAGGAGCAGGTGGACGGCGTCATCGAGACATTCCTCGCCGGCCGTGCCTCGCCGGAAACGCGCGACATCCTGGCCAGCGGCAGCAATCCGCTCATGCCGCGGGCATCGGCCGATTCCACGTTGACGCGCCTCGAGCCGGACGACCCGGTGATGGGTGGGGGCCGCGCCGGAGGCCGGGCCGGCGCCGCGCGGGGGCGTCAGGGTGGGTTCGCCCGTCTTCCCCGGCTCACCGGTCTGCCGCAGGTCATCGGGTTGGCCCTTGGGAGTCCGGAATTCCAGCGTCGCTGATCAGGGGAAACTCACCACGCCACTCGCCGGCCGAGGCCGCCGGTTCCAGGAGGAGGCTCGTCATGCAACGCAGGGTGTTCGTGAAGAATGGCGCGATGGCGCTGGTGACGATGGGGCTGAGCCCCAGCTTCCTCCGGCGCGCGACCTTTGCTGCCGACCTGGGCGCCACACGCAAGGGAAAGATCCTCATCTGCCTCTTCCAGCGCGGCGCTGCTGATGGCATCAGCATGATCGTGCCCCACGGGGAGGCCGCGTATTACCAGGCCAGACCGAACATCGCGATCCCGCGACCGCGGTCCGGTCTGGGTGGCGCGGCGATCGACCTGGATGGCTTCTTCGGCCTGCATCCCGCGCTGGAGCCGTTCGAGCGGCTGTATCGCGATGGCCTGCTGGCTCCCATCCACGCGGTGGGCAGCCCCAGCGCGACCCGCTCGCACTTCGACGCCCAGGACTACATGGAGTCGGGGACACCGGACCGGAAGTCCACGCCGGATGGATGGCTCAACCGATATCTCGCCGTGCATGGCACGTGCGAGCAGTGCGACGCGGCGAACGCCTCGCCGTTCAGGGCCGTCGCCATGACGGCGCAGACGCCGCGGATTCTCGAAGGCCCCTCCGCCGCAGTGGCGATGAACTCACTGGGCGAGTTCTCGGTGCGGGGCGCTGGCACCTCCGCGGATCGCCTGGAGGCGCTGTACCGGACGGGGGAGGCCGATCTCGTTCATGGGGCCGGGCGGGAAATGTTCGAGGCCGTCCGGTTACTGCAGTCCGCCAATCCGCAGCGGTACCAGCCCGAGCACGGCGCCGACTACCCGCGCTCGCAGTTCGGGCAGCGGCTGCGCGAAATCACGCAGCTCATCAAGGCCAACGTCGGCCTCGAGGTTGCATTCGCTGACGTCGGCGGGTGGGACACGCACGTCAATCAGGGTGCGTCAGCGGGGCAACTCGCGATCCGGCTCACGGACTTCTCACGGTCGATCAGCGCGCTCGTGACCGATCTGGGCGACCGCATGCAGGATGTGGTGATCCTCAGCATGTCGGAATTCGGACGGATGGTGCGTCAGAACGGGAACGGCGGAACCGACCACGGCCATGCCGGCGCGATGTTCGTCATCGGCGGCGGAGTGAACGGCGGGAAGGTTCTGGGTACCTGGCCCGGCCTGCAGCCGGAACAGCTCTACGAGGGCCGGGACCTCGCGCTCACCACCGATTTCCGCTCGGTGTTCGCGGAAGTGCTCGTGTCTCACCTCGACGCGACCGGCGTTGATCGCGTGTTTCCAGGGTTCAGCGGCGAGCGCGTGGCCCTCTTCCGCACCTGATTGGCGGGGCCGGCGGCGTCAGTTTCGTCCGCGGGCCCAGCGTCGAAGGAGGCGCGAGATGCGCCCGGCGATTTCCTCGTCCAGGTTCCCGATCCAGTGCTGCAGGAACCCGCCCGAGTGTTCCTGGCATCGACCGGAAGGCTCGGTTCCGGGACGGAACCACGCCCGTGTCGAAGTCGGGCACCAGTCGCCGGCAATCGCTCCGGTCACCGGGTCGATGTCCGCCGCAATGAGGCCGTCCGGCACATCCCAATCCGCGCCCCGTTCACGCCATGCATCGCGGTAGAAGCGCCCCCAGGCCGGGGCGGCCATGCGCGCCCCGCTGGCGGCGTCACCCAGGGAGCGCGGGGTATCGTACCCGAACCAGAACCCGGCCACGAGGGACGGAGTGTACCCGACGAACCAGGTATCGGCTCCGTCGTTGGTCGTGCCGGTCTTTCCAGCCACCGGACCCCTGATCCCCATGTCGCGTATGACGCGACCGCTGCCCTCATCGATCACCCCGCGCAACATCGCGGTGAGTTGGAACGCGTCGCGCGGGTCCATCACGGGCACGCGCACCGAGTCGGAGGACCAGAGCAGCGTCCCGTCGGCGCTCTCGATCCGCCTCACGAGTCGTGGCGCCACCCTCATACCGCCGTTGGCGAACGGCGCATAGGCGGTAACCAGTTCCAGTGGCGACACCTCGAGTGCACCGAGTGCCACCGACGGCACCGCCCGCAGGGGACTGGCAATCCCGTTCGCCCGAGCCACCGCGACCACGCGGGGCTCACCCACGGCGCGACTCACCCGCACCGTCGCCGCGTTGGAGGAGCGCGCCAGGGCGAGGGCCAGTGTCATGCTGCCGGCGTATTCACCGCCGTAGTTGGCCGGACTCCACACCATGCCGTTCCCCTGGTCCACACTGACGGGTGCGTCCTCCACCAGGTCGGCGGGAGTGAGTCCGGCCTGGAGCGCGGCTGCGTACACGAATGGCTTGAACGCTGACCCGGGTTGACGGCGGGATCGCACGGCGCGGTTGAATGCGCCGCGAGCGTGATCGCGTCCACCTACCAGCGCCCGCACCTCGCCGTTCCGGGGATCGATCGCGACCATGGCGCCCTGCACCGCGTTGTCGGCGGGATCGTCCTCGTTGAGCCACCATCCCGCGGCCTGACGTTCGATCTCCCTCGCGCGCTGCTGCACCGCACGCTGTGCCGCGCGCTGCGCCGCCGCATCGATCGTGGTGTGCACGACCACGTCGCGCCCGACGAGACCGGTCGCGCGCAGAACCGAGTCGACCTGGGCTCGTACGAGATCGAGAGCGAACGACTCGGGTGGATCCGCGGGGCGCCAGGATCGGCGCGGCTTCGGCAGCGGGACTCGTCGCGCCCGCGCCACGGCGGATGTCGTGAGGTACCCCTCCCGCGCCATGAGGCCGAGCACGAGGTTCCGGCGCGCCAACGCGCGATCGGGATTGCGGCGCGGCGTGTAGGTCGATGGCCCCTTGGGCAGGGCGGCGAGCAGCGCACCTTCCGCGACGGTGAGGTCCCTGATGCGCTTGCCGAACAGGTCTCGCGACGCCGCCTCCACGCCGTACACGCCGTTGCCGAGGTAGATCGCGTTCAGGTACAGCTCGAGTATCTGATCCTTGGTCAGGGCCGATTCCAGGAGGCGGGCGTACCGCAGTTCCAGCAGCTTGCGTCCGACGCTGCGCTTGCCGGTGGCACGCTCGGCGATGAACGTGTTCCGCGCCACCTGCATCGTGATGGTGCTGAATCCCTCGCGGATACCCAGCGCCATGGTGTTGCGGACGACGGCGCGCGCGACGCCGCGCCAATCGAGTCCAGTGTGCTGGTAAAAGCGGCGGTCCTCCGTGGCGATGAATGCACGGCGCACATGGCTGGGGACCGCCTTGAGGGGCACGTTGATGCGCCGGACCGCGGTAAGTCTGCCCATCTCCCGATTACGGTAATCGAGCACGAGACTTCCCTGTGGCGGTCGCCATGACTGGATCGCCACAGGCCCGGGGCATCCGTCGAATCCGCAGGTCAACAACCAGGCGTCGAGAAGCAGCATTGAGCCGATCGCTCCTCCGAGCGCACCGGCAAGCAGCCGGTGACGCCGGAGCCAGCCCGCCTGTGAACCGCCGGGACCGGCCCGGAGGAACTGCCTGATCGCGTAAGTTCCCTGGAGATATCGAGCGCGAAGCGGGAGCATGCGAGCGCCGTGACAGGGGATGAACGACGGGCAACGAGAGAGCCCTGTTTCACCCGTGACCTTCTCCGACCTTCCCTTGGCCGGCGTTTCTACCCGGCCACGGAGTTTAGATACGGATACCGTGCCGGAGAGTTTCCGCGAGAACCTGGTGAGTCGTCAGTCGTCAGTCATCAGTCGTCAGTCATCAGTCATCAGTCGTCAGTCGTCAGTCGTCAGTCGTCAGTCGTCAGTCGTCAGTCGTCAGTCGTCAGTCGTCCATGACCGAGGCGGGGGCCACGGGGTCAGCCGAGTCGCTCCAGCTCGCTCCATCGCGCCACGGCCCGTCGCAGGTGGGGAATCGCAATCGATCCACCCACCACGAGGCCGATGGACAGCGTCTCGAAGATCTCCGCGCGCGAGACCTTCTCCTCGGCGCAGCGGGTGAGGTGGTACGTCACGCAGTCGTCGCAGCGGAGCACCAGCGAAGCGACGAGGCCCAGCAATTCCTTGGTCTTCACGTCGAGCGCACCACCCTCATAAGCACGCGAGTCGAGGTTGAAGAACCGGTTGATGACCAGGTTCCCCTCGTCGAGGATCTCGCGGTTCATGCGTTCCCGGAACTCCCGGAACGCGGCCAGAGAATTGCCGTGTTCGTGCGTCAAAAGTGCCAGCCCCTCAGCGCCCCGAGCGCCGCGGTCACGGCGTCGCGCTGCACGGAATCGGTCGATCGCCGGAGGAGACGCTCGTAGGTCTCGATGGCGAAGTCGAGCATCCTGTAGTCGTGTTCGGCTCCAGCGACAGCGGTGGCATTGTCCGCGAGCGCCGCGAGTGCGAGGTCGTCCTCCGGGAAACGCTCGGTGACCTGTTGCCAGCGGCGCATGCGGCTCAAGGGATCGGATTCGGAAAGAGCCCACAGGTGCCACGCCCCTCGGTTGGCCGGTTCTGCCGCGATCGCGCGGGTCGCCAGTTCACCGACCGGCTGTGGTCCGCGACCCTGGAGCCACCAGGCGTTGGCAAGCACCACGAGCGCCCGGGCATTGGACGGCTCCGCAGCGATGATTGCTTCGTAGAGCGGCGCGATCACATCGGGCTCGTTCCGGTACGGCTCGGCGGCGGCAACGATCTCGTCCGGTGCAGCGGCGCGCGCCAGCGCTTCCAGTCGATCGTGGAGAGCCAACGGGTCCGTCGTGCCGGCGCACTCCGCGATGGCGGCGGCGAGGCGCGAGGCGAGGTCTGTCGAGAGCGTATCCATGGAGCGAACTTATCGCCTCCTCGTTCGGCCTGCATGCCACCCCCCGACAACAGGGTATGACCTTTCAGGTCGCCTGCATGGGGCCGACCCTGGCCCGGGGCCACCGCCGTGGGCGCCGCGGTGTCGTCGGTCCCGCCTGATGCCTCGGTGGACGTCGTGGATTTCCGCGCCACCGTGAACGTGCCCGAGGCGGACCTGTTCGTCATCTATGCGGCGCCGGATGCCACGCTGGGCGTCGAACAGGCGCCGTTCCTGCAGTCTCGTGGCGCCGGGGCGCCGGCGATCCTGGTGGGCGCGGACGGGCTGGAGCTCCCCGCCAGCCTGGGCGATTGCTGGATCGTCGCTCCCGGTTCCCTGGCCGTCGCGCTGCCTAACGCACTTGCCATGCCGACGGCTCGTGCCGCCGAAGTGGGCGGGCTGCCTGGCCTGAGCCGCTGCACAGGGGTCTGCAGGACATGCGACGGCTGATCGCCGCCGGGCAGATCGCGCGGCGCGTGAAGAACGACATCAACGACCGGCGCGGCGCTGCTGGCGGAGGCGCAGCTCCCGGAGCTCGAGGACCTCGACGATGAGGCACGCGAGTCCGTTGCCCGGATGGTGGAATTGACGGGGCGCATGATTGTCGCGGCGTGCCACCTGGAAGGTCCGAAGGGCAGGGCGTGAGGCACCGGCACGGGCCGTTGCGTGCGGCCGTCGTGGGTCGTCGTGGGGTAGACTGATGCTTGCGCGAAGGCGAGCCCGATGCGATACTCACACCATCGGTCGGCGGCCAGAAGGTTGCGCCGGCCGTCGCGAAACCGGGGTGAGAACGGACCTGTGCTGATCGGCATGGCACCCTGAGCACCCGCAGCAGCGAGATGAAGGTCGCCGGTATCGCGTGATTACTCCGCGCCACGCGGCGGCTCCAGAGGGATCGTGCGAAACAGGCACGATCGTTCCCGTTCCACATACCGGATCCGGATCATTCCGCGCACCACAGGCAGGCGTGTGCACGCAGTGCGCTCCCCGTCCAGGCGCGGCCCGACAACCAGAAGTACTGCCTCGTTCGTGAGGCGAGTTGCATTCACCAACCAGTATCCCCTCGACGACATGACTGAACGTCGACGCCCCAGCAGACGGGGCCGCCGTCCTGGCCCTCGCCGGCGCCCCACGGATTCGAACGCCGAAGCGAGCCCATACCGAGAACCGGAATCGGGAGAATCGCCCGACACCGCGGTCGATACCGGGCCCGTGGACGAGTCTCCAAGTCCCGTGGAGATGGATCGCAGCGACGCGGCCGAGGAGACCGTGGAGCCGAGAGTGGCGGAAGACGCCGCCCCCCCGGCGGCAGCCACACCGAACGGTGACGACGCCGCCGACCGTGGGCCTTCGGCTCCAGCGGCACCGCGACCCGAAGGTGGTCATCCGCGCCAGCGCGGTGACGCTGACTATCAGCATCAACGAAACGGGCGCCGGCATCGACGGCATCGAGGGCGCGGACGGCGAAGCGGCAGCGAGCCGTCTGCCCCGCCGACTCCCGTGGTGGCAGACAGTGAGACCGTGGGGTGGTTTGGCCCATCGCGCGATGGAGGCTTCATCCGCCGGGCCGGCAACAGCTACCTGGCGGATCACGGCGACGCCTGGGTGCCGCCGCACGTCGCCAGGCAGTACGGGTTGCGGCACGGCGACCTCGTCGTGGCAACCACCGGACGGGACCACCGGAATCGGATCGTCGTCGTTGATGTCATCACGATCAACGAGGTCGAGCCTTCCGCCATCGGCCGGCGCCCGGACTTTCAGTCGCTCACGGCGACGTATCCGGAGCGCCGCCTGACGATGGAGACCGGACGGCCCGCAAAAGGGGGACCAGAGCTGACGCGCCGGTGCATCGACCTGATGGCGCCGATCGGCTATGGCCAGCGGGCCCTGATCGTCGCGCCGGCCCGCGCCGGCAAGACGATGCTACTGCACGCGCTCACCGAGGGCATTGCGCTGAACCATCCCAACGCCACTCTGTTGATCCTGCTGGTTGACGAGCGGCCGGAGGAAGTCAGCGAGGCGATTTCGTGGGAGGTAGGTGAAGTGGTGGCCTCGAGCTTCGACCAACCCGCGGCGCGCCATGTGGAAGTCTGCGAAATGGTCATGGAGCGGGCGCGACGCCTCGTCGAGATGGGCAAGGACGTGGTCATCGTGCTCGACTCACTGACTCGCATGGCACGGGCGCATAACACGGCCGAGCGCGGTTCGGGACGGACCCTGTCCGGCGGTCTCGATACGTCGGCCATGGCCAAGCCCAAGGCGTTTTTCGGGTCCGCGCGTTCGGTCGCGGCTCGGGACGGTGGAGGGAGCCTGACCATCATTTCGACGGCCCTGATTGAAACCGGATCGCGGATGGACGACGTCATCTTCGAGGAGTTCAAGGGTACCGGCAACTGCGAGATCAAGCTCGACCGGTCACTCTCGGAAAAGCGGATCTTCCCGGCCTTCGACATCGCGGCCAGCGGCACGCGACGTGAAGAGAAGCTCTATCGCCCCGATCAGCTCGAAGCCGTCTACACCTTGCGGCGCGGGCTGCAGCAGATGCCGCCCCAGGCAGCTATGGAGTGGATGATCAAGCGAATCGCCTCCACGCCGAACAACGACGCGCTGTTGACTGGACTCTAGCTAGCTAGCTAGCTAGCTGGTGTCCATCCTGAAACTCGGAGCGCGTGAAGGACAGGGAGGGAAGAGAGCGACGCAACTTCTCACCACTCAGGCCAGATCGCTGAGTGCTCAGTACTGGGTGCTCGAACTGAGTGACACGTGCTGGCGCTGGGGTTTTGGCTCAGCACCA
>DASWGU010000184.1:0-9914 GCA_036393555.1 Gemmatimonadaceae bacterium
ACCCTTCACGAACTCCTCCGAGGAGAGTTGCAGCAGCAGAATGGACGCGGCCCACCCGGCCGCGACCCCTGTGACCATGGCCAGCCCGACGACGAGGGGGAACATCACCGTGCCGGCCAGCACCCGCGGCACGACGAGATAGGCGTACGGATCGTACCCCAGTGTTTCGAGCGCGTCGACCTGCTCCGTTACCTTCATCGTGCCAAGTTCCGCCGCAATGTTGGCGCCAACGCGTCCCGCCAGCGCGAGACCGGTAAGCACCGGCGCCAGTTCCATCGTGACCGTTTTCTCGACGAGCGTGCCGACGAAATAGAGGGGTACGGCGCCGGTGAACGAATAGCTCGCCAGCAGCGCCAGCACGATACCGGTGAACAGCGCGATGTAAAGCGCGATGGGCAGCGAGCTGACGCCGAGCGTCCGCGCATGAAGCGTCGCCATCGGACCCCAGGTGGCGACGTCACGCACGGCACGCAGCGTTTCGCCGATGAAGCGACCCGAGCGCCCCAACCCCTCCACGCGCTCGCGTCCCCACCGGCCGAAAGCCGCTACCGCGTTTACCGTCGTCATGCCCGAGACCGTGCGGCCCCCGCGACCGCCCGCGTCATGCAGACCTCACTCCTGCGCGAGCAGCCCCAGTCGCAGCGCCAACTGCACGTAGTCGGCGCGGTGCGACAAGCCCAGCTTCTCGTTGATGCGCTGCTTGTACGTGTCCACCGTCTTCGGGCTGATGAACAACCGCTCGCCGATTTCCGGCGCGGAGTACCCCTGCGCGGTCAGGCGCAGAACGTCCCGCTCGCGCTCGGTCAGACGTTCGAACCGCTCCCGATCCTGCTGGTGCGGATCCTTGCGGGTCAGCCCCTTCGCCAGCACCCGGGCCGCGGAGGGTCGGACATACACATCACCCTTGGCCACCGCGCGCACGGCATCCACCAGTTCGCGATCCGCGGCGCTCTTCACGAGGTAGCCCGCGGCGCCCGCTTCCAGCAGCGGAACGAGATAGTCCTCTTCCGGATGCATCGTGAGAATGAGCACCCGGGATCCGTTCTTCCGGGCGACGACCTCCTTCGTCGCCGTAATCCCGTCCATGCCGTTCATCGAGAGATCCATCACCACCACGTCCGGATGGAACCGGTCGACCAGGGCAACCGCCTCCTCGCCGTTCTTGGCCTCGCCGATCACATCGATGTCTTTCGCGGTCCCCAGGACCGCCTTCAGTCCGGCCCGAACGACGGTGTGGTCGTCCGCCAGCACTACTCGAATCAGGTCCCCACTCATGACAGCCTCGCTCTTCAGGTCAGAATACACCACGCGCGCTCAACGTCACGGCGGGCGATTCAGCCGCCGCAGGCACCGTCGCGACAATCCGTGTGCCGTGTCCCTTCTCGCTCTCGATCCGCAGTGATCCGCCCACCAGTTCCGCGCGCTCCCGCATGGTGAACAGGCCCATGCCCGGGCGCCGCTGCTCGGCGTCGGCCACGTCGAACCCTTGTCCGTCGTCTACCACGCTCAGAAGCACACTCCCGTCGTCCACCTCGAGTTGCATCCTGATGGACGTCGAACCCGCGTGCCGGAGCGCGTTGCCGACGGCCTCCTGCGCCACGCGATACAACGCCGATGCCGTGGTGGCGCTGAGGGCATCGTTGGCCACCTCGCCCTCCACGCTCACCTGCAGGTTGCTTCGCAGTTCCGTCTCTCGGCCCAGCAGGCGCAGCGCGGCGGACAGCCCAAGGTCATCCAGCACGCGCGGATGGACCGTGTGCGCCAGCAACTTCACCTCGTCCAGCACATCGGCCACAATCTTGCGCACCCGCTCCAGACGTTCCGTCAGTCGGGGATCGGCGTTCTCGCCGGCCAGCACGGAGAGTTCCAGCATGAGGGCGGCCAGCGTCTGTGCTGTGGAATCGTGCAGTTCACGGGCTATGTGCGCGCGCTCGCGATCACCAGCCTGTATGACCTGCTTGGCCAGGACGCGCATCCGCTTCCGGTCGCTCGTCAGGCCGTCGAGCAGCGTGTTCACCATGCTGCCGATCCGCCGCATGTCGGAATCCGCGATGGACAAGTCCGGAACCCGCGCCTCGAAGTCGCCTTCATTGACCCTGCTCGCGGTACCTTCCAGCGCGTTCAGTGGACGCAGCGCGATCAGCACCAGGAGCACGTTGACGACAAGGCTGACTGCCAGCGTCGCGGCCAGGAGCAGGTCGGAACGGCCGTCCTGCAGAGAACCCATGCCTCCAGTCCAGGACACCAGCAGTGCCGTGATCACGATGATGGCATTGGCCCCGGCAATCTTGCCGACGAGCGGAACCCGGAGCAGCGCCGCCACCCATCCCGGGTGACGGCCTTGCGCGGCCCAGCCGCCGGCTGATGACGCGCTGGATAGACCGGGCGATGATACGCCCCCGGCTCCTGTCGATCGACGGTTGTGCGAATACGCGGCTCGGCCGATGTCCCCCAACGTCGCTCCTGTGCGAGGCGAAACGAACCGAATTACGGCGCTCACAGTCTCAGTGGCCCCTTCTGCGCTGAACTAGCTAAGTAGCCATGCTACAGACGGATGACAGCCAGGTCCCGTACTGGATTGTAGGGGTTTGCCCTACTTTCGTCCATGGGACTCGTCCTGGGTAGCCGAATCCCTGACGAATTTCCGCCCCCCGACTGACGGCGGCCCCTCCGCGCCGGGCGGAGCATGCATCGAACGACCGGGAACCCATCAGGACGAGAATCGCTTTGGCCCAGCCAATCGAGGACCCCACGGACGATTTGCTTGCGTGCGCCGAACGTGTCGCGCGACTGCGGCCTCATGAGGGCGCCAGCGGCGCCTGGGACGTCGTCCTGGGCCACGGGCACCTTCAGATGCGGCTGCGGGAGGGACAGCGGCTCGCCGCGATGCCTGACGAACAACTGCTGCAGTGCGGCGCGGCACTGGAAAACCTCCGACTCGCACTCCGCTACTTCGGCTATGCCGAAACAGCCCGGATCGCACCGGATGGCGACGATGCCCCCACCGTTGCGCGCATCGACCTGACCGGAGCTCGGTCCACGTCGCCCGAAGACGAGTTCCTGTACCAGGCTTTGCTTCCGGATGCGCACACCGCAGGCAGCCAGGACGGCGGCCTGTCTCCGGCGCTGATCGGGCTCCTGCGGCACGCCGCGCGCTGCGAGGGAGCATGGCTCGAGCCTGTAGGCGGCGATCTGCGTTTTCAGCGATCGCCCCTGCACGCGGTGATCGGTACGCCGGGGGCGGCCAGTGCAGACTGGATCCGGGCCGGCGAGGCCTTGCAGCGGGTGAGGCTCCACGCGTCTCTTCAGGGATTCCGGGTCTCGGTCGTCAGCACGTCTCCGCCGCCCACGGCGTCGCGGACCGGACCGGCATCGATCCCTGCCACGCGAGGTGAGCCGAAGGTTGTCGCCCGATTCGACGTCTCGCCGAAGACCGTGCCAGGCTGGCGACACACTCGTGCCGCCTGCGCGCGGTAGGAACCGGACGGCGGCGTCCCCTGCACCGGGGCGGTGCGGGTGATAGACCAGATCGTCGTGCGGCTGGTCGTGGCGGCATTGGCCGGCCTTGCGGTCGGTCTGGAGCGGGAATGGTCGGGACACGCCACGGGTCCGCTGGCGCGCTTCGCCGGCCTTCGCACGTTCTTCCTCCTGGGCACTATCGGGGGCGTGTCCGGCTGGCTGGCCGACTCTGGAACTCTCGCCCTCTCGGCCGTGCTGCTGGCCGGCGCGACGGCCCTCTCCGTTGCCGCGTATGTGGTGGCCGCGCGCGGTGGAGGCCAGACCGTGGACGGCACCACGGAGGTCGCCGCCATACTGGTCCTGGCGTTAGGCGTCCTGGCGGGGCTCGGGTATCTCGAACTCGCCAGCGGCATCGTGGCGGTCACCGTCCTGGCCCTGAGTGAGAAAGAACGCCTGCGCGAGCTCGTGCGCCGCATCGGCGCCGAGGAACTGCGGGCGACCCTGCAGTTCGCCGTGCTGGCGCTGGTGGTGCTGCCGCTCCTGCCCGACCGGAGCTGGGGGCCCTGGGGCGGGATCCACCCCCGCAACCTCTGGATCATCGTTCTGGTCTTCTCCGGCCTGAACTTCGCCGGCTACCTGGCCCGGCGGGCGGTCGGCCCCGAACGTGGCTACGGTGTGACCGGACTGGTGGGCGGTCTGATTTCGTCAACGGCCGTCACGTTTCAGTTCTCGCGCCTGAGTCGCGACGACCACGAGCTGGCCGCGGGGCTGGCAGTGGGAGTCGTCGGTGCGACGACGGTCTTGCTGCCGCGCTTGCTGCTGGTCAGCGCCGTGCTGAACTACGAGGTGGCGCTCGCACTACTTCCGATGCTGGCTGCGCCCCTCCTGGTGGGGATTGTACTGGTGGCGTTCGCGCTGGCGCGCCGCTGGAGCCAGCCGCAGGACCGCACCGACATCCAGGAGACGCGAAGTCCCCTGCGACTGGCGTCGGCGATCCGGATGGCATTCGCCTTCCAGATCTCGCTCATGGCCATCGAACTCGTTTCCCAGACACTCGGGCAGTACGGCGTCCTGGCATCGGCCGCCGTGCTGGGTCTGACTGACATGGACGCCCTGACCCTCTCCATGAACCGGCTCGGTGCGGACCCCGACATGACGCGCCTGGCCGTACGCGCGATCGCCATCGGCGTGGTGGCGAATGCATCGCTCAAGCTGGGCCTGACGCTGGTCCTGGGCAGCCAGCGCTTCCGTCTGCTGGCGGGCGCGGGCCAGCTGGCACTGATGGGCGCGACCGTGCTGTCAATCTGGCTCCTGTGGTAGCCGGGAGTCGAGAGTCGGAGGGAGCGCCTCCCCTGCTTCTCTCACTCTCGACTCTCGACCCGATCACCTGGCCAACGTCAGGATTGTCTGCCCGTTGCCATGGACGACACGCAGGATCCAGTCACGACCGTGCTCGTCCTGCAGGAGATCGATCGCGGTCACGTTCGCGATGCCCCGGGTGAGGTGACGCCCCACGCCCTTGAAGTCACCGAGCATGATCTCCACGCGCTGATCGTGATGATCGTACGCCGCTCCGAGGAAGGGATAGTCGTGTTCCTGCGCCTGTGCGCCCATCTCGGGATCGTCGACCTCGAGCGCCGTGCGGCGGCCTATGTTCCGCTTGGTGAACGCCGCCAGCTCCGAGGCCCAGTGCTCCTCGGCGACAGTCACCCGGTCCTGTGACGGCCATGCGTCCGCCCGTTCGGCGGAACTCCCCGTGGGAACGGCGAGCACCGCACAGTGCGCACCGCGTATAAGCCCGGTGGCCGTGCTGCCAACAAGGAGCCGGTCTACCAGACCGGCACCGCGACTGCCGGTAACGATCATGTCCGCTTGAGTGGAGCGGGCAAACTCCAGCAGTTCGCGTGACGGCTTGCCCTGGCGGCTTACGGTTTCGACCGCCACGCGCTCCGGCAGCGCCAGTTCAGACCGGATGCGCTCGAATGCCGGGCCGACCCCCTCCCCGTACAGCGACATCCACGCGGCGAAGGCTTCCGGCTGCAGCTCCATGCGTGGAGCGACGTGGACCAGGTAGACCATGGTCGCCGTGTCGATCAGCGCAAGCGCCACGCGGGCCGTACGCACGCTCGCAAAGCTGAAGTCCGTGGCGACGATGATGCGCCTGGGAAGATGGGTGAAATCCGGCGGCACGGCCAACACGGGAACCCTCGCGAGCCGCAGCGTGTGGAGCGCCGTCTCGCCACCGAACAGCCGGTCGAGCAGCTCATGATGTCCCAGCCCAACGACGATGAGACGGGACTTCAGTTCCCGCGCGGCGCGCGAGATGACGGTCGATGGGTCTCCGTCGCGGATCTCGATCGTCCAGCCATGCGCAGCCGGGCCCATCGCGCTCACCTGCTCCTTCACCCGCGAGAAGAGCGCGCCTCGCCGCGTCTGGTCGGAATCCACCGGCGGGATCATCATCCCGTAGTCGGCCGCCACCAACGGCAGTGGCTCCATGACAGTCAGGACAACGACGTTCGACTGCGCGTGGCGCGAGAGCTGCGCCGCGGCGCGCAGCGCGGCTTCAGCGGACGGGGTCCCGTCGGTCGCAACGAGAATGGGACCCAGCGCCTGGTACCCTTCCAGTGCGTCGTCGTGGTCCAGGGCGGGCTTAACGGTTGCGGTGGTCATGGCCTCCTCCCTTGCAGTTCACACGTTGCCGAGTCGCGGCGGAGTCTGCTTTCTCCACGAACCTTGCCTGCGGTCGTTTTTCAGTCTATCAGAACAGGGCGACGATGTTGTCAGGCGTTTCCCGATCAGACTGTCACCGTGCCACCGGGCACATGCAGCACCGCGTCGGGGCTGCTTCTCGTGCGCCGACGCGCCGTAGCAAGGCCGGCCGCGCTGGCGCGCAGCGCATTGAGGATCACCGCCACATCGATGGCTTCCTGTATCAGTGCGCCAATTACCGGTGAGATGTATCCCATCGACGCAAAAACCATCCCGAGCCCGCTCAGGGAGAGCCCGACCCAGATGCTCTGCCTCGCCACGCTCATGGTGCGTTGCCCGATCTCGACGGCTTCGGCCACACGGGACAGGTCATCCGTGAGCACCACGATGTCGGCCGCCTCGGCGGTGATGCCGCCACCGTGTCCAGCCAGCGCGATCCCCACGTCCGCCCGTGACAACGCCGGTGCGTCGTTGGTCCCGTCGCCGACCATGAGCACTCGCTGCCCGCCATCAGACAACGCCGCGACGCGCTCGACCTTCTCTGCGGACAGCAGGTTGCCGTGGAATTCCACAATGCCCAGGTCCCGGGCAACACGCTCTGCGTTTCGTTCGTCGTCGCCGGAGAGGAGTATGGTCCGTCGGATCCCCAGGCCCGCGAGGGATCTCACCAGGTCAGCGGCGCCTGGCCTGACCTGATCCGCGTACTCGATTTCGCCGGCCAGCAGGCCGTCTACGGCGACCCAGGCGCTGAGTGTGCCGGTCTCAGGGGGAAGCGGGTGGGCGGGCGGCGCGCCGTGGAGCAGGGACCGCACATAACGATGGGACCCGACGGACACCGTTCTCCCTTCCACGACGCCGGTTACACCCTGCCCCGATGCTTCCTGTACGGCCGTCGGGGTCGGGAGGGCATGGCCCGCCAAACGGGCCGCATCCACGACCGGCCGTGCCAGCATGTGGCCCGATTGCTGTTCCACGCCGGCCGCGAGCCGAAGCACCTCGGCCGATTCGAATCCAACGGCCGGAATGATGCGTGATACTCGTGGCTCGCCGACGGTAAGCGTCCCTGTCTTGTCGAAGACCGCGACAGTCAGGCCGTCCAGTCGCTCCAGTGCGCCTCCCGTCCGGATGATGACCTGTCGAGCCGCCGCGCGGTTGATGCCACCAATGATCGCGATGGGCGTTGCGAGGATCAGGGGACACGGGGTCGCGACGACCAGCACGGCGAGCACCCGGGTCGCATCGCCAGACACGACCCAGCTGATGGCGCACACTGCCAGGGTGATTGGCGTAAACCAGACCGCATAGCGATCGGCCAGCCGCTGCAGGGGCGACTTGGACGCCTCCGCCGAGCGCACCAGCTCGACGATGCGGGCATACTGGCTGTCCTTCGCCAGCGCCAGTGCCTCGACGACCAGCGCGCCGTCGCCGTTGAGCGAGCCGCTCAGCAGCTTCGCTCCGGCACCAGCGCTCACCGGCAGCGGTTCTCCGGTGATGCGGGACGTGTCCACGTGAGACCGGCCCTGGACGACGCGGCAGTCGCAGGGGACCATTTCGCCTGGTCGGACGAGCAGTCGGTCGCCAACGCGAATTCCATCGACGGGATGATCCACGACCGAAGGCCCCTCGAACCGATGCGCAATCCTGGGGGCCTGTTCCTCGAGCGCGCGAACCGCTTGCGAAGCCCGTCCTTCCGCGAATCGCTCCAGTGCCTCCCCGCCGGTCTGCATGAGCACGACGATCAGGCCCGCGAGCGGCTGCTGGAGCAGGATGGCAGTCAGGATGGCGAGCATCGCAACGATGTCCGTCGCGAAGTGTCCGTGCACCATGCCGCGGAGCGTTCGCCATGCGACAGGGAGCCCGGTCACGACGAGGCCGGCCAACCAGGTCAGGTTGCCCCACCGCGCGTCCGTGAGCGCGACGCGGAGTGCTGCTCCAGCGAACGTGAATACGATCACCAGGAGCGGCGTCAGCGCAGTTCGCGCAAGCAGGGCGAATCGTTCGGAGTCGCGGGACATCGGGAATGGCGATTGAACCGGCCAGCAAGGAGCGTGTCGGGTTCGGCACCCGCGATTGCACGGCCGGTCGAACCAGAGCGGATTGTCACCTCGACGGTGGATGAATCAAACACAAGGCCCCCCGCCAGGGAGGCTAATCCGGCGGAGGGCCTGCGCACGTGTTCGTCGCGAGAACGCCGCGCCGGTCGCACGTCAATCAAACACGTACTGCCTCATGCTGAGACGGCGTTCGGCGACCGCCCTCAGGATGTCGGTGGTGGTCAGGATGCCAATCAGGTCGTCGTCCTCGGTGACCAGTGCCCGCTGCACACCGGCCGCCAGCATGCGCTGCGCGCCCGCCGACACCTCGAGGTTGGCGGGGAGAGTGCATACGGAGCGGGACATTGCCTCGGCCACCGAGTGTTCGTTCAGGAAGTTCCACTGGTCCCCTTCGGGGGACAGATCGGAGATCGTCGTGTCCGGCCCGCCCCAGAGGTCCGTGAAGAACGCCGCCGGCGCGTCGTCGCCTTCCATCCACTCCTCGGCCGGCTCCAGCATCGTCCCCTCGGAGGCCTCCTCGTCACCGTGACGTGTATCCGGTGTCTCGGACTCGAACTCGAGTACGTCAGGCGCAGAGAGCACCCCGACAACCTTCGTCCCGTCCAGCACCGGCGCGCCACCGATGCGACAGCTGACGAGCGTCTCGATCGCCTCCCGAAGGGTGGCGTCGGGAGACAGTGTCACGACGTGTGGCGTCATGATCTCGCGCACTCTGAGCATGGTGGCCCCCTTTCGGCCGTTTTGTTCTCAGGGCGGCAAGGTGGTCGCGACACCCCGGCACCGTCTGTAGTGGAGACCACCGCCGGGAGTCAGGCAAATCCCCTGCCCGCTCACGCCGTGGCGTGCGCCGGATTCAGGGGCGTCCCGGCACCTTCAGGTGACACATCAGGCACTGCGTGGCGTTGCGATTCGCCAGCCGTTCCGCCCGGAATCCTGGACCGTGCGGGTTCACGCCCCACCCGATTGTCGAATGGCAGGTCAGGCAGTCACGCTGGACGTGGCAGGTCGTGCACCCCTGCAACCCCTGGCGCGCCGCGCGACCATGCTGGAGCAGCCACTGTGGCTGAGCGTTGTGGAACGCGGCATCGAGCCTTCCGCGCGTCGTGAGCCCGGACTGCTGGTGGCAACTGCGGCAGAACAGCTCGGCGTTGTGACAGGAGGCGCATTCCGTTTCCCGCCCGTAGGAGTCTGCCGCGTGCCGCTGTGCGAAGTTCGACGGATGGAAGCGGCGCTGGTTCTCTCCGGCGTGGCAGTCGGAGCAGAATCGCTGTTCGTGGCAACCCTCACAGGTCAGTCCACCCGCGGCCGCCTGGGCTCCGTGTCCGGTCCGGAATCCATCGTCGTGTACCCGTACTTCGCGCGGCGCGCCGGCCGAAATCGTGTCGGTACGCGCCGTCAGCCGCGCCAGCGGTGGACGGAACCGGGTCGGCGCGGCACGCAACCTCAATCCCACGCCAAGGGCGCCGCCGGGCTCCGCCAGCGGTATGCGCCCGATGACCTCTCGTGCTCCGGAGCCAATATGGCAGGTGGTGCAACTCGGTCGGGCATGACAGGCCGCGCACCGTTCCGCGCTGGTGCGGGCCGCCGGGCCGTGCGTCCCGACGAACGCGTCATTCCGGTGGTCGGCGGGGACCGGATACACGGCGGTCCGTCCGGCCATCAACACCGCGACGCGCACGTCGCGTGCGA
>DASWGU010000185.1:0-38777 GCA_036393555.1 Gemmatimonadaceae bacterium
ACCGGTCGAACCAGGCGAGCGATTGGCGGATCAGGTCCGTGCGCGGCCCCCGACCAGTCAGGTCACTTCACGCCGATTCGCCGTCGGGGTACCCCTCGGTGGTCAGCGCTGACGCTGTCGCTTGGCAATGAAGTTCGCGGACCCCATCGGGCCCAGGCTCGCCGTTCCGGTGAGTGAATCGGGACCCTGCACGATTCCCTTCACGGTGAACGTCAGCGTCTGCCCGTTCATCGCTGTGCTGTACGCGAACGCGAAGTCCTTCCCCTTCACGCTCCCGACCACCTCCAGGTCGCCAAGCTGCTGATGCGTGTACCGGCCAATCAGCGAATCACCTTTCTGAACGAGATCGACCACGGCGGTTCCGGCCTGACCCTCGGACGTCACGGCGAGGTCCCATTTGCCGGTGAGGTCGACCGGTTCAGCCCGCCTTGACTGCGCCCAGGACGGAGAGGCTGCTACGAGCAGCATGAGAATCATTCGAAGTATCACTCGCATACGGCACTCCCGCGTTCACTGGCGTCCCAATCGTCTGTCGACTATGCAGTATGCCCGCATCCCGTTCCCGGCGGCACCCCCCACAGCGGACGCGTCGCCGTCAGACCCTCTGACAGTGACGCGTCCAGTCCGCTCGCTCCGGAGTTCCGACCTCGGGTTGCCGCTGCAGGTCCGCGCCTCGCGCTGACTGCGGTGGCGCCGGCAGCGACTGGGCCCGTCGAGGACCTGGAAAGCCGGCTCCCGCGTGACCCGTCCGCCCACGGTGCGTCTACCCTGAAGGGCCACGGACCGGCTTTCCACCGCGGATGACATGTCAGACAAGCCCCCCAAGCCGAAGCGCGCCAGGACACGTGGGAAGCCCCGCACCACACTCGGCGACGAGGTGCGGTGGCTGCGGGCAGTCTTCGAGCACTCGGCGTTAGGTATTGGCCGGCTGGACCACGCCGCCCGCATCCTCCACGGGAACGAGGCGTTCGCGCGGTTCTTCGGCCGCGGGTTGCCCGAGCTGCAGAACCGGCTTATCACCGCCTTCTCGGTCACCGAGGACGCCGACACGATCGCAACGCTGATCGCGGACGTGGCGACCGGCGCCGTTGACAGCGCGTCCATGGATGTGCGTTTTCTCCGGCCGGACGCGCACCTCGCGTGGGGGGCCCTCATGCTGTCGCGTGCCACGGGACCGGATGACCCGGCACTCATCGCCGTGCTCCAGGACATCTCGGAGCGCAAGGCACTCGAAGCGGAACTGCTACACCGGGCCTTCCATGACTCGCTCACCGAACTCGCGAATCGGCAGCTCTTCCGCGATCGCGTGGACCACGCGGTGACGCGCACGGTGCGCGAGCCGGAACGCCTGGCGGTGCTGATCCTCGACCTGGATGACTTCAAGGCGGTGAACGATACACAGGGACACGGCGCCGGCGACAGGCTGCTGCAGCAGGTCGCCACCATGCTGCTCAGCGTGACGCGAGGTTGTGACACCGTGTGCCGCCTGGGCGGCGACGAGTTCGCCGTGCTGCTGGAGCGCGTGAACTCGCACGACGGTCCCGAGGTGGCCGCGCAACGCATCGTCAACGCGCTGGCACGACCGGTCGACACCGGGACCGGGCGCACCGTCACGGCCACAGCGAGCATCGGCATCGCCGTACGCCGCGAGGGAGAAGGCAGCGACGAACTCCTGCGGAACGCCGACGTCGCCCTGTACGAGGCGAAGGCCCGCGCCCGCGGGCGGTGGATCGTGTACGACCCGAGCATGCACGCGGCGCTGGTGGACAAGGTGTCGCTGGAGACGGACCTGCGCGCCGCCATCGAACGGTGCCAGCTGCATGACAAACCGGGCCTCGAGAAGACCGCGACGTACCCGCGCTTCGGGCGGAAGGCGAGGCCGCAGACACAGATCAGCCTCGCGTACCAGCCAATTGTGGACGTCGCGTCGGGGCAGCTTCGTGGTCTCGAGTCGCTGCTGCGATGGACCCACCCCGAACGTGGCGACATTCCACCGGCCACCTTTGTGAAGGTGGCCGAAGAGACCGGGTTGATCCTCGCGTTAGGCCGCTGGGCGTTGCGCACGGCCTGCTTCCAGGCCAGCGCGTGGAACGCCCGGCGCCCGGATAGCCCGATCACCATTACGGTGAACCTGTCCGGCCGGCAGCTTCTGGACGAAGGGCTGCCTGGCGACGTCGACACGGCGCTGCGCGAGAGCGGACTGGCCGCGTCGTGCCTCACGCTGGAGATCACCGAATCCGTGATCATGCAGGAATCGGAGGTGACCCGCGCGCGGTTGAAGGAACTCAAGCACATTGGCGTGCGGCTGGCAATCGACGACTTCGGCACCGGGTATTCGTCCCTCTCGTACCTGCAGCAGTTCCCCATCGACATCCTCAAGATCGACCAGTCATTCCTTCACCGGATGCACCAGGGCGCCAACGACGCGGCGCTGGTGCGCACCATCATCGGCCTGGCCAAACTGCTCTCCCTGAACACGATCGCCGAAGGCGTCGAAGACACGGAGCAGCAACAGCAGTTGCGTGAGCTCGGGTGCGACTCGGCGCAGGGATTCCTTTTCGGGCGGCCCATGGGGGTTGCCCAGATCGACGCGCTCCTCGCCTCGTGCTCGCTCGCCATTGGGGCGTAGGGAAGACGGCGACCGGAAGGTCAGACGCAGCCCGATTCGTTGCCCGAGCTGCGTACCCCAATGTTCGGACGTGGCCGGCACCGGCCTTGCTCAACCACTGCGTGTAGCTTTGCCAAACTCCTTCACCGGATCAGGACATGGCGAACCTGCCAGGGACCGAGTTCATCGAGCAGGGCATCCGCGACCTTGAACGCGGCGAGGAGACGGTGGAGTCGCTGCTGGTTTCGATCGGCGCGCCGCGACTGCGGGCACTGGGAGTGGCCGTTCCCTCAGCCATCGAGGAACCCGAGCTTCGGTTGTACCGACGCCTGGCCGTGCAGCACGGCGCGGGGGCGCACAGCCGATACAATGCGCTCGTGCGCCGCCTGACGAGCTACCAGCGAGCCGCCGCATGCGCGAAGTAGCCGACAAGGAGCGCATCGAGCGCTTCATGACCGCGCTGGCCCGCGAGGCCACGACCGACACCGATGTGTTCCTGGTCGGCGGGACCAGTGCGGTGCTGATCGGCTGGCGCTCGTCGACGATCGATGTCGACCTGGTGATGCGTCCGGAATCGGATGCGATGCTGCGCGCGATCCCGTCTCTCAAGGAACGGTTGCGGCTCAACGTGGAACTCGCTTCGCCCGATCAATTCATCCCGGTTCCGCCAGGCTGGGAGCAACGCAGCCCGATCATCACGAAGATGGGACGGGTCACCTTCCGGCACTACGACTTCTGCGCGCAGGCCCTGGCCAAGATCGAGCGTGGCCATGCGCGCGACCTGGCGGATGTGGACGCCATGCTCGGGCGGGGACTGATCAGCGGCGCGAACGTTCGCGCGCAGTTCGCTCAGATCGAACCGGATCTGTATCGCTTTCCGGCCATCGATCCGGCCTCGTTCCGCCAGGCTGTCGACGCGGTGTTCCCGCCATGAGCCGACAGGCCATTCTTGGTCCCGTGACTTCGCCGACCGCACGGCGCGGGTGACGGCGTGGCGGTCGCCTGGTTCAGTTCGTGTTGATGAACGGGTGGACCAATCGCGCCGAGGAACAGCAGCATGACCGTCGTTATGCGCCAGTCGATCCAGAAGAGTACGCCCAGCGCTGCGCTGGCGGTGACCAGCCCCCATCTCCTGGGTTCGTCAAGCGACATCCTTGTGAGACCTCCGGCCGACTGGCAGTTTGGAGTATCCCCGCGGCGGGGCCCACTAGGCCTTCCTGGAGTCGCCGATGCCCCCGATCCGTTCGGCCCCCCACTATGCCCTCTGGCTGTTCGCCATCCCCCTGTTGACCGGCTGTGACGACTCGTCCACCGAGCCCGACGGACCGGCGGTCCACGACGCCGACCGGATGGTCACGACAGCTTCGAACGGCGAGCCGGGAGTCGTCACGGAAGTACTGATCGAGGCTCAGGACACCGAGGGGCGCCCCTTCGCGGAGGACCTGCCGGGTCTGGCCATGGAGGTGCGCGGCGCGAACGCCGCGGCCTCCACGGAGCTCGCGAATCTGGGTGGTGGCTCCCACGCCCTCCGTTACACCCCGACGGTCCTCGGATTCGACACGCTCGACGTCATGTTGGACGGGGATCCGGTGCCGGGTAGCCCGTTCGCCTCGCGGGTACGGCTCGTCTTTCTCTCGGGGGTGGGGACCCCCACGCTCGACGGAGTGATGGACGACGGAGAGTGGGACGACGCCCCCTCCTACAACGTCTTCTCCGGACCGCTCCAGGGATCTACGGTCCGGTTCCTCGCGGATGGCGACAACCTCTACTTCCTGTTCCGCGTGCCGCATCCCGAAGGGACCGCCGTCGGAACCGCCAGCGTCCGGTTCGACAACACCCTCGACCTGGTGCTTTCCGGCGATGACGTGGTCTCGCTCCAGCCGCCGTCCAGGCTCATCGATCAGTTCTTCGGGAGCGCGAGTATCACCAACGATCTTCAGGAGGACGGCGCGGGCGCCGCAGGCTCCTCCGGGTTGTGGGCCTACTTCGAGTTCCGCCATCCTCTCTCGTCGGGACAGTCGCAAGACGTCGACCTCGCTTGGGGCGACCGCGCCGGGGTCTGTCTGGTTTACGGCTCCGAGCTCACCACTTTCGGTGACGAGTTCAGCTTTCCCGCCGGGTGCTTCCTCGTCATCTCGCAGCAGAGGACCTACGCCGAGCTTGTGTTGCCGCCCCTCTGAGCCCTGCTTCCCCCGCACGGGGCCGACCGAGCGCGAGGACGCCAGAACGACCAGCATGAGTAACGCCCGTGGGATCGCTCGCATACGGCCTCGCTCCTGCGTTCACTGGGCGTTCGATGACTTGCCGACAATTCAGCATGCCTGCGTTCCGCATCGGGCGGCACCGCTCACGGCTCGGATCGTCGCGACCCGGAACGTGATCCAGCGGCAGCGCCTCACCGTCATCGTGAACTGGCTCGACGTGCTGAGGAGGCTGCCGCGGCTGGCCGCGCTCGAGATGTCGGCACCTGCGGCCAGATTGCAGTATGGCTTGATCAGACATATCGGTCACTGGTTCAGTTCGTGTTGATGAACCGGTAGAGCACGCGGATCAAGCGGTACGCATCCGGCATGTTGTCGCGCGTGAACTCCACCGCGTACGGTGTCACGCTGCGCACTTCGCTGAACGCCGTCGCCACCTCGGGAATCGTTGGGTCGCGGAACTCCATGCGTACCGTGTATGACGCTGATCGCCGCGGCGCCGATTCCCGCGCGCCGCGGACCGCTTCCCGTGCGGCATCTTCGATCTCGCGACGCGTGTCCGCCAGCGGGCGGAGTTCGACGGCGCGCGTATTGATCGCGCGCTTCACCGCGACGGTTCGTACGCCGGGCACGGTCTCCTTCTGCTGCTCTACGGCGACGTCGTCACCGGTGACGAGCACCACCGGCACACCGTACCAGTCGGCCAGGATGGCGTTCATCCCGCCCTCGCCGACGGACCTGCCGTTCACCTGCAGGTCACGGAGCACACCCGATCCCGTGTGGGCAAAGAGTCCGCGCGGCGTTTCTGCCTTGGCGTGGTAGCCCACGAACATCACCGCATCAAACGTGGAGTCGAGACCCTCCATCATGCCGTGGCGCTTGAAGCTATGGCTGATCAACCGCGCCCTCGGATCGATATCCTCCGGCAGGATGTTGCGCTGCCCTCCGTGGGAGTCGTTCACGAGTACGTCCGTCGCGCCACCGGCGAACGCCCCGCGGATGGCGGCGTTGGCGTCCTCGACCATCAGCTTGCGCGCGCGGCCGTATTCATTGCCGGTCGCCACGGTCTGGTTGTCGCCGTTGACCCCACTGATGCCTTCCATGTCCACGGAGATGTAGACCCGGCGGGCCTGCTGGCCGGCGAGATCACCGGGAGTGATACCGAGAAGCGTGGTCGCAGCCACAGCAATCAAGCCGGGAGGGGCGAGTGTGCGCAGGCGCATCGTGGTTTCCTGAATGGAGGCCGCGTAATTGTCGTTCGCGCCCGGGCCGCGCACAACCCGGCGAGCAGCCCTCAGGGCAACCGGCCGCCGCCAGGCGCGGCCAGGATGGCCGGATCGAGCCCCAGCCGCCTGACGAGCGCAGCGAAGCGCGGACTGGCGCGCACCGGGTCATACATCGGCGCGGCCAGCGAATGATACGCGGCCAGTGGCTCACCCCGATCGACCGCGCGCTCCATGGCGTCGAGGGCGGTTACCGTGTCGCCGAGGCCGAGAGACGTAAGGGCGAGGTTGATCTGGTCGAGCCAGCCGCGCCCCCCACGCTCGACGATGGACTGCACGAGCCGCCTCGCCTCCGCGACGGCGCCGGTCTGTGCCTGGACGTACCCCATAGTACCACGCTGGAACGCCGCCTCTGCCGGTCGCCGCGTGATGCGTTGCGCCTGTTCCATCTCCCCCTGCTCCAGGAACGCCAGAGAACCGAGATTGCGCACCAGCAGGGAGTTCGAGTCGAGCTCCCAGGCGCGCCTCGCCTCGGCCAGTGCCTGCTGGCGCCGGCCCACCCACGCGAGCGAATGGCCGAGCCACACGGTGAACACCGGTGAGAACGGCTCCAGGCTGCGCGCCACCTCAATCGACCGGACGCCATCGGCCAGGCGGCCCTGATAAATCAGGGTGCGCCCGAGGTGGAAGTGCGCGTCTGCAAGACCGGGCTCCAGCGCGACGGCACGCCGCAGTGACCGCTGCGCATCACTCCACATGTGCTGCGTGAGTGACAGGATGCCTAGCGCCACGTGTGCTTCGGCGTTGGTGCTGTCGATTCGCAGTGCCGTCAGGGCGGCCTCGCGCGAACGCGGCACGCGGTCGGGCGGCGGCGAATCCGCGAAGTAGGTGAGCAGCGCGAGTGCCGTGCCGAGTCCAGCCCACGCCCGCGCGTAGCGTGGATCGAGGGCGATGGCCTGGCCGAACTCGTTGGCCGCCCCTTCGAGACCAGCGCGCCGGCGGATCAGTGAGTACTTCCCCTTCAGGTACGCGTCGTACGCAGCCGGGTTCGACGTCCCGACTTTCGGTCGCACAAGGTTGACCTGGCGCGGCGGTGTTGTGCCGGTCAACCGGCTCAAGAGGGCGCTGCTGATGTCCGCCGTCAGGGAGTCGGCGAGCGCCAGCACATCGTTGAACGGTCGATCGAATGTCTCCGACCAGATCTCGACGCCGTCCGACGCCGACGAGAGCTGGGCCGAGACGCGCAGTTGCTGCGCTGCGCGACGTGTAGTACCCGTGAGCACGAGGTCGACGTTGAGCGTGCGTCCCACCTCGTTAAGGTCAAGGTCGCGACGTCCCTTGTAGCGATAGGCGCTCGATCGCGCCGCCACGCGCACCTGGGGCATCCGTCCCAGCGCCGTCGCAAGCTCGTCCGTGATGCCATCCGCGAAGTATTCCGTCGCCGTGTCGCCACCGACGTTCACGAACGGGATGACCGCCAGTGACTGAACTCCTCCCAGGCTGGCTGGCGTTGCACCCCGATCGGCGAGCGCCAGCACCGCGAACCACGTCAACACCGCCATCCCACCCACGGCGACTGCCGCCTTCAGCAACCTTGCGGGGCGGGTCGTGGGAACCTGCTGAGCACCGGGGGTGACGACGGAATCCAGGGCGATCAACAGGTCGGTGGCACTCTGCGGCCGCTCGTCCGGCGACTTCGCCAGGCAGCGCATCACCACGCTGGCGAGGGGCGCCGGAACCGTCGGTGCACTTTGCGAGAGTGAAAGCGGTTGCTGCGCGATCTGCGCGAGAATGAGCTGATACGCATCGCGAGCCGCAAACGGCGGGGCTCCACTGAGCATTTCGTAGGCCACGCAGCCGAACGAGTAGATGTCGGCGCGATGATCCACGTCGGGTGCGCCAGCGGCCTGCTCGGGTGACATGTACGCTGGGGTTCCAACCGCCGTGCCTGCCTGTGTAAGGTGCGTGATGCTGTCCGCTGCTGCCCGGTCGCCTGCCACCGTCCGTGCGGCGTTGATTGCCTTCGCGATCCCGAAGTCGCTCACCACGGCGGAGCTGCCGGCGAGAAAAACGTTCTCCGGCTTGATGTCGCGATGCACCACACCATGGCGGTGCGCGTACTCCAGTGCGCGCGCGACGTCACGAAGGATGCGGACCGCCTCCTCGATCGGGACGGGACCGCGCACGATCCGCGCGCGTAGCGTGTCCCCATCCACGAAGGGCATCGTGTAGTAGGGAAGGTCGGCGGCGGCGCCGGTGGAGTGCACCGGGACGATGTGCGGGTGTTGCAGACGGGCCGCGACCTGCACCTCGCGCATGAACCGCTCGGACGAGACCCCCGCAGCCAGGTCGGGCGGCAGGACCTTGATGACAACCCGCCGGCTGAACGTGGTTTCCTCGGCGACGAAGACGCGCGACATCCCGCCACCGATCAGCTCGCGCTCGAGCGTGAAGGCGGCACCGAGTGACTGCTGGAGCCGGGATTGGAGGTCGGATGTCATGGGCGGTGACCCTCGTGCTGCGTCGCACAAGCTACGTGCTGTCCATGAGGTGAGCCATTGCCCGTGCGCCAGGAGTGTTCCCTGTACTCCGCGCCGGTTGCGCGAGCGCACCGTCCGCCGGATCTGCACCCCGATACCGACATCCACCGGTTTCCCTTTCCTGGAGGCCATCAATCCCGTGAACGAACCTGGCAGCGACGCCCGCCAGCGAACGGTCCTCGGGACTTGCCGGGACGTCCGTCGAGGAGGATTCTAAGTCGTTCGCTTTTGCCACCCGATCGAGAACTCGCCATGGACCCGGCACGCCGCGACTTCCTCCAGCGCTCGGCCACCGCAGCCGCCGCGCTCACCCTGAACCCGATCGTCAATACGGCCGCGGCCGCCGTTGGCGTCGATGGCGCTCCGGCTGCCGACACGCCGGTGCACGAGTTCGAGCGCCGGATGTTGCGCGCACGGCCGGTTCCGCTCGATCGGGTTCGTCTGACCGGTGGACCGCTCAAGCACGCGCAGGACATCACCGCTGCGTACCTGCTCTCGCTCGATCCCGATCGCATGCTGGCGTTCTATCGCGTGCGGGCGGGCCTGCCGCAGAAAGCGGAGCCTCTCACGGGCTGGGACGCCGGCGGTCGGAACCTTACGGGACACATCGCGGGGCACCACCTCTCCGCGGCCTCCCTGATGTACAAGGCGACGGGCGATGAGCGCTTCAGGCAGCGCGCCGACTACATCGTCCGCGAGTTCGATGAGGTGCAACGCAAGCACGGCGACGGATTCCTCAGCGGCCTCGAGAACCTGCGTGAGGCGTTCGCTGCGCTGACGCGCGGCGAGATTCGCTCAGGCGGATTCGACCTCAACGGCCTCTGGTCACCCTGGTACACACTGCACAAGACCTATGCGGGCCTGCGCGACGCCTACCGCCACACGGGTAACGAACTCGCGCTGCAGGTCGAAATCCGTTACGCCGCCTGGGCGGAGGGCGTGCTGAAACCGCTCACCGACACGCAGGTGCAGAGGATGCTGCTGACCGAGTTCGGTGGCATGAACGAAGTCTTCGCCGACCTCTACGCCGACACGAACGACACTCGCTGGCTGGCTCTGTCGAGGCGGTTCGAGCACCACGCCTTCACCGACCCCCTCAAGCGCCACCAGGACAACCTCTCCGGGAAGCACGGCAACTGCCAGATCCCCAAACTCATGGGCTCGGCGGCGCGCTACGGCTACACCGGGGAGCCTGACGATATTCTCGCGGCCTCGTTCTTCTGGGATCGCGTCGTTCGGCACCACAGCTATGCGACGGGCGGCCACGGGCTGGCGGAGTACTTCGGGCCGCCTGACGAGTTGAGCCGGCGCGTGGACGGCCGCGCGGCCGAGACGTGCAACGTGTACAACATGATCAAGCTGACGCGGCGGCTGTTCTCGCTGCGCCCCGATCCGGCGTACATCGACTTCCAGGAGCGCGCGCTGTTCAACCACATCCTCGCCTCGATCGATCCCGAGGATGGGCGCACCTCGTACATGGTCCCGGTGGGACGCGGCGTGCAACAGGAGTACCAGGACATGCAGCGGTCGTTCACTTGCTGCGTTGGCAGCGGGATGGAGAGCCACGCGCTGCATGGGCTGGGCGTCTGGTCCGAGTCGGACGACACGGTCTGGCTCAACCTGTTCGCTCCGTCCACCGCAGAGTGCCTGGATGGCGCTGTTCGGCTGGCGCTGGACACCGACTTTCCAGACGGCGACTCGGCGACGCTGCGCCTTGCGCTGACCCGACCGAAGGCGTTCACGCTGGCCGTGCGTCGGCCCGTCTGGGCAGGCGACGCCTTTGCGATCTCGCTCAATGGAAGCGACCTGCCACAACCGACCCTGGCATCGATGCACGATCCTATTGCCGGCGGACGCGCCGGCGGCCTTGGAAACGAAGCCGTCGAGATGTCGAGCACATACGTGCAGATCAGGCGCATGTGGGCGACCGGGGACACGGTCTCGCTGCGCCTCCCGAAAACGCTCCGGGTCGAGCCGACGAAGGACGACCCCACGGTCACGGCCATCATGTGGGGACCCCTGGCGCTGGCGGGCGATCATGGTCCTCGCCGGCAGGGACGTGGCCAGGGCGGCGACGCCGCCCCAATCCCCGTGCTCGTGTCGGACTCCCGCGCGCCTGACGACTTCGTCCTCCCCGGCGCCCGCCCGGGCGATTTCACGGCGAGGCAAGTGGCGCGTGTACCGGGGCAGTCGGACGCCCCCGGTGATGTCCAGCTTGTGCCGTTCCACCGCACGCATCGGCGCACATACAGCGTCTACTTCGACCTGGTCAGCCCGGACGGCTTCGACGCGCGCGTCGCGACCATTGCCGCCGACCGCGAGGCCGAGGCGCGGCTGGACGCTGCAACGGTCGCGCACGTGCAGCCCGATTCACCATCGGAGCGCGACGCGAACTATCAGAGCGACCCGGCCGACCGGAGCGTGACGCGTAACAGCGGTCGTGCGGGTCGCGCCGGGCCGGGATGGATCTCCTACGACATGGCCGTTGACCCGACCGCGCCGATGGTGGTCGTCGTCACGTACCGCAATGACCCGGGGCTCCCGCCGTTGCAGAGTGAGTTCGATATCCTCGTGGATGGTGCAAGCATCGGTCACTATATCCCGAACCAGCAGGCGTCAGGCTTCTACAACGCGCGCTACGTGGTGCCGGAGTCGCTTACCGGAGGGAAGACCAGTGTGACAGTGCGATTCGACGCCGGTATGGCGGGACGGATCGTGCCGGTCTTCGGGGTGAGGACGGTGCGGAGATAACGGGTAACGGCTGCGCCTGGCAGGGCAGCCGCGGAAGAGGCGCAACGTCAACCATCAGGCGATCCCGGCCATCAGGCGCAGCAGGCGATCCTGCGTGGCGTCAGCCCGCGCGACCTCGCCCTGCACCCGCCCCTCACGCAAAACGATGATACGCGACGACAGGTTGATCAGTTCGGGCAGCTCGCTCGAGATCAGCAGCACGGCTGCGCCTGACGCCGCACGCTGGTCGATCCAGGCGTGCAGTTCCGCCTTGGCGCCCACGTCCACGCCGCGCGTCGGTTCATCGAGGATGAGGATGTCGCTGTCCGCGGTGAGCCACCGGGACAGCACGACCTTCTGTTGATTGCCGCCGGACAGCGATGAGGTCGTCGCCTCGGGCCTGGCCCGGACCCCGACCCGCGCGAAGGCTGATCCGACCGCTGCCGCTTCCGCCGCGCCATTCACCCAGCCCATGCGTGCGTAGCGCGACAGGGTGGGAAGCGAGGCGTTCTCGCGCGCCATCATCGCGGGCACCAGCCCCTGCTTCTTGCGATCCTCCGGCACGAAGCCGATACCAAGTCGCATCGCATCACGCGGATTCCGGATCGCAACCGGGCTCCCGCGCACGGTAACCCGCCCCGATGCCGCCCGGTCCAGCCCGAAGATGGCCCGCGCGATCCCGGATCGACCCGCGCCGACCAGCCCGGCCAGCCCCACGACCTCTCCCGCGTGCACGGTGAAGGAGACGTCGCTGAACCGGCCGGTCGATGACAACCCCTCCACCCGCAGACGCTCGGCCCCGACGGGGCGTTCAGCGTGCGTCGGGTGATACACCGACAGCTCCCGCCCGATCATCTGCCGGATCAGTTCGGTCTCGCTCAAGCCGGCCACCGGCTGTGTTTCGACGTGACGGCCGTCGCGTAACACGGTGACCGTGTCGCACAGCGCGAAGATCTCCGGCATCCGGTGCGACACGTACAGCTGGGTGACACCACGTTCGCGCAGGGCCGCGATCAGCGCGTACAGCCGCCGTGCTTCCGTGTCGCCCAGGCTGCTGGTGGGCTCGTCGAAAATGATGACCCGCGCCCCTTCGCTCACCGCCACCGCGATCTGCACCACCTGCTGTTCGGCCACGCCTAGCGTGGCCATCGGCCGGTCGGGATCGATGGTTGCGCCGATATCTTCCAACAACGCGCGCGACACCCGGCGCAGCGCGGTGCGATCGATGAAGCCGAGCCGGTTCGGCAGATGGCGCAGGCAGAGATTGTCGCCCACGGTAAGGTTGTCGCAGAAGGCCAGTTCCTGGTGCACCATGGCGACGCCCGCGTCGAGCGCCTCACGCGGCGAGGCGAACCTCACGAGCGCGCCGCCAAGCGCGAGCGTCCCGCCGTCGGCCCGATGCACGCCCGCAAGGATCCGCCCCAGCGTGCTCTTCCCAGCCCCGTTCTCACCGCAGATGGCGTGACAGGAGCCGGCCGCCACCTCGAACGACACGTCCCGCAGCGCGACGATGCCGGGGAAGCGTTTGGTAACGCCGGAGAATCGGATCACATGCTACCCATCGACGCGACCGCAGTCAGTTCGGCAACGCGAGATACTTTGCATCAACGTCCGAAAAGCCCCAGTCGCGGAGTTGCCTGGCCCACGCACCCAGGTTCTCGTTCGATACGCGCACCAGGTCCATCATCACGTGCGGCGGAACCTCCTTCTTCAGGTACACCCTGTCGAAGATCGTCTTCACACTCACATAACCCCAGTTGTAGGTCGGCTGCGCGAAAAGCACCGGCGCGAGACCGGTCTCCACATACGGCAGCTGCGCCGGTAACGCATCGACCGATACGATCTTCACCCTGGCAGGATCGAGGTCCGTCAGCAGCGTGCGAGTGAAGAGCGCCCAGCCGCCGATCATCGCGAATCCCTGCAGGTCCGGGTAGGCCCGCATCACCCGGAGCACTTCCGCGGCGGCATCCTGCGGGGTCTCCGCATGGTAGAACGTGTTCACGATGGTGATTCCGGGGTACGCCGCCGCCGTCTCCTTCACTCCGCGCACGCGTTCCTGAAGGTTGGGCGCATTCTGGTTCCCGGCGATGATCCCGATCCGCCCGGTACCGCCCATCTGCTGCGCCAGTTCATCCATCACCTGCTTGCCCATCGCGAAATCGTCGCCACCGTAGAACGAGAAGCGCTTCGAGTCCGCGACGTCGCTGTCGAACGTCATGACCGGGACGCCGCGGTCCACTGCCTCGTTCACGGCGCCGCGGACCTTGCCGGCGTCGGTTGCCGACAGCAGGATGGCGTTGGCGCCGGAATTCACGGCTTCGGCGATTCGCTGGGCCTGCACGGCTCCGTCCTCGTTGGGCGGCGTCAGCCAGTCAATGCGCACCGTCACGCCGTGCTCCGCGGCGAGCTCGGCCGCCGCCGCTTCGGCGCCCTGCCGACCGGACAGGAACACGGGATTCGTGGAACTCTTCGCGATCATGGCGATCGTGAAGGTGCCGGCCTGCACGCGGCCGTCACCGGAGCCGCCGCCACAGGAAAGCGTTGCCGCCGCGGCAACCAGTGCGCCCCAGCCCGGGAACCCGTGATGCAAGCAGATACCAGGTGACATGATCGCTCCGTGCAAGTCGTCAGGATGCCGCCTCGTCAGGCGGCCGCGGACAATCGGTCGGCCAGCAGCTTCGATCCCCGCTGATCGAGAACGACGGCAACGATCATCGCGCCGCCAATGATGATCCATTCGTAATTCTGGTCCAGGTGCAGGGTGCGGATGGCCTGTCGCATCATCACGATGAGCACCGCGCCCAACATCGCGTTCACCGCGCTGCCCTTCCCGCCCGAGAGCGACGCGCCCCCGACGACGGCGGACGCGATGACATACAACTCATAGCCGTTGGCATCGGACGAGGTGGCCGAACCGTAGAACGCTGCGCCAAGGAACGCCGCGACACCCGCCGCGAGCCCGGAGAGCACGAACACGCCCAGGGTGATCCGCTTCACTGCCAGCCCCGAGAACCGGCTGGCCTCGGCGTTCCCCCCGACAGCGAAGATATGCCTCCCCATGACGGTGCGGGAAAGATACAGGCCACCGGCCGTCGTAACTGCCAGCATGCAGAGCAATGGCACAGGGTACAGCGCCGTCCCCAGACCCAGCGGCGCCTTGGCCACCGCCGTCAGGGACTGGGGGACCAGGATGCTCTCGGCGCGACTGATGACGAAGGCAAGGCCGCGCAGCATCCACATGGTGCCCAGCGTGATGATGAAGGGGTGGACGCCGAGTCCGATGACCATGGCACCGTTCGCCAGACCGCAGAGCAGACTGACGGCCAGGCATGTGGTGAGGCCAAGCATGACCGTGAGCCCTGGATCGAGTGGCCCGATCGCCCGCAGAATCATGGCCATGGCCACGCCGGCCAGCGCGTACACCGCGCCGACCGAGAGATCGATGCCGCCCGCGATGATCACCAGTGTGGCGCCGACGCCCATGATGGCAAAGCCGCTGGCGTCGGTCGCCATCTGGATTAGTGTGTACCGGTTCAGGAAGTTATTGATCTCGCGTCCGCTCTGCGGATCCACGTGCGAACCCGCGGCCAGCGTGAGCACGGTTCCCAGCACCAGCAGCACCAGCACCAGGCCGAGCTGGGGCGAGCGCAGCACCGAGGTGCCCAGCCTTCTGGCGGCGGAAACCGGAGGAAGATCGTCGTTCACTGCGTCGCGTTGGAGGGTAAGAAGGACCGCGACTAAAGTGCCGGGCGCGGCATGGCGCGTCAACGCGGCGCGCGGTATCGTCACCGCGTTTCCTCACCGCATCCGGTACCATGTCATGCCCTTGCACAAGCTCGAGTCCAACGTCCGAGGCAAGGCCGTCGCGAAGCGCGCCCGGGCTGCCGCGCGCCGGGCCGCTGCCCGCAAGCCCCCGCGCCGGGTCACGCTCGGCGTCATTGTCGGGAACCGTGGGTTCTTTCCCGGCCACCTGGCCGCCACGGGCCGTTCAGAGATGCTCGATGCGCTCAACGCGGAGGGCATCGATGCCGTCATCGTGAAGCGAACGGCGACGAACCACGGCGCCATCGAGAGTCGCGCCGAGGCGAAGGCGTGCGCCGAACTGTTCCGGGCGCACCGTGACCGGATCGACGGCGTGATCGTTACGCTGCCGAACTTCGGCGATGAGCGCGCCGTGGCCGATACGCTCCGCCTGGCCGGGCTGAACGTGCCGGTACTGGTCCACGCGACGTCGGACGATCCGTCAAGGATGCTGATCGACAACCGTCGCGATGCATTCTGCGGCAAGATGTCGGTCTGCAACGTGCTCTCGCAGTACGGCATTCCGTTCTCCCTGACGTCACAGCACACTCTGCGTCCCGAATCGCCGGTCTTCCGGAGCGACCTGCGGACCTTTGCGGCCACCTGCCGCGTCGTGCGAGGCATGCGCGGCGCCCGCGTGGGCGCGATCGGTGCGCGACCCGCCGCGTTCAAGACCGTGCGCTACAGCGAGAAGATCCTCGAGGCCGCCGGCATCTCGGTCGAACCGATCGACTTGTCCGAAATCCTGGGCCGCATAGCACGACTCAGGGACGGCGACGCAGCCGTCCGCCGCCGGCTGCAGTTGATCACCGGCTACGTGGACACCAGCGGGGTGCCTGACGCCGCGCTCGTGAAAATGGCGAAGCTGGGCGTCGTGATGGACCGCTGGATGAAGGAAGTGGAGGTTACCATCAGCGCCGTCCAGTGCTGGACCGCCATGGAGGAGTACTTCGGCGTGGTGCCCTGCACGCTCATGAGCATGCTCAGCAACGCGAACATGCCCAGCGCGTGCGAGGTGGACGTGATGGGCACGCTGAGCATGCACGCACTCACGCTCGCGTCGCAGGGGCCCAGCGCTCTCCTGGACTGGAACAACAACTACGGCGACGAGCCGGACAAGGCGGTCTGCTTCCACTGCAGCAACCTGCCGCTGGACTTCTTCGAGTCACCGGTCATGGACTACCAGGAAATCATCGCCGGAACCGTGGGACGGGAGAACACCTTTGGAACCATCGTCGGCAAGGTGAGGTCGGGACCGATGACGTTCGCGCGCTTCTCCACGGACGACAGGACGGGGCAGATCCGGGGCTACGTCGGCGAGGGGCAGTTCACGAAGGACCGGCTCAAGACGTTCGGTGGCGCCGGTGTCGTGCAGATCGATGGCTTGCAGCAACTGCTCCGTCACATCTGCCGCCATGGTTTTGAGCATCACGTCGCCGGGACCTTCACCCACGTAGCCGACGCCGTGCACGAGGCGACCACGCGGTACCTCGGCTGGGACATCCTTCGGCACGGCTGACCGATGGGGATTGTCGCCGGCGTCGATTTCGGCACGCAGAGCGTGCGGGTGTCGGTCGTGGACAGCGTGCGCGGCGTGATCGGCCATGGTGTGTCGGAGTACCCGGTCCAGCGCGATCGGAACGATCCCGACTTCGCCACGCAGTCGCACCGCGCGCACATGGACGCGCTGGTGGATGCCATGGACCTCGCGTCGCAAAGCGCGGGGGTCGGGGGAGGTGAGATTCGCGCCATTGCGCTGGACACGACCGGTTCCACAGTCGTTCCCGTAGGCGAGGGGCTGGCGCCGCTGGATGACTATTACCTCTGGTGCGATCATCGCGCGAAGGACGAAGCGGCGCGCATCACCGCGATCGCTCAGGAGACGAAACTGCCGGCGATCGACTGGTGCGGTGGCATCTACTCGTCGGAGTGGGGATTTGCCAAGCTGCTGCACTGGCTGCGGCACCACCCGGATCGACGGGATCAGCTCGTGACCGCGCTGGAGCATTGCGACATGGTAGCCGCGGTCCTCTGCGGGATCACAGACCCGCAGCGGGTGCCGCGCAGCGTGTGCGCGGCCGGGCACAAGTGGCTCTGGAATGCCTCGCTCGGCGGCTTCCCGCCCGAAGACTTCTTCGTCGCCGTCGATCCGTTGCTCAGCGGCATTCGTGACAAGCTCGACGGACCGTACCAGACGTCGGACCAAGTCGCGGGCAGGCTGAGTCCCGAGTGGGCGGACCGGCTCGGCTTGAGCGCCGGGATTCCCGTGCCAACAGGCGCCTTCGACGCACACTGGGATGCGATCGGCGCGGGTGTGGCCGAGGGCGACATCGTGAACGTCATTGGCACAGCAACGTGCGTCATGGCCATCGCGAAGGATGCCGGGCTGGTGCCGGGCGCGTGCGGCGTGGTTCCCGGATCGATTCACCCGGGCTTCATGGGGATCGAGGCGGGCCTCTCCGCGTGTGGGTACCTGTTCGAGTCGCTGGCGTCGCGGACCGGGCGCAGCGTTCGAGAGCTCTCCGAGGGGCTGGGGAACTATCGCGGTGGGCAGACAGGATTGCTGCGTCTGACGTGGGACAACGGTGATCGCACTGTGCTGGTGAACCCGAACCTGGGCGGCGTGACGCTGGGGTGGAACCTCAACAGCACCGCCGAGGACGACCTGTTCTCGGCTATCGAGGGAACTGCGTTGCATACGCGGATCATCCTTGATCGCATGCGGGAGCACGGCGTGCCGATTCGCCGCGTCATTCATGGTGGCGGCATTCCGCAGAAGAACGAGGTACTGAATCGGGCTTACGCGAGCGTGCTGAACCTGCCGGTGCTGGTGCCGGAGACGCCGATCACGAGTCTGGGGTCGGCGATCTTCGCGTTTCTGGCCTGCGGTGAGTTCGAGAGCATCGAGGCCGCGCAGGCGGCTCTGTGTCCGCGGTATCGCACGGTCGCGCCCGATCAACGAGACGTGGCCGTATACGAGCGGCTGTATCCGATCTACCGCGATCTCTACTTCGCGATGGGAGCGCCCGATTCAGCACCGATCGGGGTCGGGCACGTGCTGCCCGCAATTCGCGGTATCGCGGCCGAGGTGCGGGCGACAGCGTGAGGATGCATCGCCTCGACACCTCAAGGAGTCTCGCGAGTCGGGAACGCATCTGAGCGCGACGCGGACACGCTGGACGACGGTGGCCGTCAGCCCGACTTCCATGCCCATCCGGCGACGGGCCACGAGGCGTGCAGGATCGGAGCGAGGGCCGCTGCGATCGCAGAGGACAGGCCCGGTCAGCGCAGCAACGAATCCAGCGCCTGCAATCCCCTGAGCACCCACGCCGGAGCCAGGAACGCGGAACCGTGTCGCATGCCCCGCGGCGTGTGCAGCGAATCGCGGTACGGCTCGAAGGTGACGAAGTCCCTCGTCCGCACGGCGCCATAGTGCCCCCGCGTGTACTCGTCGTAGTAGACGTACCACCAGTCGCCCGCCCGGAGGATCGACGGACCCTCGGTATGCAGGTCCGTGAAGGACGGTGACGACGGACCCCAGGGCCCCGCGGCCGACTGCGCGAACGCCACCCGCAGGTTACGGCGTTCGGGGAAGAAGGTCTCGTCCTTCAGCACCATGACGTACCCGTTGCCCACACGCGCGATGGTGCCATCGATCGCCGCGAAGCCGCCGTCGTACAGCAGCGCCGCGGGCGAGTAGGTCTTGAAATCCCGCGTCGTGACGTAGTACAGCCGGTGATCGGCCCGCCCCCTGGACGTCCGCTGCGCCATGGAGTCGGTGGCGGGAAAGCGGCCCGGGATCGACGTCGCCCAGACGATCATGTACTGGCGTGACGCGGTGTCGTAGAACAGCTCCGGCGCCCAGGCGTTGAGCGCGTCCGGCTCATGGTCCATCACCGGGATCCGCTCTTGCGCGGACCAGTTGATCAGGTCGCGGGAATGCGCGATGCCGATGCCATTGTCGGTCCAGGCAATGGTCCAGACCATGTGGAAGACTCCGTCCGGGCCGCGGAGAATCGACGGATCGCGCATCAGAGCCGCGCGGGTGTTCCACTGCTGCCATCCCACACCGTCGCCCATGACCGCCGGCCTCACCAGCGCGCGGCCGCCGTTCAGCGGCAACCAGTTCGTCCCGTCCGGGCTGTACGCCAGGTGGAGGCCATCGTCTCCGTTACGGGTGAAGTACGAGAAGAGCAGCGCGTCCGGTTCGCTCGTTGCGATCGCGGCCGGCGGCACGCTATGGCATGCGCATACCACAACAGCCAACGCAGCGACAGCCAACCATGTCGCGAGCCGCATCAGCGCTGCCCGTACGTTGCCCGCGACCCGTGCTTCCGCTGATAGTGCCGGTCGAGGAGTGCCTGGCTGATGGCGCCCGCGCGCGGATTGATGAGCAGCGTGCAGTACGCGATTGTCGCGACCTCCTCCAGGTACGAGGCATTCTCCACCGCGGCGCCGACCGTCGGGCCCCAGCAGAAGGAGGCATGGTTGGCTACCAGCACAGCCGGAATGGCGTTCGGGTCCAGCGCGCGAAAGCGGCGCACGATCGAGCGGCCGGTGTTCAGCTCGTAGCTGGAAGCGATCTCGGCGCGCGTCAGCGGCCGGGTCACCGGAACTTCGCCGTGAAACACGTCGGCGTGGGTCGTGCCGAGGCAGGGAATGGCGCGGCGAGCTTGCGCAAATGCCGTAGCGAAGATCGAGTGTGTGTGCACCACGCCGCCAACGTCCGCGAACGCGCGGTACAACGCGCCGTGCGCGGGCAGATCCGATGAGGGACTGAGGTCCCCCTCCACGACATTGCCATCCATGTCGGTGACCACCATCGACGCAGGCGTGAGTTCGTCGTACGGAACACCGCTCGGCTTGATGGCGATCAACCCGCGCCCTCGATCGATCCCGCTCGCGTTGCCGAAGGTGAAATGCGCCAGGCCACGCCGGAACAGCTCGACGTTGGCCTCACACACCGCCTCACGCAGCGCGCGGGGCGCCCGCCCGGCCACCCGGAGCGGCACGTCGGCCGCCGAGCCGGCGCCGGACGCGCGCGATCCTGGACCGCGGCGCTCGCGTGGGCTCATGCGATGCCGGCCCGTGTCTTCGCCGCCGCGATGATCGCCGCCATGGTATCGCGATGCCGCGTGAACGTGTCGTCCACCACCTGCAGCGTGGGAATCGCGTTGGGATTCAGATTGAGTGTATCCGGGTTGAAGCGCCCGAAGCCGGCCTCGTGCACCCCGCTGCTCCCGCGTCCCGGAGCGGGTGCGCTGAGGTGCTGGAAGAAGCGCGCGTACTTGCGCCACCGACCGCCCCCACCCGCGTGATACAGACCGATGAACTCGTACAGTGCGTCATACGGCATCTCGCCCACGCCGATGCAATCCGGATAACGATCCCGCAGGTTGCGGATGAGCCGGCGCGTGCCCTCGTGCATGTCACCCGTCGTGCTGTTCACGTGGCCACCGACGATGTCCAGGAAGTACGCATCCACCTTGAACCGCTCGATGATGTCGGCGATGCGCCCCTCGATATGCTGGCGCCAGCGGTCCTCGCCGACGTTCATGTACGTGAGCCACCCGTCCTGATGACGGTCGTTGTTCCAGTCCACCCAGTTCAGGTTGTACAGGTCGCCGTCGATCTTGTACGTCGAACCCGACGCGATGCTGGGCCACACCGGCTGCTTCCGGTTGGCGGAGTTGGTGCCGAACATGGGCATCATGCGGAATCCCATCCGCTGGCCTTCGCTGATGAGGGCCCGGAAGCCCGCCTCGCCACCCATGCGCGCCGGCACGGTGTAGTTCGGGTAGTCCCAGTAGTACCGGCCGTCCCACGACGCCAGGAACACGAGCACCCGGTTCGCCGGGATCTGCGTCGCCATCCAACGCAGAATCGCGAGCTGGCTGGCGTAGTCGTTGAAAATGAAGCCGGTGTAGTGCATGCCGTGCAGCGTGGTCACCATGGCAGTGTCGCGCATCCATTGCGGCACGTCCCGGCGCGTTTCCCAGGCCGGCAGGTTGAACGCGCGCTCGATGTGCGCCATGTGCGGCGCCATGGCATCCTCGAACGTCGCCGCATGGCCGAGATGCCAGCGCGGCACCGTCACGCGGGTGTCGTTCCGCCAGGCGTCGTGCTCGTAGATTGCCTCCACGCGGAAAGCGCGCTCGCCGGCCTGGTAGTAGTAGCGCTTGGGACGGACGCGAGTGTCCTGCGTCGTCAGGTAGAGAAAGTCTGTATCCGCCGCCTGCAGAATCGTGACGGGCGTGCTCATGCTCTGGGGCGTGCCGGCGCCGTGCAGATCCCCCGCGCCGAACGTGTACCCACCCAGTGCATCGCCGTCGCGGGTGTCCTGCAACTGGCCACCGCCGAAGGAGACCTGCCCTCGCGGTACATCCCGAATCACCGTCGTGATCGTCTTGACAGGATGGTTCGTCCCGGCCACGATGTCCCATGCGATGTCGCGACCCGAACGCGTGAAGCGCACGGTGACGTCGCCGGGAGCCTTCTCCTGCCCGCCGGCCCACACGAGCCCCGAACAGGTCAACTCGAGGGCGTCCGCGTTGCCTGACGCGCGCATCAGCGCGCGATCCGGGCTGTAGATGTTCTCGTCCGTGAAGATCAGGAAGCTGAAGCGGTGGTCGCCGAAGACCACGCCCGGTTCCGGAAAGTCGAAGCTGAACTTCATGAACGAGCGGCCCCGCGGCGGAATGAAGACCTCGCTCGTGGAGTAGAGCTCGACGATGTCACCAGGGGCATACAGGTTGCGCACTGCCAGCGGTGCCGGCCGATCGGGCGACACAGGCAGCGGCTCGCCGTGCAGAGTATCGACGTGAGCGAGCGCTCCCGCACCTGCCACACCAACCGTGCGGATCCAGTCGCGCCGAGAGAAGGTGTCCGTCATGGAGTCCGGGCCTGACCAGAGTGTCGGAAGGATCGTTGCTCAGTGTGTGAGCGCGTAAAAGATGTAGTTCACGCCGAGCTTGTAGGCTTCATTGCTCAGGTCCAGCGGCAGGAACCCGGTAGCCGACCACTCCCAGTACTCGGCCAGGTCGGCGTTGTAGTTCACGAGGGCCAGCATCCGCCGGGTTGGATCGTTGTCCTCGAAGAGCGCGAAGTAGCTCGGCGTAACGGCCACCAGCGGATGCGGCACGTAGATGTCCGCGAGCTCGAAGAACGAGTGAAAAACGGGATGCTCGGGGCCGATCTCGATCAGGCGATGGTCCGGCATGGCACGCTGCAGCTGCGCTTCCATGTTGTACCACTGGTCCCGCTCGAAGTCGTCGAGGATGACGAAACCACCCTTCAGGAGGAACTGTCGCAGGCCGGTCGCCTCGGCGCCGGACATGCCCCAGAAGCCGGGCTCGGAGATATAGATGATGGGGTGGCGGAGGATCTCCGGATCGTCCAGGTCGAAGACATTACTCGCACCAGTGTTTACCGGGATCGTCGAGACGTATTCGATGATCTTCGGGAGGTGCTGGTCGGCCTGCGGGTAGTCGTGGGCCCACGCGCTGGAACCTCGCCGGAATGCGCCCGCATTCCCGTACCGAATCCGCGTGAACGTGAACCCACCGTTGTACGGCACCTCCACGAGTTCCCGCGACGACCAACCCTGCCCGCTCAACAGCAGGGGCACCACGAGCAGTGCGAGCGAGCGCCCCACCCGGACGGCGGCTATAGGCATGGCAGGCGCCCGGTCATCGAATACCGTGCGGGTCCACGTCGAACAACCAGGCCTCGGGCGGCGGCTTTCGCTTCGCAGTGAACGTTCCGGACCCGAAATCACCCAGGTTCACCGTGCCCTTCAGATCATCGTTGCTCTCGATGGTACCCGAGTAGGTGACCGTGAGGCTCTGCCCCTCGACCGACGCAGTGAATGACACTGCAAATGTCCGTCCCTTCACGTTCCCCTTCAATTCGGGCTCGCCGAAGATCTGCGAGGAATAGTGACCGGTGAGTGAATCGCCCGCCTGCTTCAGCGTCACAGTGGGCGACCCACTGCCGGCATCTGTCGTCACCGTGAAGGTCCACACACCGGTCAGGTCCACCTTGGTGGTATCCTGCCCGCTTGCCGCAGTCGGCAGTGCGAGAAGCAACGTGACCAATCCCGCCATTCCAGGCAGCGGTTGGCGCATGTCCGACACTCCGCTCTTCAAGTGAGAAAAGTTCAGTTCGCGATAATGCTCGTCCCCCTCGCGCAGGGCAAGCTCGTTCCCTCTGGCGCTCCGGAGCGGATGGCCGCGTCATCTGGCGGGCCCAACCGAAACCCCTGACGCTCGAGCCATGCCCGACCTCCTGCTCCGCCGCCACCCGAGTGCTGCATACGCTCTGGCAACGACTCCAGGCAACGCGGTTCGCGGCGCAGCCTTCAGGCGAAGCCGGAGCGCGAACTTTCACGACGGCGAACGTCTGATTCAGCGCCTGGCGGCTACCTCTCCCCGACGACTCCACTGTTCCACGGTCATGATCGTTCGAAATCCGATGTGCGGTCCACCGGTGTCGGTCGCGCCCGGGCTGCGCGCACTGGCGCGATAGCCCCGGCAGTACAAATCGCTGCACAGAAAGGACCCGCCGCGAAGGGTCCGCACGCGCACGGAACCGGTCGATGGATCAAGCCCCGCTGCAGCGCCGGGCGGGTTGCGTGGCACGCCGGTCCCCGCCCGCCGGTACGAGTCCGGGTGGTACCAGTCCATGGTCCATTCCCACACGTTCCCCGCCATGTCGTGCAGGCCGGCCGCGTTAGGTGCGAACGATCCGACCGGCTTGGTCGAGGCCCGGCGCGTCGGGAAGACTCCGTCGTAGATGTGCGCCGGTGGATGCGCGTGATCGAACGGACCGGACCCCCATGCCTGCTCGGTTCCGACGCTCCCGCCACGCGCCGCGAATTCCCATTCCGCTTCGGTGGGAAGCCGCGCGCCGGCCCAGTGCGCGTACGCCACCGCGTCATCCCATGCCACCTGAACCACCGGATGGTCATCCTTCCCGTCGATCGAGCTTCCCGGTCCGTCGGGATGGCGCCAGTCTGCACCAGGCACCCACATCCACCACCTGGACCAGTCCCGCAGGTCCACCTCGCTGTCGGTGGGGGCGAACACGAGCGATCCCGGAGCCAGCAGGTCCCGCGGCGGTGCCGGGGCTCCAGGCGGCAACTGGCTCAGGAGCGCCGCCTCGTCCGCCGGCCGCTCGGCCACGGTGACGTAGCCGGTGGCTTCCACGAACGCGCGGAACCCGGCGTTCGTGACCGTGTGGGCGTCCATGAAAAAGCCGTCCACATCGACGAGATGCGCGGGGCGCTCGGCGGGGAGGGCATGCTCATCCTCGCTCCCCATCAGGAATCGGCCGCCGGGAATCCACACCATGCCCGGCGGCGCGTCGCCCGGCGCCATACCGGTGTGGCTGGCCTTCGTTTTCGGGCTGGCACAGGCCAGCACGATCAGACCGGCTGGAATGACAATGAACGGAATGAGAAAGCGGGGAGCGACACGCCTCATGTGGCGCTCCCCTCCGACCTCTGACTTCTGACCTCTGACATCACCTCCATCAACGGTAGCCCAGGAAGTCAGCGCGATAACCCGATTCCTGCTGCAGGCGAGTCAGCTCGGCCCGGAGACCGGGGAGCAGCGCGCGACCCGCCTCCGTATCGATGATGTTGTCCAGCTCGAACAGGTCAGCCTGGAGATCGTAGAGTTCGTCCATGCCGGGCAGTTCCAGGTAATGGATGTACTTGTATCGCTCGGTTCGCACCGCCTGGTATCCCATCGTCAGCATCCGGGGGAACACCCGGTCGCTGTAATACTCGATCAGGACGGAAGATCGCCATGGGACCGTCGCATCCTGGAGCAACGGTACGAGCGACCGCCCCTGGCGCGGAACGGTGTCTTCCACACCCGTGATGGCAACAATGGTCGGCACGACGTCGATGATCTGAACCAGCGGCGCCGCCTGCGCGCCCTCCTTCGCGACACGCGGATACCTGATGATGAGCGGGATGCGAGCCGTCTCCTCGTACGCGAGGCGCCGTTCCTCATTCAGGCCGTGCTCGCCGTAGAAGTACCCGTGGTCGCTGGTGAAGATGACCACCGTGTTGTCCAGCTCTCCCATGGTGCGCAGCGTCGACTCAATGCGGGCCAGGCTCTCGTCCACCGCCAGAAGCATCTCGAGACGGTCACGCACGTCGGCGTCAGGTGTCCCCGTCTCGCGGCTCAAGGGAGGCAGCGTGCCGATGGTGCGCTGGAGCGCCGGTTTCCGCACCGGACCACCCATGGCGTTCTGCCGCCGCGGTACGGCCGATTGGGCGTAGCGACCCGCGTGGCGCTCGGCCGGCACGAAACCGGCCACCTGGCCCTGGAGCGAGTCGACCGATCCGTCGTCGCGCTGCCTGACGTTGGGGTGCAGTGCCTTGTGCGCCAGGAAGACCATGAACGGCTTTCCCTGTGAGCGCTGCATGAAGCTGACGACGTAGTCGGTCAGGACATCGGTTACATAACCGCTGGCCGTGAGCCGCTCGCCATCGACGTTCAGCTGCGGGTCGATCGCCTCGCCCTGTCCTTTCATCGCAACCCAGTGCGTCCAGCCGGGGCGACGCGTGTCGTCGTTCCCCATGTGCCACTTGCCGAAGAAACCGGTCTCGTACCCGGCCCCAGCCAGCGGTATCGCAAATGTCGGGAGTCGGTGTGTAGCCGAGTCGCGCGCCGTGTTGTCGATGATTCCGTTGGTGTGCGCGAATTGTCCGGTGAGAATGGCCGCCCGGCTGGGAGAGCAGAGCGGCGTGGTGGCGAAGGCGTTGAGGAAGCGCGTGCCTTCCCGGGCCATCCGGTCGATCGCCGGCGTTTCAACGAACGGATGGCCGGCGACGCCGATGTCGTCCCAGCGGAGATCGTCGACCAGCACGACAACGACGTTGGGCGGGCGGGCTGTGCCCGGCTCCGGCGCGCCCGTGCATGACAGCGTACCCAGCAACAACGCAAGGACGGCGAGACACCGGAATGCAATTCGTCGGAATGAGTCCGTCAAATGCACCTGCAACCTCCCGCGAACGATTGTGCCGCTTGGTTGCCCGCATCGAGTCGCCAGCATACGTCGAGCGTTCCAACCCGTCAACACGCTGGCGCGCAGCCGTCCCGCGTTGTCTACTGCCCTTTGACCCGTTCCCCGCCCGAACTGCCCTCAAAACCCGCTGCCCTCAGTCCTGCCACCGCTCGATCCGACTCACCAGCTCCATGTCGTCAATCTCGCGGCAGAGGTCCACGAAATCGTCGCGCCGGGCGCCGCGCCAGCGCAGGTCGTCGAGCGACTCCATGAGAGGCACGTCGATCCGAAGGGTGGCAAGACGCCGGTACAGCAGCGCATCCGCCCGATGCTCGCGCAGGCTCCGGGCCAGCGACTCCGCTCCGCGCACCGCGACGCTCCAGCGCGCGGCCTGGTCTGGTATCGCATCCAGCGTGCCGCAGGCGGCAAGGAGGGCCGCCGCCGACTTGGCGCCCCAGCGGGGAACTCCCGGATAGCCGTCGGACGTGTCGCCCACGAGGGCGAGCCAATCGGGAATTGCACTCGGCGGAACCCCGAACTTCTCGACGACACCCGACTCGTCCATGACACGGCGGCGCATGCGGTCGAGGCAGACGACCCGGGTGCCGCGCACGCATTGCGTCAGATCCTTGTCCGGCGAGCAGATAACCACCTGTTCGACTTCAGGCGAGTCCGCAGCCCGGGCAGCGAATGTCGCCAGTGCATCGTCCGCTTCGAACTCCACCATCCGCCAGGTCACGATGCCCAGCGCTTCCGTGGCACGCTCCGCGAGCGGAAACTGCGACATGAGCTCGTCAGGCACGCCGTCGCCGGTCTTGTAGCCCTCGTACAGGTCGTTGCGGAATGACTCGATGACCGTGTCAAAGGCGCAGGCCACATGCGTGACGCCGTCCTCCCGTAGCAGCGAGAGCAGTGAGCGCATGATTCCGCGCGTCGCGCCAACTTCCCGGCCGCCGGCCCTGGCAGCCGGCGCCCCATAGAAGGCACGGAAGAGCTCCCAGGTGCCGTCGACGAGGTGAACGCGCATGCGTCGCGGTCAGCGCCTGACCTGGTTCCCCGCGATCCAGACCGAGGCGATGCGCCTGACGTTGGCGATGTCGTCCAGCGGGTTGGCGTCAAGCACGACGAAGTCCGCCCACTTCCCGGTGTCGATCGATCCGAGGTCGCCATCAAGGCCCATGCAGCGTGCCGCAACGCTGGTGGCGCTCGCCAGCGCCTGGGCTGGCGTGAGTCCGGCGCGCACCATGTGCTCCAGCTCCATCAACTCGAAGAACCCCTGAAACCGTCCCATGGGGCCCGTATCGGTGCCCATCGCGATCGGAACGCCCGCATCGAAAAGACGCTTCAGGTTCCGGCTCGCGGTTGGCAACTGCGCCTTGTAGGTCTGCGCCGCGGCGTTTGTTCGCAATGCCACCTGCCGTGCCGGGTCTCTTGCCGCCGCCACCCACTCGGGATTGGCGTGCGCCAGGAAGAACGGATCGCTCAGGAACTCCGGTGCCGACTCGTACACGAAGGTGGAGACCTCACGCATGAGGGTAGGCGAGTAACAGCGCCCCGAGGCCTTCAGTGCGTTGACGAAGGCATCATCGACCTCCCGGTCGCGCACGCTGTGCGCGATGAAATCCGCGCCGGCCTCGACCAGCGTCTTCGCGTCGGCGAGGTAATACACGTGGGTAGCGACGCGCAGCCCGTGCCGGTGCGCCTCATCAATGACGGCCCGGTACACCTCCGGAGGCATTTTCCGCGTTGCGCCCAGGTTGTCGTCCACGCGGATCTTCACCCAATCCACGTGGCGCGGCATCAGTGCCAAGACCTGAGCCCGCGCCTGGTCCGGCGACGCCGGCGAGAGCACGGGTCCGGAGACGAGGACGCGGGCGCGATCGAGCTCGGGCGTCGACTGCGAGGCACGGGCGGCGAAGACCTCGTCGCTCTCTCCTCCCAGGCTGACGACCGTCGTCACGCCGTACGCTGCGTAGGTTCGCAGGTCGGCTGGCGCGTTCACGTGGCCGTGCGTGTTGATCAATCCGGGGATGACGAACTTGCCATCGAGGGGAATCCGCTCGGCGCCGGCGGGAACGGTCACGCCGTCAGCGCCGGCCGCGACCACGCGTCCATCGCTTACGACGATCGTCGCGTTCGGGATCGGGGCCCGGCCGGTCCCATCAATGACGGTGGCGCCGGTGAAGGCGCGCACCGTCGACACCTGGGTCCAGGCGGTTCCGCCGGACAGCGCGAGGGCGCCCCAGACGCTGACGTGCACCAGGCCATGCAGCAGGCGTGCTGCGTTGTCCACGGCCTCCACCTCGACGATGCGACGTGCACCAGCACATCTCACGCGCCACTCCCGGGCCGCGTGAGTGCGAACGGGCCTAACCTAGGCTTCCGCCACGGACCGGGCCACCCGACCGGTGGGCCGACAGCCCGCCCCGCTTCATCTGTCTCGATTCACCCGTCCCGCCTCAGTCCTCCAGCAGCGTCCCCGGCACGATCCCGCGCGAACCGAACTTCTCCCGCACACGATCAACCGCCCTCGCCAGCGTCAGGTCCCGCGGCGTCTCCCGCTGGGGTTCCGGTCCGGCGAACAACGCCAACTGATCGGATCGGGGATCCTCGGACAGCGACGAGAGCGACACCCCGATCAACCGCGCCGGCACGCGCCGGGCCGCGCGGAGCTTGCGGAGCAATTGCTTCGCGACATCCATGATTACCCGATCCGTCGCCACCCCCTGGTCGAGCGTGCGCTGCGCCGAGCGCGTGCGAAAGTCCCGGTCGCGGATCTTGACCGTGATGGTGCGCGTCGTCAGGGCCGACCCGCGGAGGTCCGACGCGCCCCGCGTGACAAGCGCCAGCAATTCCCGCTCTAGATCGGCGTCATCGTGCAGGTCGACCGGGAACGTCTCGTCACGACTCATGCTCTTCTGGTCGCCGTGACCCTCCACGTCGGCGTCGCTGACTCCGTGGATCCGGCGCCAGAGCCATTCCGCGGCACGAGTCCCCAGCCAGGATCGCAGTGTCTGCACGTCGTGGCGGAGCACATCGGGCACGGTCGTCATCCCGAGCGCGGCAAGTCGCTCCTGGAACTTCGGCCCGACCATTGGCAACTCGGCGAGGGAGAACGTCTGCAGGAAGGCAGCCTCCCCGCCGGCTGGAACCACGTGGACACCGTCGGCCGTGGTACCGGGTTTGGGCTTGGCCCGTTCCACGGCGAGTTTGGCGACGAGTTTGTTCGTCCCGCCACCGATGGACACCGATATCGCCGTCTCGGCCAGCAACGCGCCGCGAATACGGTGCGCGGTATGGCGCAGCTGTTCGTGATGATAGACCGCCTCGGTCCCGCCCAGGTCCATGTACCACTCGTCGATGCTCGCTCCTTCGATAATCGGCGCGAAGCGCTGGAGGACGGCGCGAATCTCGCGGCTCTTCGCGCTGCACGCCTTGCGGGGGACGGGCACGCACACCGCACCGGGGCAGAGGCGTACCGCGCGCGCGATCGGCATGGCAGAGCGTACGCCGAACTGTCTCGCCTCGTAAGACGCGGAGCAGACCACGCCCCGGCTCTCGCGACTGCCGCCGACGATCAGCAGCTTCGCCTTTCCGGCCCCGTCGGGATCCACCATGCGTGCGACCGCGACGAAGAACGCGTCGGCGTCGGCAAGGAGGGCGGCGTTCGGGCATGACGGGATGTGGGCGACGGACCCGCCCACCACTGGCCGTCGCTGGAGCAGCCAGTCAGGGCGGCCTGCGGGAGGGAATCTACCGTGCTCCCGCGGCAGGGGAGTACTGAACGGTATCGTGCCTTCCGGAATCCAGGACGTGCGACGAGCTCCGTGTGCCGAATGGCGTGACGGAAAGGCAGCCCTGGCAGGCAGTGAAGGCGGGCCGCGTACGCCGATAACGATCAGGGCCGGCGCCCGGGCCCCGGCGACCCGCAGTGCCTAGCGCAACACCGAGGCCAGGTCGGCACGCACCCTGTCCAGCAGCCCTGCCGGTATGGGCAACCGGATCAGGTTTCCGCCACCCTGCACCTGGATGCGCAGCTCCAGCTCCGCATCGGGCTGCAGCAGATCCATGGGATCGAAGATCGCGAAGCCGGACGACAACGCCTCCCGCTGGTTCTCGGGGTACGCCGCCGGGTTGACCACCGCCGGAATCCGGTGCGATTCGATCGGCAGCACGGTCTGACCGTTGCGCGCCAGCTCCATGCGGAGAAAAACGGGTCGCCGCCCCCCCATGTCCGCCAACTTGTGCTCGCCTCGGTACGGCGGAGGCGTCCGCTGCGGCGCGACCTGGATCGCCACCACGCCGCGGCGTTCCACCAGGTAGGTCTCCAGTCCCGTCCATACCTCCAGCGGATCACAGGGGCCGGCACCGTCGCAGTACTGCGTGGTTGCCGACCCGGGGTTGTAGTACTTCCGCAGGGTGTCGGCCTCGGCCTTCCGGAAGACCAGAATCTGCGGCGTCATGACCAGCGCCTCGAAGTCGCCGCGCGGGCGCACGCGATAGCTCTCCAGATCCTGAGTCGTCCGGCGAACGGCCGCGGCCATCTCGTCGGCACTCACCGGACGGCTTGGCCATGACGGCAGGAGCGAATCGATCGGCGGCACACCCGCGGACCGCGCAGTCCGGAGGAACGCGCGGGCGACCGATGCCGCCACGATCCTCGCCGAGCGTCCGCCTCCCGCCCGGGCCAGGCCGAGCACTGTTCCGTCCGGCAGGAAGACCGGCGCGCCGGCTCCGGATGAAGCCAGGCTGACCGACGCAGCGAGGCTGCGCGCGGAGCCGTTGGTCACGGTGCCCTTGGCACGCGCGCCTGACGAGAGCAGCGTCTGCGGCATGACCGCCATGACCGTGTCACCCTGCCGATAGCCGGGCCGGTCGGGAGCGAGCGGGATCGGCGCGCATGTCGTTGGACAATGCCTGACGGGAATGACGACCGCGGCGAGCCCCAACGAACTGTCCACGGCGGCCACCCGCCCACGCACCCGCCGTCCCCCGTCGAGGAACACGTCGACGTCGGCGCCTCCGGAAACGACGGAAGACGAGGTGAGCACCAGTCCGCTGGTGTCGGCCAGAAAGCCGGCCCCACGCGACCGGCCAGCCGTCACGGTAAAGATGCTCGAGCGATAGCGCGTCGCCGCGCTGTCGAGACGTGGGGTATCCGGCCGGCCCGCTGCCAGTGTGCCAGCTGCCGTGGAGTCCCCTGCGACGGCGCTATCCGACGCCGCCGAGTCGGCGGCCGCTGCAATCATTGAGTCGGATCCCATCGTGTCCCGGACCACCGCGCTGTCCAGGACGGCCGCCGGAGCGGCGGAGCCGCCGCCGAGCTGTGTCACCGCGACCACGATCAGCGCGACGGCGGCAATCCCGCCGACGGCCAGCATCGGACCGCGCTTCCGGTGTGGCGGCGCACCGAAGCTCGTTAGCGGCGAATCCGCGGGGACGGCGTCAGAAGAGACCGGCTCGTCCGGCACCGGCGGCGATCCATCCCCTGGCCCCTCCACCTCGGCCGGCGGCTCGCCGCCGCTGTCGGCCTCGGGCATGTCCGAGGCCTTCATCGCCATGGTCGGCGCCAGTTGCGGGACGTTGGCTTCGAGCGCGGCGCTCGGCTTCGTCGGTGTCTCGATCGTGGGAACGCCGCGCGTCGGCGTGGCCTCGAGCGTCCCCATTCGCACCGGCGTCACCGAGCGCTGCGACAACTGGCTCAGGTAGGCTTCGGCCTCGGGCGTCATGGGCAACTGCGACACGCCGGAGTAGAAGTCGGCGGCGAACACCAGAGCGTCCTCGTATCGCGCGTCCGGGTTGATGGCGAGAACGCGATCCATCGCCTCCTGCAGGGCAGCCGGCCACTCCACGTCGGGGCGCACGTCGGCCAGCCGACGAGGCGACTTCGTCATCTTGGCCAGCAGCACCTCCTGGGAGGTGGCTCCGCCAAAGGCCCCGTGCCCGGTAAGGGCACGGAAGGCGATCAGGCCGAGGGCGTAGATGTCGGCGCGGGCGGTGAGGTGGTCGCCGGCGATCTGTTCGGGACTCATCCACTCGGGCGTCCCCACGACAAGCCCCGTGGATGTGAAGTGCTGGGTATCCCGCCCCATGACGCGGGCGATCCCGAAGTCGAGGAGCTTGATGAGGTCCGTCTGGGCGCGCGTCTTCGCGACCATGACGTTGTCGGGCTTCAGGTCACGATGGAGGATGCCTAACGTGTGCGCGGCTGCCAGCGCTTCCGCAATCTGGCTGATCACGTCGGACACGCGCATGTGGTTCAGCGGACCCTCGCGGGTCAGGATCTCGGTCAGGGGCTTGCCGTCGACGAACTCCATGGCGAGATACACCAGGCCGCCCTCGCCGCCGGTGTCACCGAAGTCGTAGACCGCCGCCACGTTCGGGTGGGTGATCTGGCTGGCGTTCTCGGCTTCCCTGTGGAACCGGCCGACCGCGGCCGGATCGCCGGTGAGTGCCTTCCGCATGACCTTGACCGCCACCTTGCGCTTCATGCGCACGTGCTCGGCCAGGTACACCTCGCCCATGCCGCCCTCGCCCAGCTTCTTCTTGATGTCGTACCGGTCGGCCAGGATCGTCCCCGTCAGGGACTCGCCTGCGGTCTCCGCAACCAGCGTCGCACCATCCAGGGTGCAGAAGCGGTTGTCGCCCTCGTAGCGGGTGCCGCATTGCGGACAGATCCTGGCACTCACCGCGTGGCGACCTCTCGGGGAAGACACTGAGACTTCACTGGGCGTTCCTGATCAACTGGGCGAAGAAGCGCGCGGCCCGGATGAAGTCGTCCGCGCGCACGCGCTCGTTGGTGCCGTGGGCACCGGAGACGAGCTCCGGAGTGGCGACGATCGGGTTGAACCGGTAGGTGTTGCGAGTGAGCCCCTCGTAGTGACGGGCGTCCGTTCCACCAATCATCAAAAATGGGACCGGGATCGCCCCCGGGAATACCTGAGCGACCGTTTTTTCCACGATTTCGAACGCCGGGGCGGCGTAATCGGCGGTCAGTGACGCAGAGCGCCCACTCCCGGTGACCTTCACCTGTGTGTCCGCCACCACCCGGCGGACATGATCGAGCACGTCGTCCGGGGTATCGCCCGGCAGGATCCTGAAGTTGACCACCGCGCGGGCAATGATCGGGAGCGCGTTCTCCTTGGGACTCCCGCTGATCATCGTCGCCGCGCTCGTCGTACGCAGCATCGGCGCAACCCGTTCCTGCCGCCCCAGCAGGCGCAGCAGCAACGGACGGAAGGCCCAGAGGTTGGCCAGGGGGACGCGCGCGGCAAGGGGCATCTCCGGCGCAAGCCTGACGAACATCTCCTCGACCACCGGCGTCATTCGCAGCGGCATTTGCTGCGCTTCGAGTCGCGTGATCGCCTTAGCGAGGATTCCGACCGCGGTGTGCGGTGGTGGCATCGACGAATGCCCGCCGGTCGCCTCTACCGTGAGCTCCACGCCGATGGAACCCTTCTCGACCACCCCGATCATGGCGACCGGACGGGCAACGCCCGGAACGATTCCCTCGGCAACGACTCCGCCTTCGTCCAGGAGGAAGGCCAGACGGCCGGATCTCGCCTTCAGCAACTCGGCAATGACGCGCGCGCCGCCCTGCCCACCAACCTCTTCATCGTGGCCGAACGCGAGGTACAGGGTGCGCCGCGGCGTGAAGTCCTGCGCGACGAGCAGTTCAACCGCCTCGAGGATCGCGACCACCGTGGACTTGTCGTCCAGGGTTCCCCTGCCCCAGACATAGCCGTCCGCCACCCTCCCATCGAACGGCGGATGCGTCCAGCGGGACTCCGTACCCGCTTCCACGGGGACCACATCCAGGTGACCCATCAGGAGGAATGGATCCAGCGTCGTGTCCGTGCCCGCCCAGGTGAAGAGGAGGCTGTAACCCGCGACGACCTCGCGTGTCAGCCGGGCGTGCACGCCGGGGAATGCCGCGCGCAGGTACTCATGGAGTGCGACGAAGGAAACCGGCTCGAACGCGGCGCTGTCCTGGTGTGAAATCGTCGGAAACCGGATCGCACCGCTGAATCGGTCCGTTCCAATGAAGGCACCGGCGATCGCGGAGTCGAGCGGCGCGGCGGAGTCTGCATGATACGACGCCAGTTGGGCGGTCCGTGCGATGCACACCGCCGCGAACGCGGCGATGACGGCGGTCAGGCCAATCAGGATTCGGCGCATTGCGGTGCCAGTATGATCGCCTCCACTGCAGCGAGGGTCGTCCGCGAGCGTCCGTCGGGTTGAAGGGGCATGTCGGGATCCCTGTTCCGGTGTGGGGTTGGATAAGATGGCTGGAAATCACCGTGGCGGGAGGTCACGGAACGTTGCCGCGGGGAGTGTCTGCCGCAGCACCACGTTTCCGGCGACACTCCACCTGCCTAGCGATAACCGTGGGCCTGCATCTCGAACAACTCGGCGTACAGGCCATCGCGCGCAATGAGTTCCTCGTGGCTGCCTTCTTCGACCAGTTCGCCCTGACGGAGCACGAGAATCCGCGCGGCCATGCGCACCGTGGAGAAACGATGCGAGATGATCACGGCGGTGCGGCCGGCCATCAGCTCCGAGAACCGCAGGAACACCTCGTACTCGGCACGGGCATCGAGCGCGGCGGTCGGTTCGTCGAGGATCAGCACCTGCGCCTCACGCATGTAGGCACGAGCCAGCGCGATCCGCTGCCACTCGCCCCCCGACAGTTCCACCCCATCGTGGAACCGCCTGCCCAGCATCTGCCGCCAACGCCCCGGCAGACGAGGCAGGAGCGACGCCGCGAGCGACTTGTCCGACGCGGAGCGGATGCGGCCGGGCACGAGCCCATCACCATTTTCGTCGGGCCCGGATTGATCCGTCTCATGCGGTGCGGCGTCCAGATAGTCGCGCGTTTCACTGATCTCGCCAACGCCGATGTTTTCGTCGAATCGGAAGTCGTACCGGACGAAGTCCTGGAAGATCACCCCGATGGCCCGTCGCAGCGACGCCAGGTCATGGTCGCGAAGGTCCACACCGTCGAGGAGAATGCGCCCCTCCGTGGGATCGTACAGCCGGGCCAGCAGCTTGGTCAGCGTCGTCTTGCCGGCACCGTTTTCGCCGACCAGCGCGATCCGCTCGCCCGGACGCAGCGCGAAATTCACGTGACGGACGGCCCACTGGTCGCTACCCGGATACCGGAAACCGACGTCCTCGAAGGCGAAACCGCTACGGAGGGGAACCGGCACTGACGGCGCTCCCGGTTTGGACGCGATGCCAGGCCGCATTTCGAAGAAGACGAAGAGATCGCGAAGGTAGAGGCTCTCGTCGTAAATCGAACTGGCCGACGACAGCAACCCCTGAATCAGGTCACGGCCCCGGGCGAAGGACGCGGCCAGAAAGGTGAGCGTGCCGATGCTGATGGCGCCGGTGACGGTTTGTGCGATGATGATAAGGTAGGCGCCGTAGTATCCGGCGGTGCTCAGCACCGACAGCGCCGCGCTCACGGCAGCCCGGCGGATGGCCAGTCGCCGATTCTCCGAATGCCAGGCCTGCGACAGGCGACGGAAGCGCTCCACCAACCACGGCGCCAGGCCGAAGAGTTGCACCTCCTTTGCCGTCGCGTCGCTCGCGCCAACGTACCGCAGGTAGTCCAGCTCGCGTCGCCGCTGGGTCCATCGGAACATCAGCGAGTACTGCAGCGCCGCGAACCTCGTCTCGGCGAGGAACCCGGGGAGGATGGCGACCACGAGCAGCAGCATCAGCCACGGATTGAATGCGAGCAGCGCCGCGCTCAGCGTGAGGAGCGTGATGGCGCTCTGCGCCATCCCGAGCAGATTGATCAGCAGGCCGATGCGCGCCGTCGTCTGCCGGCGAGCGCGCTCCAGGTGGTCGTAGAAGGTGGGATCCTCGAACTGCGCCAGGTCCAGTTGCGCGGCGTGCTCCATCAGGCGGACGCTCAGCCGGATGGTGAACAGATCGGACAGCAGGCCATCCACGACCATCGACGCGCGGGAGAGCAACTCGCCTGTCACCACGATGCCCACTTCCAGCAGGACCAGGTGCAGCACCGATCGCCAATCGCCACCCACCTCGCGGGCGAGGATGACGGCGTCGATGATGAGCTTCGCCACCCACAGGGAGGCGATCGGGACCAGGCCGCGGACGAGCCGGAGCGCCATCATGGCCAGCGTATAGCCGCGATGCGTGTCCCAGACGAGTCGAACGAGGGCCGGGACGTACCCGAGGGCGCGGAGTCGGTCCCTCCACGTGGGCGGAGGCGCGTCCTTGCGCGACGGATGGCGGGCACCCATGTGGAATGCGCGAGGACCGGTCATGAAACGAAACCTATCGGTTTCCCCGTGCTACTACGTCCGCTCGTGGCGCTCCATTGTGCCCCCCTGTTACCGGCTGCCCTCCAGCCGCTCGGCGATACCCGTGACGTGTGCCGCCGCGGCATCGAGCGCCGCAGCTACGCGTCCGATCTCCCGCTCCGCGTCGGACCACTGCTTCTGCTCGATCGCCTCGCGGGCGGCCGGCATCGTCTTCACGCCGTAACCCGTGTAGTAGCCGGGGGCGTAGAGCAGGTGCCGGTACCATGGACGCAGCGGGAGGCCCTGCCGGGCGATCAGGGTGCGCTCCGCATCCTTGAGCATCGCGTTCACCGCCGCCGCCGTGGCCGGTGAAAGGGGTTCGCCAGACAGCGCCCGCGCGTACGCGCTCTCGAACCGCGTTGCCGCGCGCGTCAGCGATTCTGCGGCGTTGTCGAGGGGCGCGAAGTTCAGATGGGGCGCGGGCGTCTGGCGTGCCGGCAACTGTTCCGGACGCTTCGGATCGGCGGTCGCCGCCAGCACGCCGTCGTCCAGCTGACGGTTCGTTTCGGCAATGCGGCCGGCCACCTCTTCGCGCAAGGTCTTCAGTTCACCGATGTACCCACGCGCCGTTTCGGCCAGCGCTCCGAACTCGTGTGGCAGGAGGTCGGCGTTCGCGGCGCGCATGACGAGGGTACCCGCCACCTGGGCCAGCGCCCGGCCATACGCGAACGACGTGTCGCTGAAGCGCGTGAACCAGCTGAAGGTATCGTAGATGGAGTGGTAAATGCCGCCGCCGTCCTCGCCGCCGAATCCGATGTTCAGCGTGGCGATGCCCAGGTGCTGCAGAAACGGAGTGAAGTCGGACCCCGAACCCAGCGCGTCGATGCGCAGATCGCTTCGGTCGCGCGCCTCGCGACGTTGTGTCGGCCCGCCAAACCGGATGCGCGCCGCCTGGGCCCGCTTCCAGACCGAGAGCTTCGACTCCGGATCGTCCACCGTGCGTGCCACCTGATTCACCAGCCGTTCCAGCGAATGCGATCCGCCGGCGTACAGGTATCCCCGCCCGTTGCCGTCGGTATTCAGGTACAGCACCGCCTTCCGCCGCAACTCGTCGGCGTGATGCTCGGCCCACTCCGTCGAGCCCAGCAGCGCGGGCTCCTCCGCGTCCCAGGCCGCGTAGACGATCGTTCGCCGCGGCCGCCAGCCCTGCCGGACCAGCTCGCCTAACGCGCGCGCCTCCTCCAGCTCCGCGATCATCCCGGACACCGGATCCTCGGCACCGTTCACCCAGCCGTCGTGGTGGTTTCCCCGCACGACCCACTCGTCCGGGAAGTCGGCACCGCGCAGCGTGGCGATCACGTTGTAGACCGGCGCGAGGGTCCAGTTGAATTCGACCTTCAGGCGGACGCGGGCCGGACCCGGACCGGTCTTGTAGGTGATCGGCAGCGCGCCGCGCCAGGCGTCGGGGACCACGCTGCCGCTCAGGGCCGCCAGCAGCGGCTGCGCGTCGGCGTGCGAAATCGGCAGCACCGGGATCTTCATGATCGTCGTGGCCGAGGCGCGGTCGATTCGCGGCGCATCGGGTGTGGCACCCGTCCCCACCGTGAGAGGATCACCGGGCGCGACCGGAAGATCCAGCACGCTCCCCCGCTGCACACCGAAGCTCGGCCGCCATGGACCGACCGGATACACGTCGCCCTGTGCGTAGCCGTCGTCCCGTGGGTCGGAGTAGATGATGCAGCCGACGGCTCCCTTTTCCGCCGCCAGCTTCGGCTTGATCCCGCGCCATGACCCGCCGTATCGCGCGATTACGATCGCGCCGCGCACCGAAATACCGCGCCGGTCCAGTTCCTCGTAGTCGGCCGGCACACCGTAGTTCACGTAGACGAGCGGCGCGGTCACGTCGCCGTCGGCCGAATAGGAGTTGTAGGTCGGAAGTTGTTCAGTCCGCTGTGACGACGCGGCATCCTCCTTCAGCACCGGCTCCTCGAGCTTCGCCACGAAGCGCGTGGGTTCGATCAGCTCCAGCCGGCGCTCCTTCGGGGTCGGGAAGAGCACCCGATACTCCTCGATCTTCGCGTCCCAACCCCAGGACACGAACTGGTCGCGCAGCCATTCCGCGTTGGCCTTGCCATAGGGCGATCCGACGTGGTGCGGCCGTGCCGAGAGCCGCTCCATGGCAGAGCGAAGTCGCGCGGGATCCGGAATGGCGCGGAATCGGGCTTCCCACTCCTGGTGGGCGGCGACCGACATCGCGGCGAACCCGCGGATACTCGAGTCCTGAGAGACCGTACGCGGAATGAGGCCAAGGGCCAGGAGCGTGATAATCGGACGACTGATTGGAAGCTTCACGGCAGTCTCGTTGACGTGCGGGTTGAGAA
>DASWGU010000186.1:0-1919 GCA_036393555.1 Gemmatimonadaceae bacterium
TCCCGCGAGCTGGAGGACGTCGGGTAGGCGCCAGCGGACGCCAAGTAACCACCATCGGGACTGAACTCGACGCTCCAAACCTCGTAGTCGTGTTTGCAGGTTATGGACTCCAGACTTTCGTCTTCCTTTACGGGGGTGGCATCCCAGATGCGGATCGTCCCATCCTTGCCGGTCGAGGCGAGGCGCAGGCCGTCGGGGCTGGAGGCCAGGCCGTGGCAAAAGAGGGTGTGCCCGCGCAGGTTCAGGACCTCTCGCTCAGTCAGCGGGTCCCAGACTTTGACCGTCTTGTCTTCGCCCCCACTGGAGAAGAGTCGCCGGCCGTCGCGGCTGAACTCCAGACCGGTGATTACTCCAGTGTGTCCGCGCAACGTGTGCAACAGCTCGCCCGTGGTCGCGTCCCAAACCTTTATGGTCCGGTCGAAACTGGCCGTCGCCAGCCACCGGCCGTCGGGGCGGAACACAACGGCACCCATGCGGTGAGTATGCGCGGGGATCTTCCGGACGAGCTGGCCCGTTCCCGCGTTCCAAATCCTCAGCACTCCTCCCCAACTACCCGTCGCAACAAACAGGCCGTTGGGACTGAACGCCGCGCACACCGCCGTGGCTTCATGCTTGTCGGGGAGTCGGTGGACCTCGCGACCGTCGGCCACGTCCCAGATGGTTGCGATGCCGTCCTCGCCGCCGGCGACTAGGTGCCGGCCGTCCGGGCTGAAGGCCACCGCGTAGGCCATCCCCGCATAGTCGCCAACATGCCCGGGGTGCTTGAAGACTTCCTGCCCCGTCGCCCCGTCCCAGAGCCGGACGGTTCGGTCGGTGCTCGCCGAGGCGAGGTGCCGGCCGTCGGAGCTCTGCGCGACACTGAAGACGTCAGAATCGTGCCCGCGGAGAGTCTTGATCAGTTTCCCGGTTCGTGCGTCGAAGATCTTCACGTTCCCGTCCGCGCACGCGGCGGCGAGCTGTTCGCCGTCAGGGTGAAATACTACGCTACGAACTTCGGCTGTGTCCCGGAGGATGACCGGCTCGACCCGGCAGAGCCGCATCAGGTAGTGCCATTCCCACTCGCGCAGGTCTTCCGGACACTCGCCGAGGAGCTGAAGTGCCCGGCCCAGGTTGTCCGCGCTCAGTTCGCGGTGGGCCAGGGTGATGCGGTGGAGGTAGGAGTCGCGCCGCTCGCGCTCGAGGGTTTGCTCGAGGTCGGCCTTGGCCAGGGTCTCGGCTTGCAGCGCGTTTTCCGTGGTTCGCTGTTCTCGCGCGATGAGGACCGTGCTCACGGCCAGCCCGGCCACGGCAATCAGGATCACTGCACCAACTAACATCACGAAGGCGAGTGCCGCCTTGTTCCGGCGGGCGAACTTGCGGAATCGATACATTGCTGACGGCGGGCATGCCTGCACCGCCTCGTCGTGCAGATGGCGCTCGATGTCGGCGGCCAGCGCACTCGCCGTCTCAAATCGCCGGTTGCGGTCTTTTTCCAGCGCTTTCATCACGACCCAGTCCAAGTCGCCGCGAAGCAGCACGCGCAAACGCTGGCGGTCGCTGCTACGCTGAGCCGCGATCGTGGAAGCCGCTTGCTGGGCAAGGGTGGTGAATCGCATGCTGGGTCTCGGCGGCTCCTCTTCGCGGATGATTCGCAGCATCTCGTCGAACGCCGCAGCGTGCAGCCGTTTTCCCTCAAAGGGCGTCGAACCAGTTAAGAGCTCATAAAGCAGCACGCCTAGAGAATAAATGTCGCTGCGGGTGTCGATGTCGAGTTGGTTGAACTTCGATTGCTCGGGACTCATGTACTCCATCGTCCCGAGCACCTGGCCGAACTCCGTGAACATCGTCTGTTCGGTGAGCCGTTGGGCGGTGGCCTTGGCCACGCCAAAGTCGATCACCTTGGGAACGGGCTGGTCGTCGTACTCCGCCACGAGCACGTT
>DASWGU010000187.1:0-1891 GCA_036393555.1 Gemmatimonadaceae bacterium
GCGCAATCCGCCCTTGCGATAACGGCACATGAACGGCACAATGACGGCATGGCCTTGGAACCGGCGTACACCATCACGGCGAGGCTTGCCCGGGACCTGCTGCGGACCGAAGCGGCCCGTCAGGCGGCGGCGGACCTGCCCCCGGGGAACCGGAACGGCGACGGACACCGTTGTATCACAATAGTATCCGACACGAACGCCATCAAGTTAAGCCGCAACGTGTGTGATGCCAAGCTCTTGGCGTAGTTCGTCTCGTGGGCGGGTCAGGTACCGGTAGCGATCCTTCGGCCTCTTGATCACGCGGGGTTCGTCGCGGCCGGGACGCAGCTTATAGGTCTGCAACCACGCGTCGTGCCGGCCGGGCGAGGCGTGCAGCAGCACGTCCAGGGCGTCGATGAAGCTGATCCGATCCGGCGGCACGCCCTGACGCCTGGCCGCGTCGAGCATCTGCAGACGCACCAGGTTGTAGGCGATCGCGTAGGCCAGCAGCTCCTTCTTCACGCCCTCCACCGTCTTGCACCGCAGCACGTCCAGGCCCATCGTCTGCTTGAGGTGACGCAGGTTCGTCTCGATCTGCCAGCGGCCGCGGTACAGCTCGGCCAGATCATCCTTGGTGTACTTCCGGGGGTCGAGCAGCGTGGTGACCAGCGTAACCGTCCTGCTGCGGAAGCCGCGCTGATGGACCGTGTAGCGCAGCTCGCGCACGGTCAGACGCTCGGGCAGCGCGTCGAACGTGGGCTCGTCCATCCACGCCGGCCTTGTGCCGGGCTTGCTCCACTCGACGATCTGGTCGTCGTCGCCCAGACGCCTGATCCATCGCGAGCCGGGCGCGCCTTGGCGTTGGCCCTTGGGGCGCTCGCGCCGCGCCTTGCGGCCGGGGGTGAAGTCCACGTTCAGCCGCTGATGGGCCCGCACCACCGCGTGCAGATTCCGCTGGAAAAGCAGGGCCAGATGCGCGAACGAGCAGAACGCGCGGTCGCCGACCAGCACGTCGCCTTCCTCCATCATCGGGTGCAGCGCCGCGGCGTGGGCCAGGTCGTGGGTGCTCCACCGGCCGGTCACGTAATCGATCAGCAGGCCCGTCGCCACGTCGAACAGCCACAGCGTGTGCATCACCGGGAACCCGCAGCCTTCACGCACCCGCCCCGGCTGGCCGAACGCACGCTGCAGCGCCGGCGTGTCCGGCATCGACAGCCCGCTGCCGTCGATCAGCATCACGCGATGCCCCAGCCACCGGCCGAACTCCTGCGTCGCCTGCCGCGCCTCGTCGTTCACCCGCCACAGGATCATGCCCAGCACGTCGATCGGCAGCCGCGCCCGCGCTTCGGCATACGCGGCGACGCTCACCGACAGCTCCGCCAGACGCCGCAGCCGTCGGCACGAGACGTTGCCAAACAGCATCTGCACCACCATCAGCCGCACCGTCAGCACCGGGCCCAGCACCCGATCCCGCCACGCGTGGCCCGCCGCGGCGCAGGCGTCGAGGATGTGCCGGTCGGTCAGGTACAGTTCCGGTTCCTGCTTGAACCGTTCCACGATCGAAGCGATACTGGCCATCCGTGGCCTCCTTGTGATGCAGTTGTCTACAACAACCAACATCATCGCGGGAGGTCATCTTTCGCGCAAGTCAGCATAAAGCGCGTTGCGGCGCGGACTTATGGCTTAACTTGATGGCGTTCGTACTGGTATACTTTCAAATCACCCATCCAAAAACCGATCGTCTCACAGGAAGGGGGAATGTGAGATGATGCGAAAATGGACTACCCTCCCCGTCGCCCGTTATGGCGCTACCTTGCGTGTTTCGTGGTTGCAGTGTTTGGTTTTATCTGTCTGTTCCTGCTCAATGTGCCTGCGGTTGCGTCTGCGCTCTATCCCAACTTGGTGTCATGGT
>DASWGU010000188.1:0-7914 GCA_036393555.1 Gemmatimonadaceae bacterium
TGCCGGACTCACCGACAACACTCGGGTGAGCCGTCGTCAGGCGGTGTGGGTGATGGCCGGCGCGGTTTTTGTCGTGTCGCTCGTGCCCATGGTGAACCTGGACATCTTCGTGCGCTGGGACCTGACATTCGGGTCCGGGATGCAGACCTTCGGCGCGCTGTGCGCGGCGCTGACCGCGGGTTGGGCGATGCGGCGAGGGGCCCTGATGGCGCAGCTGACCACGGCAGGGGACGCGCGCTGGCTGCGTGCCGTTCCGTTCTGGCTTCGGTATGTCGTACCATCGGCGATCATCGGGGTGGGAGCCTGGTGGCTGTTCACTGATGTGCTCCGGCTGGCGCGGGGTGTCTGACCGGGTCGAGTCGTTGTGACACGTTGACGACGATGACGAAGCACGACAACGGCTGCGCGCTCAACGGCGACTGTACCCGGGAGGCGAGGGAGACCGGCGAGGCCCCTGACGTCGTCGCCTGCAGCAGGCAGTCGCTGCGGGACAGGGGTGGGGACACATCCACGCCTAACAGGACGCGCGTTACCATCCGACCGGAGCCTCAGTCGAATTGGCTGGTCGTTCCGGAAACAGCTTGACAGGCAGTGACCACGGCTGATACCTTCGCGCCGGTCGCCAAGGGACGATACGGGTTCCAGTACACCAACCAGAGATGGAGTCGATTATGGGCGGGCTCTCAAAAGCAGCAATGATCTCCGCCATCGCCGTTTCGATCTCCGGGTGCTACCACGCGACAGTGGAGACTGGACGGCCGGCGTCGGCGGACAAGATCAGTCAACCTTGGGCGATGAGCTTCGTGTACGGCCTCATCCCACCGGCGACAGTCCAGACAGCTTCACGGTGTCCCAATGGCGTGGCCAAAGTGGAAACCCAGCAGAGTTTCCTGAACGGCCTGGTGAGCGCACTGACCTTTGGCATCATCACACCGATGCAGATCGACGTCACCTGTGCGAGCGGAGCCGGCAGCGACGATCGAGACGGCCTTCAGTTGTCTGCTGGATCAGATCCTGCGGCAGCGTTGGCGAACGCGGCGGGATTGTCGGCCGAGCGCCAGCAACCGGTGTTTGTCAGATTCTAGCGGAGCGGACCTTGGCGGTGGATGCAGTGGGTCTCCTGTTTTGTGCGGGGGAGCGTCCCACGCTTCCGGCCTTTTGATCGGGGCTGTTACTCTGACCGCATGGCCGGAGGCAGTCCGCTCACCATCGTCAACGTCGGCTACCGCTCCACCAACTTCTGGGTGGTGAGCGCCGGTACCTCGCGCCTCCTGGTCGATCCTGGCTGGCCCGGTCGCGTCGGTGAACTGCTGGCCAACCTCAAGCGGATGGACGTCCCGCTGAGTCAGATCCGCTACGGACTGGCCACCCACTACCACATCGATCACGCCGGTGCCGCGCAGGACCTGAAGCAACTCGGCGTACCGCTGTTGGTGCTCCAGGAACAGGTCGAGTCGATTCCGCTCATGAAGCGACATATCAAGCCGACCGACCACTACACCGAGATCACCCTGCACGACAACGTGGTGATCCGCTGCGCCGAGAGCCGCTCCTTCCTCGCCGATATCGGGATTCGGGGAGAGATCCTCCACACGCCGGGCCATTCGGACGACAGCGTGACCCTGGTTCTCGACAACGGCTGCGCGTTCACCGGCGACCTCACCATGGAGTCCATGGTCGCCGCCGAGGATCCTGCCGTCGTCGCCCGCAGCTGGCAGTCGCTGCGGAACAGGGGTGTGACCACGATCTACGCGGGGCACGGTACGCCGTACTATCTGGGACCGGCTGCTCAGGCCTGACCCGTCCGGCCAGAACTGCCTGGACCGCGGAGGGCGCAGGGAACGCAGGGGGCAGTAACTACCGGTTTCGTGACGTCGCGTTGTGCTGGTCGAAGCGTGCTTTTTCGGGGAGAGGGAAGAAAGGGGGCCATTGGCGCGTCAAAGCTGGGCAGACCGGCCGATTCTCACTTCCGCTCACGGAGCCGCGCCATGAAGCCCTCACTTGTCGTTGCCGCGCTCCTCGCTCTGCCCGCCGCCAGCGCGGCCTCTCAGCAGCCGGCATACGACCGCTCGAAGGCCTTGCCGGCGCGGGTCCCGATCACTCGGGACGCAGAAGTGAAGATGGCGCGCGCCGCAGCTCCGGCGGCGGTGTCGGACCGTGCCACGATCTACCTCGCCGGACCCAGGGGATACCAGGTCGCGCATCTGGGCACGAATGGGTGGGGCTGTTTCGTCCAGCGCGGTGGTTCAGGAAAGGGCTTCTTCCCCCGTTGCGACGACGCCGAGCGTGTCGCAACTCTCTACCCCGTGTATTTCCTGCTCGAGGAATACCGCGCCGCGGGGAAGAGCGCGGCGGACTACGATGCCGCGGTCGCCGACGGCTACCGGAGCGGGAGGTACCGAGCGCCCGCGGTTGGCGCACTCTCGTACATGCTGGCCGAGGGCGCCATCAAGGCGCACGTGATGGGTCGCGGTGCCGGGGTGCCGGGCCACGCAACTGGGCCTGGCAAACGAAGAGCAGATGAAGGACTCGACGCTCACCACCGTGTTCCGCGGACTCGGCGACCATGACTGCGACATGGTGATCTGGACCAGCCCGGAATCGGTACGTCACCACGGCGTGAAACCTGGACGGCACAACTGACCTCGGAACCGGCCGCGCGCGAGCCCGAACTCATCCGGCTGGCGCAGGCGGGCGACGAGCGCGCGTTCGCCGCTCTGGTGGACCGGCACCGGCCGCGGGTTGAAGCCGTGGCCTGGCGGCTGACCCGCGACCCGCGACTGGCGGCCGAGCTGGCGCAGGAGACGTTCGTCCGCATGCACGCAACGTTACGGGAATTCCGTCACGATGCGGCCCTGGCGACCTGGCTCTATCGCATCGTCGTCAACCTCTGCCACGACCGGCAGCGCCGCGCGGCGCGCGACCGGACCCTGCCCCTGGACGAGGCGACCGCCATGCCTTCCCCGGCCGATCAACCAGATGTAACCACTGAAGCCGCCGAGCGCACCCGCGTGCTGGACAGCATGGTGCAGGCGTTGCCGGCTCCGATGCGTGACGCAGTCGTCCTGCGATACGCCGGTGGGCTGGCGTACGACGAGATCGCTGCGGCCCTGGGCTGCGCCCCGGGGACGGTAGCGTCCCGAATTCATCGCGCCCTGCGAGCCATCGGGTTGATGCTCGAGACGCGCGGCATAAGGGAGGATTCCCTGTGACTCACGAAGAAGCCCAGGCGCTGTGGCTGCTGGCTGGCGATGACGGCACGGACCCCGGCCGGCGCCGCGAGGTCGAGTCGCACGTGGCGTCCTGTCCGGCCTGCCGGGCGGAGATCGACCGCCTGGAGGCAACCGATGAGGCCCTGCGCGAGTGGGGCGCCACGAGCATGCCGGCGCCTGAGCGGTCGGCTCCAGGACAATCGGTGCCCATCGGGGACCGGCCGTGGTGGCCTATGGCGCTTGCGGCCGCGCTCGCGGGCATCACGTTAGGCCTCGCCGGGGGATTCGCTGCCGGCAGGCGTGGGCCGGAGCGGTCGGTGGTCTCCGCACCAATAGCCGCGTTGGACAGCCTGCCGCGGTTCGTACTCATGCTGGAGGAGCCCACGGGCCAGTGGCCACCGAGCGGCCCGCTCATGCGGCCGGGCTACTTCGAGTGGATGGACTCGCTGGTGGCGCGCGGGCAGTACGCCGATGGCCTCCGCCTGTCGGAGGACGACGGCTGGTATCTGCCGGCAGGGGGTGCGCCGATGCCGGCGAGCGCCCGCGCGGCGTCCAGCGCGAATTTCAGCGGCTTCTTCGTCATTCGGGCGCGCGACTACGACGAGGCCGTGGCTATTGCCGGGGGGAGTCCGCACCTGGCGTACGGCGGCGTGCTGATCCGGCGGACCTTCTGAGATCCGCTTTCGCGGCGCACGGACCTTCCGCCATACAGTCGGGGTCCGGCCGTCGGCTATTCCGGTGAGCGCGCCTTGCGCCGCCCAGGACGGCCCTGCAGCGCGCTTCGAGCCGCGGTAGTTTCCATGCCGGACGGCGTGCAGCGGGCCGTCGCGCTCCCGAAGCCACGCCCCGACCGGCCGCAGTCACGCCGGCCGGCCGCTCAACTCCCAGGCATCGCAATGGCCCAGCGCGTCTACAACGACATCCTCGGCACGATTGGCAACACGCCGCTCGTGCGACTCAACCGCATCACGCGAGGCGTCCCGGCGACGGTGTACGCCAAGGTGGAGACGTTCAATCCCGGCCATAGCATCAAGGACCGGATGGCCGTGAAGATGATCGAGGACGCCGAGCGCGCCGGACTGCTCAGGCCGGGCGGGACGATCATCGAGGGCACGAGCGGCAATACCGGCATGGGCCTCGCGATCGCAGCGATCGTGAAGGGATACCGCTGCATCTTCACGACCACGGACAAGCAGTCCCGCGAAAAAGCTGACGCCCTGCGCGCGTTCGGCGCGGAGGTGATCGTCTGCCCCACCGACGTCGATCCCGAGGATCCGCGGTCGTACTACTCGGTGTCGTCGCGACTCGTTCAGGAGACGCCCAACGCCTGGAAGGCGAACCAGTACGACAATCTCAGCAACACGGAGGCGCACTACATGACCACAGGGCCCGAGGTCTGGGAGCAGACCGAAGGGCGGGTGGACCATCTTGTCGTCGGCGTGGGGACCGGCGGTACGATCTGCGGTGCGGGACGCTACCTCAAGGAGAAGAAGCCGGGCGTAAAGGTCTGGGGCATCGACACGTATGGCTCGGTGTTCCGGAAGTACAAGGAGACCGGTGAGTTGGACAAGCACGAGATTTACCCGTACGTGACGGAAGGCATCGGAGAGGATTTCCTGCCGAAGAACGTGGACTTCAGCGTCATCGACCACTTCGAGAAGGTCACCGACCGGAACGCGGCGATCTTCACGCGCGAGATCGTCAGGCAGGAAGGTATCTGGGCCGGGAACTCGGCGGGCTCGGCGATCGCCGGATTGCTGCAGTTGAAGGACAGGTTCCGCCGCGGCGAGACCGTCGTGGTGATATTCCACGACCACGGCACGCGGTACCTGGGGAAGATGTTCAATCCGGACTGGATGCGCCGCATGGGGTACGAGAATCTCGATGGTCCCACCGCGCGAAACCTGGTGCTCAACAAGACGGTGGCAGCGATCGTCGGCGTGGAGGTCGGCGCCACGGTTCGACAGGCGGTCGCGCGCATGAACGAAAACGACTTTTCGCAGATCCCGATCACACAGGAACAACGCATCGTCGGTTCGCTCAGCGCCTCGCATGCCTACGGCTGCATCGTGAAGGACCCGTCGATCACTCGACATCCGGTGAGCGAGATCATGCAGCAGGCGTTTCCCTACGTGGACATCGAGACGCCGGTGGAGCTGCTGGCGCCGATGATCACGCCCGCGAACCCGGCGGTGCTGGTGCGCGACTTCCCGGCGGACACGACGTACGTCCTCACCGCGTACGACTTACTGCAGGCGATCTGAGGTCTCAGGCCGCAGGTCTCAAGTCGCCGGTCTCAAGTCGCAGATTATGGCCAGGTAGTTGCCCTCTGATCACTGAATCCTGATCCCTGAACGCCGTGGACGAATACGCCGAAGCTGCCGAGTTCTACGACTACGTCGTCCCGTACGCCGGCCGTGGGGATGTGGATTTCTACGTCGATGAAGCGCGCCGGTCTGGCGGGCCGGTGCTGGAACTCGGCTGCGGCACGGGACGCGTGCTGATCCCGATTGCCCGAGCAGGAGTGGACATCGCAGGACTGGATGCGTCAGCGGCGATGCTCGACCGCTGCCGGGAACGCATGGCTGGCGAGTCGGGGGGCGTTCGATCGCGCGTCACGCTCGTCAAGGGAGACATGCGTGCCTTCCATCTCGGCCGACGCTTCCCCCTGGTGATGATCCCGTTCCGCCCGTTTCAGCATCTGCTCCCCATTGACGATCAGTTGGCGTGCTTGCGCTGCGTCCACGACCACCTGGACCAGGGCGGACGGCTGATCCTCGACCTGTTCAATCCCTCGATCGACCTGCTCGCGAACCGGCCGCTGGGCGTGGAGATCAGCGAGGGCGATCCCTTTACCATGCCTGACGGACGGCATGTGGCACGCAGCTTCCGGATCGTCGGCGCGGACCGCTTCGCGCAGGTCAATCAGGTTGAGCTCATGTATAACGTCACGCATCCGGACGGGCGAACCGAGCGCCGGGTGCACGCGTTTGCGATGCGCTACCTGTTCCGGTTCGAGGCCGAGCATCTCCTCGCGCGCGCCGGCTTCGAGGTGGAGCAGCTGTATGCGGGTTACGATCGAAGTCCGTACGGCTCCACCTATCCCGGAGAACTGATCTTCGTGGCGAAGAGAGCGTAGCGCCGAGAGCAGGGGGTGCTGATCGCTGATCGCTGGGGGGCGTGGTCGCTGATCGCCGGCAAGATCCCTGGCCCTAACGACCGGGTCGCTCCCACGCACCGGCACGCCGCCCCTCCGCCATGACGCGCTCGATGTCGTCGGCCCGCCTGGGAACATGCGCCGAGAGGTTCTCGTGCCCGGCGTCCGTCACCAGGATCTCGTCCTCGATCATGATGGCGATCTGCAGCTCCGGGATGTAGAGCTTGGGTTCGATTGTGACCACCATGCCCGCCTCGAGCGGCCGTGACCAGTCGCGCCCGTCCGTAGCCTCGAGGCCCACCATGTGGCCGATGTCCCGGACTCCGAAGCCCGCGGCCGAGTATCTCGTGATGCCGGCATTCCGCGTCAGGTAGTGCGTCGGCGAGGGCAGGAGCCCCCATACGCGGTCCGGTCCCATGCGGGCGATGTCCTCGTTGGCCTCTAACCCGTGGCGGCGGAAGACCTCCGCGGCCCGCTTGATAACGTCAACCATCATGACGCCCGGGCGGATCGCCCCAATCGCCGCTTCCTGCGCTTCCAGCACGATGTCGTAATACTTGCGCTGGTCGGCCGTGAACCGCCCGGAGACCGGAATCGTGCGGCACAGGTCGGATCCGTACATGTTCCACTCGGCCGCGCCATAGTCGATGAACAGCAGGTCCCCTGCCTGCATCACGTTGTCCACCGCGTTGTATCGCTCCCGCTGCAGCGTGAACAGCGTCATGAGGTTGGGTCCGGACATGACGATGGGCGTGAACGCGGCGCGCTGCGCGCCCTCGCGTTTCCAGACATACTCCATCAGCCCACCGATCTCACGGTCGTTGCGACCCGGACGAGCCGCACGCATGGCCTCGATGAGGCCGAGTCCCGCGATGTGTGCCGCGCGCCGCAGAGCCTCGATCTCATGCCGGTCTTTCACGGCGCGGAGGCGCGCGACGTGCGTGTGGACATCGCGCACCTCGGCATCGGGAACAAGCGCCGCGACGCTCCGCGCCAGTTGCGCCTCGTACGAACGCGGGGGCGCAACGCCGGGTGGCGCATACAGTGTCGAGCCCGTTGGCAGGAAGACCACCCGTCGGTCACCGGTAAGCGCCTTGAGGTGGACGGCGAACGAGTCGAGCGGCAACACCACATCGACCCCGGTGGCCGCCGCCGCCGCGCTGCCCGGCACAAGCCGCAGCTTCGGCCGGTTCCACATCGCCTGCCGGAAGGCGGAGTCGGCCATTGGGTACTGGCCGCCGGCAAACTGGAATTCCGAGGGGAGGAAGAGCTCGCTGCGCCACGCTCGCGGCCCGGACCCGGTCGACGGGGCCATGAGCAGGATGGCGTACGGCGACTCCACTCCCGTCAGATACCAGAAATCGGGATCCTGTCGCACCGGCTCGTCGCCCGGGCTGATGAGGTAGCGACCCGGGACGACGACGATGGCGTCAGGCAGGTCGCGGACGAGAGCGGCGCGTCGGGCGATGTATACGTCCGTCGGAAAGGCGATATCGCTCTGCGGGGACGCCGACGCGACCGGCAGTGCACACAGCCAGAGCAGGA
>DASWGU010000189.1:0-19867 GCA_036393555.1 Gemmatimonadaceae bacterium
CTCCACGAATCCCGTCGAGAATTGACACCCGCTGTACTCCGGGTCCGCTGTATCCACCCGGCCTGGCCTCGGTGGCGTCGGTTCCGATGACGGCGATGGAGCCCGCGTTCCTGCTCAGCGGCAGCAGGTCGCCGGCGTTGCGCAGGAGCACGAGCGACGCCTCCGCGGCCACTCGGGCCAGATCGCGGTGCTCCTCGATCCCGTTCCAGTACGCGGCGCTGTCCGGTTCGACATACGGCTGCTCGAAAAGTCCCAGCTCGAACTTGGCGCGCAGCACGCGGCCGACCGCCGTGTCGATCACCGACTGGTCGACCATGCCTGTCTGGACCGCCTGCCAGTAGGGCCTGTGCTGTTCCCAGGTGGACTGGAAGACGACGTCAAGCCCTGCCTCCCAGGCGTGCTTCGCCGCTGTCGGCGTGTTCGGCTCGGTGTGGTGCAGCACCGTGGCGCCGCCAGTGGCAGCGGCATCGGAGATCACGAAGCCCCTGAACCCCCACTCGCCGCGCAGGACGTCGGTGAGCAGCCAGCGGTTCTGCGTGGCCGGGAGCCCATCGACCGAGTTGTACGCCGTCATGATGGACCGCGCGCCGTGGCGGGAGATGGCGGACTCGAACGGCGGGAAGTGAACTTCCTGAAGCTGGCGTCGGCTCAGGTCGATCGGGTAGCTGTCGCGGCCGCCTTCACCTACGTTGGCGACGAAGTGCTTGGGAGTAGCAACGATGCCGGCATTCTCGAAGGCTCGCACGAAAACATCGCCGAATTGCGTCGAGAGGAACGGATCCTCGCCGTAGGTCTCCTCGACGCGCCCCCAGCGGACGTCGGTCGCGATGTTGATCACCGGCGACAGCGCCTGCCGGATGCCCCGGCTCCGTGCCTCGCGCGCGGCGGCCTGTGCGACCCGGCTGGCGAGGGACGTGTCCCACGTCGCGGCCAGGCCGATGGCCTGCGGGAACTGTGTTGCGCCGGGGCCCAGCACGCCGTGCAGCACCTCCTCGAACGGGATGATGGGTATGCCGAGCCGGGTGCTATCGACGAAGTAGTGCTGGATGGCGTTGATGCGCGCGGCGTGCGTCCGGGCCGTTGCGGCGGCGCGCTGCCGGCCGACCGGGGGCGTGGCGGTGGTGGGTGTGGCCTCGTCAGGCAGTCTCACCTGCAGCCCGAACGATCCGTTCGAGTAGTCGTGGGCCGGGTTCTCGCGGCTGCCCGGCGTCATGTACAGCTGCCAGAACTTCTCCTGGAGGGTCATCCGGCCCAGCAGGTCACGCACGCGGGTCCCGACAGGGAGCTGCGGGTCGCGGAACGGAAGGGGGGACTGCGCGCTCACGGTGGGCACGGCCAAGGTGCCCAGCAGGAATCCCATCGAGACGCGGTGGTGAGCGGAAGGCATCATTCGACCGCGGGTCGGGTTCGGGGACCCGCGCACGGTTCACGTGGTGGCGGCTGAGATCGATCGCGTGAGCTGACCGCGAGAACCTACCTGACGGGCGGATCGCCTGCCACCCGGCGCCGCCATCCTGAACAGCGCGCTCAGTCGGTTCGGAGGGCAATCATTGGATCAACGCGTGTAACCCGGCGCGCGGGAATGTAGCATGCCACGAAAGAGACTCCTGCCAGCAGGAGCGCGACGGAGCCGTAGGCGAGTGGATCCACCCGATTGACTCCGAACAGCAGGTTCCGCAGGACTCCGCCCCCCGCCGCGGCGCCCACCAATCCAATGATCGCGCCGATCGCCACCAGTCGGAGCGATTGTGCGGCGACGAGCCGCACCACGTTGCCGGAATGGGCTCCCAGCGCCATCCGCACGCCAAACTCGCGGGTACGCTGCGCGACGTCGAACGCGGTCAGCCCGAAGAGGCCGACGACGGCCATCAGCATTGACAGAACGCCAACGATGCCTGCGATAGCCGAAGTGAGACGGGCGATCTCCAGGTAGCCACCCCCCGAAGTCCAGATGATCTGTTCGAGAGACCGTATCTGGAGGACGACATCCGGATCGATCTCCCGCGCGAGCATGCGCAGCCGTTCGTCCACTTCCTGAGCACGCCGCGGGTCGCGACGTACCATGAGATCCCAGTAATCGCCGGGGATGTATGCATAACGCCGGTTTATCGTGCCGAGCCGGCTCATCTGGGCATCGGCGGCGACTCCCACGACCCGGGCATTCTCGAAAAGACCCGGCGCCGGTCGCGCCCCCGAACGTGACAGTTCGGAAATCCCGCGCACCGTTGGCCGAACCGACAAGACCTGGCCGATCGCTTCCTCCCCCGGGAACAGCAGTCGCGCAGTGGTCTGGCTGAGCACCACTACCGGGGCCTCGCGCCGCACCTCCTCGGGTGTGAAGCTCCGGCCACGCACGATGTCGATACCGAGCGTCGTAAAGAAGGACTCGCTGACCGCGTTGAACTGACCGATCGGACTTCCTCCCGGCGACCCGGCGGTTCCGGGTCTCGTGAGACGTGCGAGCGCCGTGTTGAGGATCGGAACGTTCCCTCTGGTGACCGATCCTACGCCGGCGATGGCACCGGCTCGAACGTGGAGATCATCTACAAAGAGGCGAGCCCGCGCCGAGTCGTACCCTCTCAGCATGAGGTGCGGTGTCAGCACGATGACACCATGCCGGTCGAAGCCGGGGTCGATCGCCGTGGCATGCAGGAGCCCCCGCACGAGCATGCCCGAGGCGACGAGCAGCACCATGGTCAGCGCGACCTGCGATACGACAAGTCCGTTCCGGAGCGGCACGCGATCCCTCCGGAGTTGGGCGCCTCCCGTGTCGCGCATGGTAGTCAGCGGATCCTTGCGTGTCGCCCGAAGGACAGGAGCGAGACCGAAGACCAGGGTGGACAGTAGCGTCAGCACGGCGAGATACAGGACCACGCCGGCGTCCGGAGACGCAAGCCGGCCGAAATGCGCGGTGTCCATGTCTCTGGCGATCGACTGGAACACGTCACTGAGGACGAACGCGCGAACCGTCCACCAGGAGAGCACCAGCCCGAGCACCGCGGCCGCTCCGCTCAGCAGGAAGCACTCGGTCAACCATGCGCGCACGACCCTGGTCCGGCTCGCGCCCAGCGCCAGTCGCACGCCGATCTCACGGCGGCGCGATGCTGCACGGGCGAGCATCAGGTTGGCAACGGTGATGCTCGCGATGAGCAGGACGCTGACCGCCGCGCCGAGCAGGAGCCCGGCCGCGCCAACCTCTGCGCCGCTGCTGATCCCCGACCGGTCGGCGGTGTGGAGGCCCGCGGTTACGTCTCTCGCACGGGTCGTGTCGTCAGGCGACGCCCGCTGCGCAATGCGGAGTGCCAGCTCCGCGCGCACAGTCTCCAGCGACGCGCCCGGGGCAATACGACCGGCGATGAACAGGAACTCTCTGCCCCCGGAGCCAAACCAGCTGTCATCGCCGAAGCTCCTGATCTGGTTTCCGATCCCAGGCAGCCGCTGCCGCGCACCAAGCGGCAACCAGAGGTCCGGCGGGCGCAGGGACTGGCCGGCAAAGTCGCGCGCCATGACACCGATCACCGTGAAGGCCTGCCCGCCCGCGAGCCTGATGGATCGACCGATCACCGAGGAATCGGACGCATAGCGGCGGGTCCAGAACCGATGGCCGAGAATCGCCACCGGTTCGCCGGCCGGCGGCGACAGTTCCTCCGCGCCGAACAGCCGGCCCATCGCAGGTCGTCCGCGCAGTCCGGCGAAGTACCCGTCCGAGACGAAGAGCGCAGAGACTTCCAGCGCGTCCTGTACTTCGCTGTCGCGGCCGACCAGCACATCCTGCTCCGCATGGGCGCTGAGATACGTCATCGACTGAACACTGTCCCTGAGGTACTCGTAGTCGGCGTACGACCACAGATCCGGCACGTTGACCCAGCGTTCCGGTTCCGGCATCGATGTCGGGTGCATCGCCCCGCGGAGGATGGAGAAGAGCGCGCCGTTCACGCCGAATCCGAACGCCAGCGTGATCACGACGACCGCACTGAACCCCGGGGTGCGCCCGAGCGCACGAATGGCGTGGCGCATGTCGCGTCTGAGATCGTCCAACCAGCGCGCTCCCCGTGCCTCGCGCGCCTCCTCCGCGATCATTGCGAGATTCCCGAGATCCCGACGCGCCGCCAGTCGCGCGGCGTCCGGGTCGAGGCCGCGGCGGATGTGCAGCTCAACCGAATGGTCGAGGTGTTCCCGAAGCTCTGCTTCCATCTCGCGTTCGACCGCATTGCGACGGAGCAGACTGCGCACGCGCGTGCGGATCCCGTGGAGCATGGCTCAGCTCCCGGCCGTTCCGAGGATGGCGCCCAGGGCGCCGGCAAAGCGCTCCCATGTCGCCCGCTCCGTGGCCAGGTGCTTCCTGCCGGCCGCCGTCACCGAGTAGACCTTTGCGCGCCGGTTGTTCTCGGTCGTTTGCCATTCAGCCCGAATGAGACCGCGAGCTTCGAGCCGGTACAGCGCCGGATAGAGCGACCCCGCGTTCACGGACAGCACGTCACTGGTGGTGGCCTGAATACGCTGGGTGAGATCCCACCCGTTGGTCGGCTCGCCCGACAGGAGCTGCAAGACAATGAGGTCGAGCGTCCCCTGGAGGAGATCGGTGCGCCTGGGTACCATCGGTTCGTTCCTTTGGTCTGTCGAAAGGAGTTGCGCAAAGGTGTCCGCCTCTCCACTAGTTTGTCAAGGGAAGCCTGATGCCGGAGTTCAACGCGCACGTCTACGGGCTCGGGTACACGTGCAACCACGCGGGCCAGCGGATCGCCATGAAGCAGCCGGCGGCGCTGGGGAGCGATTCCACACGGTGGGTCTGGAACACCACCCGGGGGCTCCTGGAGTCACTCATCGACTGGAAGGGGAACACGACGGGATTCAGCTACGACAGCTCGGGTCGGCTCACGCAGATCGCCCATCCCGGCAGCTGGTACGACGACCGGGAGTACGACGCGGGCGGCAATCTGACGTGGAACCGTCAGGGCGAGGTGGTTCGCATACTCCAGGTAACCTGCGATTGGTTCCTGAAGTGGCGGAGCTGGACAAGTACGCCTGCGAGGGAGCGACCGCCAGTGCATTGCCTGTCTGTCCAGGAGGACGATGCTGGCAGAATCCGGGTCCTGGCCGCGGTGGCGGACGCAAACTGGGTGCCCGATACTCCTCTGGCGGGAAGGCGCGAAGGACCCCGACCTCCTCTGTCGCATGACGACCGGATGTGGGACACGATTCTCGAAGTCATCGATGCCGACAACGGGCAGCCGATTCGGTCACAGCGGCTTCCGGAGCGGTACCGAGCCCTGTGGCTTGGCGGTCGCCTGGTGCGGCTGGCAGAAGAAAACGGAGATGTCAGAAACTCGCGTGGTGCCGACGGCCATGAGACTACCCTTCTCGATCCTGAAGGAGGAACCATGGATCGTAAGCGCCGGCCAATCTCCGCGATTGCACTGTCGATCGCACTCGCCGTGAGTGGCAGTGCCTCGCCGGCACCGTCGACAAGAGCCGCTCAAACAGACGGCGTTCGTCCGGAATCAGGACCGCGGTGTCACGGGTGCGCCTGGCTACATGCACGGGGACGGTCCCGCGTCGTTTCCAGAACTGACCCTTGCGCAGGCTCCCGTCTCGCCCACACCGTGGGTCGACCAGTTGAGGAGTCGCTCGGTCGTCACGACCAGAACGTAAAGTCCGGTTCCTCCAACTGATCGGCTACCACACCGTTGCCACCCTGGCGCCGTGGCGACGCAAGCGTGGGGAGACCATGCCCGACCAGAACGGGCCGGAGTCGCTGTCGTTGGTGAAGGGGGGTGATGCGACTCGGCTTCAGAGTGGAGAAGGCCCAACCGAGACCGAGGTGCCGGTTCCGCCGGATCACACCCGGCGGACTGGGCCGGAAGGCGCACTCGAAACTGAGTGGGTCGACTTCATGGATCGCTGGGCGGGCCTTGTGCGACGGTACTTCAAGTGGATCCGCTGCGACCGGCAGGAACTCGACGAGCTGACAATGGACGTGCTGTCGGATGCATACGTTGCCCTTCAGGATATACCTCGCGGTGGCAGCGCCGAGCAGGTTGTGCGGGCGATGGCGCGGGAAGCGTCGTCCGAGCAGAAGCGTCTGATGCGGCGGCGAGACAGATCCGAGGTCCTCGGCGACATCGAGGACGACACGGAGGCGCACGAGGCTGCGCTTCGTCGCGAGGCCCTGTGGGAGTGGCTGGTCTCATTGCTACGAGGCCTGCCGGAGCACCAGCGCCTGATCATCGAACGCCGCCTTGATGGAGTCGGAGACGTGGAGATCGCGGCTGAGTTGGGATACACTGTTCAGAGCGTCTGGTCGCTCCGCACTAGAGGCATGCGTTCGCTGCGAGCGGTCGCGGAATCGAGCCCCCCCCGGAGATTGACCCGCCTTCACTGGGTCATCCAGAACCGCGTTGTGGTGTGGCCGGGCGCGCAGTTGGGTCACCAGATGGTCCATAAGGCCCAGTACGTTGGGATGGTCGCCGCGTCCACCGTCGTTCGCGACGCATCGCAAGGTTACAGTCTGGCCGTGGAACCGCGCCCGTGGCGTGTCGGCTCGCAAGCCGCACTGGGTTTTGACGTTTGTGCCGCGAGGACTATCAACCCGCCTGACCTTGAACCGATTTGCCGTGAGCGTACTGGTCCGACTCCGGATTGGTCGGCGGGCACGAAGCAGTTCTGCGCCGAGAGAGCCTCGTCTCACTCTTGCCGCGGAGTAATACCGCTACTCAACGCGCCGAGGCACCGTTCAACCTGGGGAAGTCGTGGGGTGCCGACCTGCGCGCTCGTGAACCCGGCGAGATGAAGGCGGTACGAGAAGAACCAGCACCTCCGAATGCCTGAGCTTGTCAAGGTTTCGGTGGGCTGGGTCATTCAGGTGAGGGGCGGTGTCCGTCAAACCAGGTCAGGTCCCGGATCTGATGAGCGCCAAATGATTCGTGCTGCCGACTTCTACCACGCGCGGCGAGGCTTGAGCACTCGGTTGTCGCTCGCTTGGGCGCTTGCGTGGTTGCTCTCGATGCCTGACGATGCTATCGCGCAAACCAGGTCGCTGGCTACGCAACCGAACGCGATAAGGCTCGCGGACCGCCCAGCGTGCGCCGCGTGTCGGCTGTTGGTTCGCCACATCGCCACGCTCGGTACTGATTCGCTCGATGGCTACCTCTCCGACAACCCCCTCTGGGCATCAATGGATCAGCACGGAGTCATCTATGTTGGACTGCAACCTCCGGGGGGGCCGCTGCTGTCCTTCGACACAACTGGACGGTTCCTAGGACGGATTGGAGGTCGCGGTAGAGGCCCTGGCGAGTTCCAGTTACCCGTCAGCGCCGTTCCAGCATCGAGCGGTCGACTCCTGATATGGGACTTCAGCGGTGCTCAGCTTACTGTTCTCGATAGTGCGCGCCGCTTCCAGTATCGAGTGTACCAGCCGTATTCCCCGGTAGGTGCATTTGCGGATGGACGGCAGTTGGTTTCCGCCCCCATGACAGGGAGCGACGGCCACTGGTACACGCTCCATATCTACGACGATAGTGGCAAGCGTGTTGACTCCTTCGGTCGTGCCGCACGTGGCTATGCCGAGCCGGAACGGTGGCGACTCGTGCGGCGTGCCAGCATAGGACCCCGAGGCACGATCTGGGCAGCGGACGCCGATCGATATGTGGTCAATGAGTGGAGCATGGAAGGTCAGGAACTAAGGACGTTTTTCAGGTCGGTTGTCTGGATGCCGCCGGTTGAAGTGCGCTCGGCCGGCGTCTTTGGAGAAAGGCCGAACGCTCATGTCGTCGCCCTGGTGGAGGATGAGAGTCGGCGCCTCTGGGTATTCAGCAGGGTCCCGGCAACGGATTGGCAGAGTGCTTTAGGGCCCGCCACAGTGTCGCGTGGTCGAGCCTCATTCCCCCGCCGCGACCAGGGCCGGCTATTTGATACGATGGTCGATGTAATTGACCTTGGTTCGGATCGGCTGATCGTAAGCGAACGCGTCGCAGGAAACGTGCGATTCGTTCTCTCGCCAGATCCGATCGTCGTCCGCTACAGAGAGAAAGAGGACGGTACTCCGCTACTTGACGTGCTCCGGATATCGATGCAGGCCACCGACCCAGGGAGGAATCCATGATCAAAAGCACGAGATTGCCCGCGCTGCCGCTCTCGTTCTGCTGGTTGCAGGGGTGGGCGCTTGGCGACCTGCGGTCAATGGCAACGATTCTACTGGCCCGATGTACGCGGTAGCGCCATTTGCTGAGACACCGATCATGAACGACTGCTTCGGGTGCTATCCAGGTGGCTACGGCGTCCCCGAGATCTGCGAATCGGGAGAGCATTTCGACATACTCTACTCGAGTGAGTTCTGGCAGCCACGAAGCGAGATGCATAACGACTGTCAATCGACGCAGTGCGAGGATGTGCACGCGTGGTGCAATGAAGGAGAGGAAACCGCTCAGGCCGTATCCGATGCCGTTGCCGTCCAAGACGCGGAGGCTCTTGCGAACTTGATAGTCAAGGATCAGGCGCTCGCATTCGAGGAGCGGGTTATCCTTTTCGACCCAGCCGAGCAGCGAATCCAGGTGGTTGGGTGTTCGCGTAGCGTTATTCTCGATCTCAGTCTCGAGAGTGCGTTTTGGAAGACACTGAACGGAGCGGCGGAGAAGATCAGGGTACTGAGCGACTGACACGCCAAGGCCAGCGCAGTCCAGTGCTCCGAAGTGGGAAGTAGGCGCCTCAGCCGGCCAAGGCTGTATGCGAGCAGCTTGGGAGAATGGCGCCGGCGATGGAGCACGAGCTTGCCACGTTCCTGCCACGGAACATAGCTGCGTCAGCGGGCGGGTTGGCGTTGGAGGCGACGGCATCAGTTCCAGCCTCTAGTGTGGCCCCGGCGAACCGGGGCTTCGCTGGCGGCCCTTCACGATATCGAGCCGGAGTTCCGCCCAGCCCTCGATCTGAAAGTACCGAACACGGATCTCGTGCGTGCCTCCGGTCAGCGCCGCGTGGTTCACTTCGGTCCCGTGCAACGTCCAGTTGTCGATCACCAGCTGTCCATCCACCCAGATCCGGATACCGTCGTCGCTCAGGCTCCGCAGCGTGTACTCGCCTGGCGGGAGCGACACGCGCCCCTCGGCCTCCAGCGCGAAACGTGCCTGGGGAAGTTCGAGGATCGTCGGCCGATACCACATGAAGTCCAGCCGCCGTATTTCCCGGCGCAGCAAGGGCGGCTGCGCTCGCATGCGATTCCACGCCGAGTCGCCCTGGCGCGGATCGGTCGAGTCGCTCCACGCCCACGTCGTGAAGTCCCACGATGCCGCCGGTTCCCACCGTTCGTATGTGAATCGCACGGGCTGGCCCGCGGCCGTGCGCCTGCCACGCGGCGAGACAGTGGCACCGCCTCGGTATTCCATCGTGACGGACCAGTCATTCGTTGAGTCGGCGCGCGGCGTGACGAGGATCGTGTCGCCCATGCGGCCGCTCGTGGCGGACAACGTCACCACGCCGCGACGGCCAACAATGCGCCAGGTCCCCGGCGGCCCATGCACGCCCAGACGAAGCGGAGTCGCACGCGTGCTGTCGCCGGCAGGCCAGAGCAGGGGATACCGGTAGTCATACGGTCCCCATTCGTCCACGATGATGGCCGAGCGATGGCGGAGCTGGTTTGCCCGACGTGGAATCTCCTGCGGCACGCCGGGCAGGTCCGGCACCAGGTACCCGTACTCCGGCGGAACGGTGGGAATCCCGGAACAGGCGCCGCCGGAGACGGGCAGAGTGTCGTTGCCGGACGCAGTCAGCCCCGTTGTGCCGGTCACCTGGAGAACACTGCGGTTCCCCTCGAACGCATTGCGCGCGATGTGGTAATCACGACTGCGGGTGTCACGATTCTTCGGGTATCCCCAGTCCGACGGCTGGATGGAGTCGCCCCAGAGCCGGATCGCCGTGGAATCTCCCGCGAAGCGGTTCCCCACAATGGTGTTTCCCTGGCCGTGCTCGATCGCGATCCCCCAGCGGTTGCCTGCGAAGCAGTTGGCGATCACAGGAGACTCGAAGCTGTAACCGCCCCAGAGCCCGTACTCGTTCCCCTCGAGAATGTTGGCCACGAAGACGTTGCGGCTGAACGTGGCCTCGAGCCCGTTGGCCGGCGCGTAACTGAAGTCGTTCGCGTAGAAGACGTTGTCGTTGGCACCGCCCTGTCCGGTGTTCATGGTGTAGTTGCCGGCCCAGAGGAACATCCCGTCGCCGCCATGTGTCGCCGAATTGAACGCCACGATGTTGTTGCTGCTCTGCTCGTAGAAGAGCAGGCCCGACGAGTCCTGACCCCGGCGATAGAACCCGTCGCTGTACCCGCGCACGTTGAAGTCGGCGCGATTGCGGACGATCACGTTGTCGCTCGACCGGTACAGGCCGATCCCCAGCCCCGAGTTGAACGAGAAGTCGTTGTCCCGGACCGTGACATGATCGACGCGGTTCATCAGCAGGGCGTTCATGCCCTGCGTCACCGTGTTGCCGCGAATGGTCCCACCGTGAACGTTGTCGAGATAGATCGCGGCCCCGAAGCGGAGCCATTCGCCTCCCTCGTTGTTGTGGAACGAGAGCCAGTCCGCCAGACTTTCATGCTCGATGACACTGAAGAGGCGGGGCTTCCAGTTGTGGCTCAGGTCGCTGTTGACGATATCGAGTCCGATCGTGCCCCGGGCCAGAATGCCCACGTGGTAGCCGCGAATGCGGGCGTTCAGGATCCGTACGTTGCTGCCGCCCTCGATGCGCAGCGCGACGCCCCGGGCGAGATCGGGATCGGATGTGGGATCGATGCCCTCCAGTCTCACACCGCTGAAGTCGACCGTCAGGCCGTCACCGCGTACGGTCACGACCGCGGAGTCAGCCGAAGCCGGTGCGGCGATGCGATAGGTCGCGGGGAGAATGCGGACCGATCGGGTGATGACCAGACCGGCTTCGAGTCGCACCACAGGGAGGGACGACGGCCGCTGGGCCAGGGCGTTCGCGCCATCGCTGAATGCCGGCCCGGCAAGGAGGCCCAGCACAGCAGGCAGGAGGAGTGTTCCCCGGGACAGGAACCGCGGAATACATTGAGTCATCGCCCTGACCGATCCAGCTGCCGGGGGTCACGCATGAATCGTCCGCCACGTCGAAGGGATACACGACGCCTGCTGCTCGCGGCCGGCGTCGCCGCGGCTGCCTGGTTGGCGCCCGCCGGTTGTCAGCGCCAGGAGTCGGCGATTCCCGAACAACTCAGCGATACGGCGTTCTGGTCGCTGGTCAACGGTCTGTCGGAGGAGGGGGGCTATTTCCATTCTGACAATTTCGTCTCCAACGAACTGGCGTTTCAGTATGTGCTGCCGGAACTGGCGGAGGCCACCGGAAACGACGTCTACGTCGGAGTCGGCCCGGACCAGAACTTCACATACCTGGTGGCGCTCCGCCCCCGCATCGCGTTCATCGTGGACATTCGCCGCCAGAACCTGCTGCAGCATCTGATGTACAAGGCGCTCATCGAGCTGTCGAGTGACCGCGCCGACTTTCTTGGGCGACTCTTCTCCCGGAGCAGGCTGGCGCCGGCGCCGGACGATCAGTCGGCGGATGCGCTGTTCTCGTGGCTCGCCACACTGCCGCGTGACACCGTCCTGTTCGAACGGAACCTCGGAATGATCGGGCGCCATTTGAAAGAGAAGGGCATGGCACTCGACGCGTTCGATATGGCTTCGCTGGAATACGTCTATTCCAGTTTCTATCACGCGGGCCCGGCGCTGACGTATTCGTCCAACGTCGCTCGGGGGTTCGGCGGCCGGGGCATGCCCACGTACCGTACGCTGATGACGGCGACGGATCAGGATGGAGTCAACCGCGGCTACCTGGGTTCCGAGGAGAATTTCGGGATCCTGAAGGATATGCAGGCCCGGAACCTGATCGTTCCGGTCGTGGGCGACTTCGCCGGACCGAAGGCGCTCCGGGAGGTGGGCAACTGGGTGCGACAGCAGAATGCGACCATCCGCACTTTCTACGTTTCGAACGTCGAGCAGTACCTGTTCCAGCAGGGGGACGCCTGGCGGCGGTTCTATGACAACGTGTCCGACATGCCGATGCACCGGGACGCCCGGTTCGTCCGATCCGTGTCCAATCGGGGCTATCGACGCCAGCACCCGTTCGCCCGGTCCGCGTCGACAACGTCGGATGTCGAGGAGGTACTCGGGATGTTCCGGAGCGGGCGGTTGCAGTCTTATGCAGATATCGTGGACCTGTCGAGGTGAGACGTCAGCCTTCAATCGTCAATCGTCAGTCGTCAGTCGTCAGTCGGAAGGCGGGAGTCGGCTGTCGTGAAGCGGTCTACTAACCCAGAGCCAGTGGCACTCGATCTGACAGGCAACGGACGACTCACGCGGCGTGAGTTGGTCCGCAGCGGCATGGCGGCGCTGGCGGCGGGCCGACTGGTACCGGGCCTGTTTCCGTCGTGGCAACCGTCCAGAGCGATGCCGTCGCCATCGCAGCTGGAATGGCAGCGGGATGAGCTGGCCCTCTTTCTCCACTTCGGGGTGAACACGTTCACGAACCGGGAGTGGGGAGATGGAACGGAGAACCCCTCGATTTTCAATCCCGGCCGTCTGGACACCGCTCAGTGGGCTCGCGTCGCGCGGGAGTGCGGATTCCGGACGATGGTGCTGACCGCAAAGCATCACGATGGCTTCTGCCTGTGGCCGACGCGGACGACCCGACATTCCGTGGCAAGCAGTCCATTCCGCGCCGGGCGTGGCGACGTCGTGAGAGAGATGGTCGATGCCTGTCGCACCGAGGGACTGAAGGTGGGGCTGTACTGCTCTCCCTGGGACCGGCACGAGCCGTCGTATGGCGACTCGCCGCGATACAACGACCTGTTCTGCGATCAGCTGACCGAACTGCTCACGCAATACGGCCCGGTCCATGAGGTCTGGTTTGACGGCGCCAACGGCGAGGGTCCCAACGGACGGCGCCAGGAGTACGACTGGCCGCGTTTCTGGTCGCTGGTCCGCCGGCTGCAGCCTGACGCGGTCATGTTCTCGGACGCTGGTCCGGACGTGCGCTGGATCGGCAATGAGACCGGGGTGGCGGGACAGACGAACTGGTCCGCGGTGGATCCTTCGGTCGTGACAGTGCCCGGCATGAGCGGTGACGTGGTCATGCGCATGCTGCGCGAAGGCGATCCTCGCGGAACCGTCTGGCGGCCCGGAGAGACCGACGTCTCGATCCGTCCGGGCTGGTTCCATCATCCCGCTGAGGACGCGCGCGTGAAATCGGTAGACAACCTCGTGGACATCTACTTCACTTCGGTCGGTCGGAACTCCAAGCTGCTGCTCAACGTGCCGCCGACACCCGACGGAGTGCTGCACGACGTGGATGTTGCCCGGCTTCGTGGTATGAGGGTGCGTCTCGACGGCATGTTCGCCACGGACGTCACCGCGTCCGCGCCGCGGCGCTGGCAGTCCTCGGGTCGATCGGCGACACTGGAGCTCGAGCTGCGCGCTCCAGCCTCGATCGCAATCGGGGACGTGAGAGAAGACATCACCCGGGGGCAGCTGGTTTCCCGCTACCGGCTGGACGGCTCGATGGGGACGGACTGGTTTCCGCTGTCCAGCGGAACGACGGTCGGCTACCGGAAGCTCGACCGGTTTGCGCCCGTCACGGTGCGCCGGCTGCGCCTGACCATTGAGGACGCCATCGGCGACGTGAGCGCAGTGGAACTGCGCGCGTTCAGCGGCTAGGTCGGGCGCCGCCCACGGCTTCCCGTGGCAGATACGGCGCGAGTCGTCGTGGGCCGTTTCCTGGACTTGACGGCTTTCGTCGTGCGGTTGCCCGCTGCAGCAGCCTTGCCCTCCCGCTTCCCGCGAGCCGTCCGGGCCGCGGTCGACTTCCCGGCCCGGGATTTCCTCCGCGGGCGCGACGCAGATTTCCTGGTGGCCACGGGCATGTCCAGCAGCGTCCCTCGGCAGTTGGGCGCACCGCAGCGGCACGGATAGAGCGATCGAGCGGTCTCGAGATCCTCGCCGCTGTACTCCATCTCGTAGTCGTAGGTCAGTTCCTCGCCGGGAGCGACCGCGCGCCTGGTCTCCAGGTAGACGCGTCGCTTTTCTATCACCGCCTCGCAGTTCCCGTCGCACGAGTGATTGAAGAACTGAGCCTCGTTGCCGCCCACGCGGGCATCGATCACGGTCCGTCGATCCACGGTGAAGAGCAGAACGTGCGTGCTGCCGGTGCCGTCATCCACGTCGGGCCGTGAGTCCGCCTCCTCGTGGCTGACGCGCTCTCCGGTGTACTCGATGAGGCGGGTGCATGCCGGAATCGGCCGGATGGCGAAGGCGCCGGAACCGTGCGTCGCGGATGCGCGGATCTCGAAGTATGGCTGCTCGGTTGGGGGCATGACGTCCGGATGACAGTAGCGTGCGCGCGGGGCGTTAGGTGTCGGCGCAGGGAAACTAAGCGGCGCGCGACAGCCTGTGCAGGTCTACATCGCCGCCAGCAGCCTGCTCCAGTTGCCGCCCAGGATCAACCGGATGTGCTCATCGCTGTAGCCACGACGGATGAGTCCGTCCGTGAGGTCGAACATCCGTCGGGGATGGTCCAGCCCCTTGATGGTGAGCATCCACTGTCCGGCGGCGTCCTTGTGCAGCCGGTACCGATCCCAGTTGGGTGTCTCCCGCATCGGCTCGCCATTGACCGGATTGGGGTTGCCGAGGATGTCCATGTCACTGCCGACGCCGACGTGCTCGACGCCCACCAGCCGCGCAACGTGGTCGACGTGGTCCACCACATGGTCGATCGTCACGGGTTCGTCCGCGCGGATCATCATGCGCAGAAACGGAATCCCCATCACGCCACCGGTCCTCGCCATCGCGTGGATGGCCTCGTCCGTCTTGCAGCGCAGATGGTCCGGCGCCAGGGCGCGACAACTGGCGTGCGAGAAGAGCACCGCCCTGGATGACGCAGCGATCCCGTCGAGCGTGGTGTGGTCGCCGCAGTGCGACAGATCCACGCCCATGCCGACCTGGTTCATGCGCTGGACGATCTCGCCGCCGAACACCGTGAGCCCACCGTCCTTCGTCTCCAGGAAGCCGGCCCCCAGTCGGTTCTGATAGTTGTACGTCAGTTGCGAAACGCGCTGGCCCAGGGCGAAGAAGGTCTCCACGTCGGACGCCGTCCGGAAATGATCGGAGTTCTGGAAGGTCAGGAGAACCCCCACGCGCCCCGATCCGCGCTGGCGCTCGATGTCGCGGCCGTCGTCGATGCGGATGAACCACTGGTCGTACTGCGCCAGGAAACCGTTCCAGTCCGCGAAGAACCGGATTCCGTCGTCGTAGCTGGTCGCGCCGTGTCCCAGACCGAACACGTCGATCCCCGAGGTCCGGTACAACTCCCAGTCCGGCTCGGTGAACGAACCGGCGCTGAGCATCCACTTCCGGCTCAGCGGTGGGGTCTCGGCAAAGTCCGGGAACCTGAACTGATTGAGCAGGTCGATGACAGTTGACGTTTCCAGCAGGTGGATGGCGCGGGCGCTGTATGAAGGGCCCTGTCGGCCGAACAGCTGGAACCGGCCACTCAGGACGGATGGAGCGCCGAGCATGGCTGCCGCGCCGGCGGCGAGGCCGCGGACCGCGTCACGTCGGGAGATGGAAGACATTGCCGGCGAAGGGGTCAGGGACGAGGGAATAGTGAAGACGGAGGACAAATCGGCAACCCTCGGCCTTGCAACGTGCGTTCCATCTGGCGACCGGCAGCGTCACCCGGCACTCTTCGTTTCGTCGCCTTCCCCCTGAACATGTCCCCCGTGTGTTGAGAGTATCCCTCTTCGCCACCTGTCTCGGAGACCAGTTCTTCGCCGAGTCGGTCGCCGACTGCGTCCGACTGCTCCGGTCGCTCGACGTGGACGTGAGTTTTCCCGCTGGACAGACGTGCTGCGGCCAACCAGCCTGGAACGCCGGGTACCGTGAGGAAGCCCTCGCCATGGCGCGGCACACGGTGCGGGTCTTCGAGGGATCGGCTCCCGTGGTGCTGCCATCGGGAAGCTGCGCGGCCATGCTCCGCGTGTTCTATCCGCAGCTCGCCGAGCGCGAACAGGACGGGTTCACCCAGCTCGCCCAGCGCACGTTCGAGCTGAGTGAGTTCCTCGTCAAGGTGCTGGGTGTCACGACGCTCGGCGATGGCCTGCGAGGCATGCGTGTCGCCTACCACCATGGATGTCACGCACTGCGTGAACTCGGGGTGGAGAAGGAACCGACGGCTCTCCTGGCGGCGGCGGGCGCTGAAGTAGTGCCATGGATCGCGGACCGGGAGTGCTGCGGGTTCGGGGGCACCTTTGCCGTGAAGCACCCGTCCGTATCCGCCGCGATGGCCGACCGGAAGCTCGACACGCTTCCGTCGCCGGACTGTCTGACGTCGGCAGATGGCGGGTGCCTCCTGCAGCTGGCCGGTCGTTCCAGGCTCCGTGGCATGAGCGTGACCGTCCGACCGCTCGCCAGCCTCCTCTGGCAGGCAAGGCAGGCCTCCCTCTCCCGGCCGGGCGCGTGAGCGTCGAGGCGCGGGCCTACGGATCGCGGGCGTTGGCCATCCTGCGCGATACGCCGGCCATGCGCGATTCGGTCACTGCTGGAGCTCTCACGCTCGACTCGGCGCGGCGCGTGGGGTACGCGTCAGTCGATATCGAGTCGTGGAGACGCTGGGCGGAGCAGGTAAAGAACCACGTCCTGACCCATCTGGACCGGTATCTCCTGCAGGCGGAAGATCGGCTCCGGGCGAACGGTGCCAGCGTGCATTGGGCGGACACACCCGCCGATGCGGCCGGCATCGTCAGCGATCTGGCGCGACGACACGGGGTGCGAACCGTGGTCAAGGGAAAGAGCATGCTGAGCGAGGAAGTCGGTGTGAACGCCTCGCTGGAGGCCATGGGTATCGACGTGTACGAGACCGATCTGGGTGAGTACATCATCCAGTTGCTCGGTGAAATGCCGAGCCACATCATCGCGCCGGCAATCCACCGCGGCCTGGACGACGTCCGCGCGCTCTTCCATGAGCGACTCGATACGCCTCGCGATGCCGCGCCGGAAGTCCTGGCTGCCGCGGCGCGACGAGTGCTTCGCGGCGCATTCCTCGCGGCGGACATGGGTATCACCGGAGTCAATTTCCTCGTCGCGGAAACGGGGACGCTGGCGCTGGTCGAGAACGAAGGCAACATCCGGCTCACGACGACCATGCCGCGTGTCCATGTGGCGCTCGTGGGGATCGAGAAGCTGCTGCCTCGATTCGACGATCTCGCCACCTTCCTCCAGTTGATCAGCCGTGCGGCGACCGGCCAGGCGATTGGTACCTTCGTGTCGCTGATCCAGGGGCCGCGAACTGCTGTGGATGTCGACGGCCCCGATGAAGTTCATGTCGTGCTGGTCGATGGCGGGCGGAGCGCGCTGCTGGCGGATCCGGAGGCGTGGGAGGCGCTGCGGTGCCTCCGATGCGGCGCGTGCCTCAACGCCTGCCCGGTGTTCCGGCAGACCGGCGGTCACGCCTACGGCTGGGCCTACTCCGGACCGATCGGCGCGATTCTGGCGCCGGCGCTGCTAGGGATGGAGGAGGGTGGCGCTCTCCCGTTTGCGTCCACCCTGTGCGGCGCCTGCGTCGAGGCGTGCCCTGTCCGCATTCCGATTCCGCGCCTGCTGCACTCGTGGCGCGACCGACTGGCAGATGCCCGTCTGACGAGTCGTGGTGAGCGGATCGGCATGAAGGGGTATGCTCGCGTCATGACGAATCCCCGGCTCTATCGACTTGCTTCGCTGCTGCTGCGACGGTTGCCGGGTCCGGTGCGTGGCGGGCGCGTTACGCCCGTGCTGAAGCACTGGACGGCCTGGCGTGGGGCACTGGAACCCAGCACACGGCCTTTCCACGAACTCTGGAGGGACGGGATCACATGACCAGCGCGGATTCCGGTCGCGACCGGATCCTGGCGAGGATCCGCGTTTCGATGTCGCTGCGGTCTCCGGTCCCGCTGCCTGATAGGCTCGGAGAGCCGGTCGAAGTGGCATCTGCCACGAACGTCGTGATCGACCGTTTTGTGCACCAGTTCGCCGCTGCCGGTGGGGAGGCTGTCGTTCACCCGGACCTCAGGGCAGCGTTGGCGTGGGCCTCGGTCTGGTGCAGCGACTTTCCGGCGGCCGCCGTCAGCGCATCGTTGCCGGACGCGCTTCGTCCGCGGTTGCCTGCTGTGGCGCCGGCCGACGCTGCGTTGGCGGTCTCCGCAGCGATTGCGGCCGCGGCCGAAACCGGAACGCTCCTCCTGGACAGCCGTGACGGTCGCCGGCTCCAGCTCCTGGCGCCGGTCCACCTGGTCTGGATTCCCCGCGCCTCCGTTTACCTGACGTTACGCTCTGCGCTCCGGATGGCTCGTGGACGCCAGGGGGCGGCGATCGGGCTCCACTCGGGCCCCAGCAAGTCGGCCGACATCGGCGGCGTGCTGGTGCACGGCGTGCACGGCCCCGGCCGCGTGATAGCCGCGATAGTGCCGGACGAGATCTTCGCCGGGACGCGGTGAAGCGGGACGGGAGAACCGGGGGGCACGCCCCGTCCCGCACTACGGCACTACCGTCGGTTTCGGGGGCGCCGGCACGTCATTCCAGTTCACGATGGAGTTGAACACCATGTTGAACTCCCCGTGGTTCTGCCAGCGGTAGACCGGGTTGTTGGCGAACATGAGCACGCGCCCCTTGCCATTGTGCGCGTTGGTGATGTCCACCGCGAAAGCACGACCGCGGATGTTGTCCGCTCCGACCATCAGCCCGCTCAGCACTGAGGACTCGCCACCCACGAACTGCGCCAGCACGTTGTCCTGGTCGGCCACTCCGACCCGGAAGACCTGCTGTCCCTGACCGAACTTCATCGGGAAGATGTTCTTCTCGTACCCGTAGAAGGCAGGGTGGCCGCGCTTCCTGATCTCCGCGGTGACCAGCGGCTTCTGCGCATTCACGCCGGAGAGCGGTTCCAGGTCCACGGAGCGCGCGAAGCCGAACTCGATCGGGAAACGAACGGCGCTGAGCGTGGCGATCAGTGTGCCGCCGGACTCGAGGAACGCGGCGACCGCATCCACCCCGACCTGGCCGAACCCGCCGGTCATGTCTTCCGTTTCGCCGTACATGCCCAGGAACTTGAGCTTGTCCGTCTTCCGGTACGGCTGCGGGCGCGCGGCCGGCTCGGCCAGCACCCCGGAGCGGTTGATGTTCTGCGCCGCCATCACGATCACATCGTAGTCGTTTCGCAGGTTCCCCCTGACGATCCGTTCCTTGTATATGAGGTCGAAGGGAATGCCGAACTGGTCGAATGCGTGGCGGTACCAGCCGAGTTCCTGCGTTCCACTCCACTGCGAGTAGATGGCCACGCGGGGGACGTCCGCATCGTGGGTCGCAATGGTCGGCGCCGCGTTCAGCGTTGCGGCAGTGAGCCCGAGGGACTCGACCGCAGAGCGCACCGACGCCAGATCGGCCGTAGAACCGGAGACGATGAACGAGCCGGCAGGGAAGTGCACTCCATTCGTCGAGAACGAGTCCTCGGCCACCTTCATGGGAATGTTCCGCAACGTGTAACGGAACGAGACCATGTTGTTCGACCCGTAATGAGCGACGGCGAGGCCGGCGGTGCCCGAACCGGCTACCGTCCCGCGCACTGCAGCCAGGGTGACAGGGGTCGTGCGCGCGGCGAGAATCGTCGAGTCAGCGATCTCCTTCACATCCACGTTGAACGCGAATCCCATCGACCAGCCCGAGTCGTCGTAGGTTCGCAACGCGGGATCGGGATAATCCTGCCGCTCGAGGAGGTTCTTGGCCAGGCGACCATACGGCTGGTCGAGTTTCACCACGTATGAACCGACGGGATAGGTTGC